>CALDCK010000124.1 GCA_937937315.1 uncultured bacterium
TGGAAGCCGCCGCCGCCGCCGCCGCTCGCATCGGTCTCGACTTCGATCTGACGCTGGGAAGCGGCTGGCCCGGCGGGCTGCCGATCGGGAAGGCCCATGCGGAGCGGCAGCTCCTGATGGGGACGGTCGATGTCGAAGGCCCGACCCGATTCACCGGGCCGCTGCCGGCGGCGCCGGACCAGAGCTACCGCCGCGCCGTGGAGTGGGTGCTCGACGTTCTCGGGCCTCCCGATCCCGAGGTGCAGCGGGTGGCGGTGCTCGCCGGGCGTCTGGGTGAGGTGCGCCGCGGAATCCCAACCCTCGAGGAGGTTCGCGTCGTCGCCCGGGCCGGGACGGGAGACGAGCTCGCCTGGGACGTCCCGGAAGGTCGATGGCGGATCTTCGCCCTCTACGAGAACGCGACCGAGCACTTCGTCATGGGCGGCGCCTTTCCGGGCCAGGAGGCCGACGCGCGCGTCGTGGATCACCTGTCCCGGAGCGGGGCCGACGCCCTGATCGACGGCTATGCGGACCCGCTCCTCGACGCCCTCGAGCCGGGGCGGGTGCGCGAGGCCTTCGTCGACAGCTTCGAGCTGATGGGGGAGCTGCCCTTCACGGGAGGGCTCCTCACGGCGTTCCGGGAGCGCACCGGCTACGACCTTCTCCCGCACCTGCCCCTCGTCTTCCGGAAGGGCGGCGAATCGAAGTACGGCGAGATGATCGATCTTCTGGGCCGAGGGGGCGGCCCCCTCTACCTCGCCCCGGTGCCCGAGAGGGCGCAGCGGATTCGCGAGGACTACGAGGCCGTGCGCCGCATGCTCTTCGAGGAGCGCTTCGTCGGCCGCTTCGTCGAGTGGGCCCACAGCCGCGGTCTCGCCCTGCGGCTCCAGGCCCACGGCGGCTACGGCGACTACCTGGATACCTACGCCCGCGCCGACGTGCCCGAGTCCGAGGCGCTCTTCGGCGGGGGCAGCTTCGACTTTCTCAAGCTGGCGGCCTCGGCGGCTCACGTGGCCGACCGCCGCTGGGCTTCCTCGGAGTCCTTCATCACCCTGCGCCTGCTCGGCACCCGCCTGTCCGAGGACGAGATGCGGATGCTCGCGGGACGCGCCTACTCCGCCGGCATCAATCGGCTCGCCTTCCACGGCGTTCCCCAGCCCTATACCCGCGCCGACGGGGAGGCCTGGTATCCCTTCAGCGGAGGCTTCGGGCGCATTCTCGCCGGTCCGCTGCCGATGACCTCGCGCTTCGACGCCGAGGCCCTCGCCGAGCTGCCCGACTTCAATCGCTTCCTCGCGCGTCTGTCCCTGGCGATGAGTCGCGGGGAGCCTTCCGCCGAGGTCGCCTGGCTCCACGCCGACGCGAGTCATTCCGATGCGGCGAGTCTCCAGGTCGGGCGCATCTCGCCCCGCTCGGGTGAGTCCGCGCCGACCCGCGCTCTGCGCGCCCGGGGCCTGGTCCACGATCGCGTGAGCCGCCGCATGCTCGCTGGTGCGCGTCCGACGCCGGGCGGATTGGTCGTCGGCGCGCGAACCTACTCGGCGCTGCTCCTCGATCCGATGGACGTCGCGGAGCCGGAGCTCGTGGAGAGCATCGCCGCGATCGTCGAGGCCGGCACTCCGGTGCTGGCCCTGGGAGTGCTGCCCTATCGCGCTCCGGGGCTCCGAGACGCCGAGGCTCGCGACCGCCGCGTCCGCGCGGCGACCGAGCGGCTCGCGCAAGGCGTCATCCGGGTGCCGGATGTGGAGCGCCTCGCCGCGCTCCTCGAGAAGCACGTCGAGAACGCGGTGGTCGGGCCGCCGGCGAGCGCAGCACTCGAGGTTTCCCTCGAGCGCCGGCGGGGGCCCGGCGGTGACGTGATCCTGATCTTCAACGAATCCTGGAGTCCGCACCGCACCGCGCTCCGTTTCGCGCGGGCTGGCAGTGGTCTCGTGCGTTGGGATCCGCGGACCGGTTCTCGTACGACGTTGCGCGAGCACGTAGCGGCGGGGGAGGTCTTCCCGCTGGCGCTCGAGGCAGCGGAGACGATCATCCTGACGCTCGGACCCTGAGCCGCGCGAGCGCCCTGCGCCGAAGCAGCGTCAGGGATGTTCGGCCAGCGCCGCGTCGAGCTGTTCGCGCAGGGCTTCGAGCTCGTCGGCGGCCATCGGGGTCTCGAGCTCGGCGAGCTCCCAGGGCGACACCCGGGGATTCGAGTCACCCGGGCCGCCGCGCGGAAAGAGATGCAGGTGGAGGTGGGGCACCTGGTTGCAGAGCATCACGTAGTTGATGCGCGGGGCGCCGGTGACGCTTCGGATCAGACGCGCTGCGCGTTGGGCGTCGGCCATGAAGCGCGATGCGACGTCGGGCGCGAGAGACTCGAAGTGCTCGGCGTGGTGGTCGAGGACCAGGACGCAGCGGCCGGGGAAGCGCGCGTCGCTGAACACGCCCAGGGTGGCGGCCGAGAGCCGGGCGACGGGCGTCTCGACGGCGAAGCCGCAGGTTCCGCAGGGACGGGTGAGGTCCGACATCGGGCTCAGGCGTAGACCCAGCACTTCGCGGGCTGCGAGCCCTCTGCGTAGGTGATCGTCTGGACGTCGAGCCAGATGGGGAGCAGGTAACGGACGTAGAAGGCGTGGACGGTGACGCCGCCGGTCTCGAGGTCCTCGTACTCCTTGATCTCTACGCGCCCATCGCGCTCCTGCCAGGCGCGGGCCTTCTCGAGCAGCGCGTCCACCTCCTCCCGGGTGTCGTAGAGCAGCCCCAGGTGGTCGTAGCCCGGGGAGCTCAGGGCCTCGCGCTGCTCGGTCAGGAGGATGAACTGGCTCGTCTCCGGATCCGTACGCAGCAGCAGGCCCGTCTGCTTCAGGATCGGAACGTCGAGGGCCTCCCAGTCGAAGAGATCGCGGTGGAAGGCCGCGATCTCGGCGCGATGCTCGGCGAGGGCGCCCTTCGGGAGGGTGAGCTCCATGTGATTGAAGCGGGGCTGTGACATCGGCGGGCGATTCCGCTCAGTCCGATTCCGAGAAGAAGTCGGCCCGGGGCGTGAACGTCGAGTCGTAGACCGGCTCGCTCAGGTCGACGCGGTGCTTCTGGGTGTCGGCGCCGCCGAGGCCGATCTTGCCGAGGGCGTTGCGCATGTTGAGGTAGTTCGGGTGCTCGAAGTGAGCGGCGAGGCTCGCCTCGTCCTCCCAGAGCTCGTGGACGCAGATCCGCCCCTCGACGCAGGGGTCGGCGGCGAACACGTAGGCCAGACACCCGGGCTCTTCGTCGCGGGTCTTCTGCTGGAGCTCCTGGGCGATCCCCAGGGCCTCCTCGCGCCGGGACGGGTCGCTGAGGTCGATGGTGCCGGCGATGATGATCTTTTTGGACATGGTCTCCTCGAAGCCCGAGCGGGCGGGTTCTGGCGAGCCGGGCCGGACGGGTCTCCGGCTGCCGTGGAAGCGACAGGGTAGGGCGCGTCAGAGCTCGCCTCGGAGGAATGCGAGGGTGCGGTCGACTGCGCCCTCCTCCGCCGGGAACACGCTCGGAGCGAAGTCGGTCACGCCGGCCTCGCGGTAGCGGCGCATGCCCTCGCGAAGCTCCGTCTCTCCGCCGACGAGGGCCACGTCCCCCGGGCCTTCCGCACCCTCCCGGTCGAGCATGGCCCGATAGGAGGGGAGCTTTCCGTAGATCGAGAAGGTCCGGTTGCAGACCTCCCGGGCCGCTCCCGGGTCGGAGGTGAGAGCGATCGGCACCGACGACTGGACCCGCGGCTCCGAGCGCCCGGCGGCCTGGGCGGCGCGGCGGATCCCGGGCACGACGTGGCTCTCGAGGGTCCGGAGACCGGTCATCCAGGTCGAGGTCCCTGCTGCGAGCTCGCCCGCGACCTCGAGCATCCGCGGCCCCAGGGCCGCGACCAGCACGGAGACCGGCTCCGCACCGGCCACGTCGAGGGAGGCGTGCACGCGGTAGAGGTCGCCGTCGAAGTCCGCGGGCCGCCCCTCGAGGAGCGGCACGAGGACCGAGAGATACTCCCGCATCTGGAGCGCCGGCCGCGCGTAGGAGAGGCCGAACATGTTCTCGATGACGGCGCGGTGAGAGAGCCCGACGCCGAGGGTGAATCGTCCTCGACTGGCCGCCTGGGCCGTGAGCGCCTGCTGGGCGAGAGCCGCTGGATGCCGCGGGGGCGCGGGAACCACCGCCGGGATCAGCTCGATCGTCTCGGTCTCCCGTCCCGCGACGGTGAGCATCCCGACGGCGTCGAGGCTGAAGATGCTGGGGACGACGTAGAAGGCGAAGCCCTCGGCCTCGACCCGCTTCACTTCTGCGACGATGTCGTCGAGGGTCGTCGCGGGCTGACCGGCGGCAGCGCTCACATAGCCGATCTTCATTCCGACCCGCCCTTCTTGGGCGCTTCGTCGGCGTAGAGCCCACCCAGCTTCGGCTTCAGATGGAATCCGTCCCAGCGCGGTGTTCCGGCGTGGTTTCCGAGGGGCACCATGTGGCCCTTGTAGACCGAGGTCGCGCCGTCGACCTTCATCACCTCACCGCTGACGTAGGCCGCAGCCGGCGAGAGCAGGTACACCACTGCGCTCGACACCTCGCTCTCCGTGCCGAGGCGGGCGGGAGGGGTCGTCCGTGCTTCGTCGAGGGTGCGACGCTGGATCTCCTCGGGGTACTTGCCCAGACCGCTCGTCAGGATCGGTCCGGGAGCCACGGCGTTCACCCGGACGCCCTCTCGCGCCCACTCGGCGGCGAGGGTGATGGTCATGTTCATCACCCCGGCCCGGGCGGCGCCGGTGTGGACCATGCCCGGCGCTCCGACCCAGACGTCGGCCACCATGTTCACGATGGCGCCGTGGCCCTGCTCCCGGAAGGCGTGGCGGTAGGCTGCCTGGGTCACCCACCAGGTGCCGTTGAGGTTCGTGTCGATGACGGCGATCCAGCCCTTGGGCTTCAGCTCGCCGGCCTCGATCGGGAACTGGCCGCCCGCGTTGTTGACGACGCCGTCGAGACGGCCGTGCTGCTGCACGAGCTCGGCGATGGTGGTGTCGACGGCCTCGCGCTCGCGGATGTTCAGGCACACGTGCTCGGCGCGTCCCCCGACACCCTGGATCTCCTTCACCACCTCGAGCAGGGGCTCCTCGCGGCGCCCGGCGATCACCGGGGTGGCGCCGAGGGAGGCGAGCTCGTGGGCGATGCAGCGCCCGATGCCGGATCCACCGCCGGTCACCAGGATCACCTGGTCGTCGAAGAGACCCGGTCGGAAGATGCTCTGGAAGCGTGTCTGGGAGGTCATACGCGCGCCAGGGGTGCGGGGAGTCCGGGGACGTCGACCCGCATGCGGAAGACCGAGCCCCCGAGACTCTCGTCATCCAGGTTGTCCGCCGTCGCGACGTAGACGTCGCGACCGTCGGCCCCGCCGAAGCAGACGCTCGCGACGGATCGGGCCGGGACCTCGACCCGGCGGTCGAGGGCGCCATCCGGGGTGTAGCGGTCGACGCAGCCTCCGCCGTAGATCGCGACCCACACCGTTCCGGCCTCGTCCACGGCGAGACCATCCGGGGCGCCTCCTTCGGAGGCGACGAAGACCCGCCGATTGCCCACGCTTCCGTCGGCAGCGACGTCGTGGAGGATCACGTGACCGTTGGAGCTGTCGCTGTGATAGAGGCGTTTCCCATCCGGCGAAAAGCCGATGCCGTTGGTGAGGCCCACGTCGGCGTAGAGTTGCTCGGTCTCACCGTCGGGTCCGAGGCGGTAGAGCTCGCCCGGAAGATCCTTCGGCTTCGCAGCGAAGGGATCGAAGCGCTGGGACCCGACGAGAATGCGTCCCGCGCCGTCGGTGAAGAGGTCGTTGAAGCCGGGGATGTCCTCGCGCCGGAAGATCGTTCGAGACTCGCCGTCGCGGACGTGACAGATGTCCCGTCCGGAGATCACGATGCCGCCGTCGGCGTGCAGGGCGATGCCACCGACGCCGCGTCGCTTCGGCACCACGGTTTCGATCTGGCCCTCCGGGTCGCGACGGTAGACGCCGCCGCGGAGCGCGTCGCTGAAGTACAGCCTGCCCTCCGCGTCCACGCGCGGGCCCTCGATCAACCCGTATCCGGTCACCAGGGTCTCGATGCTCGAATGCGACAGATCGTCTCCTCCCCCTGGGCACCCCTTCGTCTCCGGGAGCCCTCGGATCTCTTTCCCGGGGCGAAGCACCGCCCTGCGTCCCGACGCTCCACCGACGACGGCTTCACCCCGATGCCTCGGCGGATCGGGGCCGAAGACGCGGCAGGGCTCGAATCCACTACGTCCGGGTGAGCTCGATCCGACTCTAGTTCTCGGGGCTTCGCCTGGCATCTCTCCGGCGCCTCCGACGCGGATTCGAGAAGATCGAGGTGAACATCGGCGGGCCTGGATCGTCGAACCCTCGACGCACGAAGATCGAGCGAATATCCTGCTGGATGGGCTCATCATGACGACACCGCCCGTGAGGGTCCGAACGCGGATGCCCGGACCAGGAACGATGAGGAGCTCGCCTCTCACGCTCGGAGCGTTCGCCATGGCGATGTGCGCACTCCTGGTTCTCGGGGCGTGCGCCACCTCAGAGCCGCCGCCGACCTCGCCGCCGCCGAGCTCCAAGGAATCGCAGATTCCATCGGGAGGTCGGCCGGGTGGTGCGTCGGGGTCCTCGGGGGCGCAGCCCTCCTCGGCGGATGCCGAGCGCGCCGGCTCGGAGCCCTCTTCCGGGGAGGGGGAGCCGAGCGGGGCGGAGCCCTCCTCGACAGGCAGCGAGAAGCCCGGAGGGGAGCCCTCCTCCGCCGAGGGCGGGAAGTCCGGGGCAGAGCCCTCCGCCGCCGACGGCGAGACATCCGGGGCGGAGCCCTCCTCCGCCGGCAGCGAGGCGTCCGGGGCGGAGAGCTCCTCCGCCGACGGAGAGGCCTCGGGATCGGAGGCGCGTGAGGGGCAGCCCTCGGCGGGGTCCGCGGGCTCGGATCGTGGCGACCCGGGCTCCGAGGCCGGCGCCCCGAGCGGCTCCGGGGCTTCCGGAGGAGACCCGGGAGGGGCCCGAAGCGCACCGGGGAGCAGCGCGGCTCGCGCCGGGGAGATCGAGGCCCAGATCCAGGAGGTCATGGGCACGGTGGACGGCATTCTGGAGGAGGCCCGACAGGATCGGGGGCGCGACGGGGACGGCGGCGCCGGAGGATTCCCCACACCGGGCGGCCTGCCCGGGGGCGGAGACGGCTCGGCGTCGGGCTCGGCGTCCGGCGCAGGCGGGGAGGGCTCCGAATCCGCCGGCGGTGAGGGCACCGGCGATGCCGGGGGCGAGGGCGAGCACGCCTCGGGGGGTGGGCATCCCAGCTCCTCGACGCCCGGTGAGTCATCCGGGTCGGGGCAGGCTCCGACGGGATCGGGGCCAGGCCCCGGTACGGACACCGACATCTTCCGGCGTCAGATCTGCGAGGCCGCACGGTCCGAGTCCGATCCCGAGCTGCGCGAAGCTCTCGAGACCGAGTGCCGGAAGTACGGCGGACGTCCGAGGTAGGCTCGGTCCCGATGCACGCCCTTCTCAAGTCGAGCCTCCTGCTCACGATCCTGCTCCTCGGAGCGGGCTGCGCGACTCTCGGCGCCCGGGATGCGGAAGAAGCCACGGTCGTCGAGGCGTCGCCGCATCTGCGCGACGAGTCGCGGCTCGACGTCGGCCTCCTCGTCTTCGACCCGGGTCTACCGCCGAGCGACGAGGAGATCCCTGAGCGGGTCCATGCCGGAATTCGCAGCGCCGAGGCCTACTACCTGCCGTGTCTCCTCCGCATCACGCTGCAGCGCTCGAAGCAGTGGGGCGACGTGTTTCTCGCACCGCGCGAGAATGGCGCGATCGAGCTGACCCTGCGGGTCGAGATCGTCGAGTCCGACGGCGATCAGCTCCTCCTCGACGTAGAGGCGACGGACGCCACCCGTCTCGTCTGGCTCGACAAGCGCTACGAGCTCGAGACCCGCGAGTTCGACTACTACGAGGGCGTCGAGGAGGATCCCTACCAGCGGATGTTCAACACGATCGCCAACGATCTGGCGGAGGCGCGCGACGATCTGTCGCCCGAGCAGCTCCACACGATCCGGACCGTGGCCTCGCTCCGCTTCGCCGAAGAGTTCGCCCCCGAGGCCTTCAGCGGATACCTCGAGCCCGACGAGGAGGATCTGCTGCGTCCCGTGCGGCTCCCCGCCCACGGCGACCCCATGCTCGATCGGATCATGCAGGCGCGTGCCAGCGAGGCGATGTTCGTGGATACGCTCAACGGTCACTACGAGGGCCTCTGTAGTGGAATGACCGAGTCGTATCTGAACTGGCGCGAGCACTCGAGGAACGAAGCCATCATGTATCGCAAGGCCCAGCGCAGGAAGGTGGCGTCCATCGTGGCGATCCCCGTCCTGATCGCTGCCGTCGTCGGGGGGGCGATGGCCGGCGCGGACACTTCGGGGGCGGCCGAGGCCATCGTGATCCTCGGCGGCCTGGCGGTCACACAGCTCTACACGAAGGCCCAGGAGTACGGCGCCGAGGCCGACCTCCACCGCGCCACCCTCGAGGAGCTCGACACCTCTTTCGACGCCGAGGTGGCGCCGATGGTCGTCGAGACGGAAGGTACGACCCACCGGATCACGGGATCCGTCGACGAGCAGTACGAAGAGTGGCGTCGCCTGCTGAGGACGCTCTACGAGGCGGAGACCGGCGTACTCAGCGACCTCGACGCCCACATCGACCGGCCCGTGGAGGTCCTCGATGCGGCTCCCGAGGAGATCCCCGAGCAGGCCGAGCCCCCACTCGAGTCGCCGACCGCCGACGAGTCCGAGTCCGAGCCCCAGGAGGAGGAGGCGCCATGAGTGCGGGCCTCGCAGAGGGCGAGGTCCTGCTCGGCCGCTTCACACTGCTTCGGGCCCTCGACCCGGAGGGCGCGAGCCACGTCTGGGTCGCCGAAGACGCGGATCTCGCGGAGCGCGTCGTGCTCCGCATCCTCGAGCCCGACCTTGCAGCCGACCGGGGGCGCCAGGAACGCATGCGCGCCGCCTGCCGAAGGGCGCGTCGGCTCGGGCATCCCCACATCGTTCCGGTGTTCGACTTCCACCGGGACGGTGACACCTGCTTCATCTCCCGGGGCTATATCGAGGGCGGGAATCTCTCGTCGCTGCGAGGTCGGCTCCCCAGCGAGATCGCCGCGACGTTGATGCCGGTGCTCGACGCCGTCGCGTACGCCCACGCCGAGGGCGTCGTGCACGGGAACCTGGGAGTCACGAAGATCCTCGTCGATCGCGAGGGCAAGGCGCGGATTGCGGACTTCCTGGTCGCCGGGGCCCTGGTGGACGCGGTGCATCCGGT
>CALDCK010000125.1 GCA_937937315.1 uncultured bacterium
GGGGGGGCAGTCCCCGCGGCGGATCGAGCCCTCGAAGAGATCGCCGAGGACCTCGAGCGGGTGCTCACCGGAGGGACGATATGAGCTTGATCAAGCGAGTGATGCTCTACGCGATGGGCGCGTTCTACGTCTTCGCGGGCGTCAATCACTTCCTCGACCCCGAGTTCTACCTGCCGATGATGCCCCCCTACCTGCCGGCGCATCACTTCCTCATCGCTCTGTCGGGCGTCGCCGAGATCGCCTGCGGAATCGGCGTGGTGATCCCGCGGACCCGCGTGCTGGCGGCATGGGCAACCGTCGCACTGCTCGTCGCCGTCTTCCCGGCCAACATCCACGTCGCGGTCCACGACATCCCCATCGGCGGGGCCAGTGAAGGACTGGGGGCGCTGAACTTCGTCCGCCTCGCCTTCCAGCCGGTCCTCATCGCCTGGGCCTGGTGGTTCACCCGACCGGACCCGCCGCGCGCAGGCGCGCAGGAGCACGCGAGCCATCTGGCCGGGTAGAGTGCGACCACGGGATCGTCGATCGCGCGGAGGTGCCATGGATCGGGAACGTCGCCTGCTTCGCCACGGGTTCGCGCTCTTCCTGCTCGCACTCATGACCGGACTCGTGGCCTACGGCCTCGCCAATCCGCGCATGGGCGTCTCCGCCCACGTCGAGGGTGTGGTGAACGGCATCTTCCTCATGGTGCTCGGTCTCGCCTGGCCGCGTCTCCAGCTCTCCGAGCGCGCCGCACCCTGGGCGTACTGGGCGGGAGTCGTCGGTGCCTACGCCAACTGGGCGATCCCCCTCTTCTCGGCGGTTCTGGGCGCCAGTCAGCCGATCCTGGTCGGCGCCGGCTTCGAGGCGGCCCCCTGGGCCGAGGGGCTGTTGCAGCTCTCTCCCGTCGCGGGGGTCGTCGCACCTCTCGTCTGCACGGTCCTCGTCCTCCACGGCCTCCGCCTTCGAGCGGCGGAGTGAGGTCGCGAGGATGGCCCGCGCGCGCGTGACTCGAATCGCCCTGGGGAGCCTCGGCCTGCTCCTCCTGGTCCTCATGGGCGTAACCGGGTGGGTGCTCGAATCCGACGGCGTCGCCGTCATCGAGACCACGACCCCGGAAGGGGAGGTTCGCAGCACCCACGTCTGGTACGCCCGGGACGACACCGGGCTCTGGCTCGAAGCCGGCACACCCACGAACGGCTGGTTCGTCGACGTCGGGCAGAACCCGATCGTGACCCTCGTCCTGCCCGAGAGCTCGGAGCGCTACCGGGCCCTAGTCGCCGAAGGCGACGCCGCCCACGCGCACCTTCGCGCGCTTCTGCGCGAGAAGTACGGTTTTCGCGACTGGTGGGTGGGCTCCCTGCTCGTCGACAGCGCCGACTCGATCGCGGTGCGGCTGGACCCGATCCGACCGTGACAGCCACTGTCGTCCTGGCGGGATTCGCGTTCTGCGTCTCCCTGCTCACGCTCTTCACCGGCTTCGGGCTCGGCACCCTGCTCATGCCCGCCTTCGCGCTCTTCCTACCGATGCAGGTCGCGGTCGCGTCGACGGCGCTGGTCCACGCCGCGAACAATCTGTTCAAGGTGGGTCTGCTCGCCGGGGACGCGCACCGCGGCGTCATCCTGCGCTTCGGACTGCCTGCCGTGGTCGCCGCCTTCGCCGGCGCCTGGCTCCTCAGCACGCTCTCCAGCCAGATGCCGCTCCTCGACTGGGAGATCCTCGGTCGCTCCGCCCGGGTGACACCGGTCAAGCTCGTCATGGGGGTCCTCATCCTGGGCTTCTCGCTCTTCGAGCTCGTGCCGAAGCTGCGCGATGCCCGGGCACCGGCGCGCTGGCTTCCCGTCGGCGGCGCCCTTTCCGGCTTCTTCGGAGGCCTCTCGGGTCATCAGGGCGCCCTCCGCGCGGCGTTCCTCGCCCCCCTCGGCCTCTCCCCGACCCGCTTCGCGGCGACCCAGGCCGTGCTCGCCCTCCTGGTCGACGGCGCGCGACTGCTCGTCTACGGCTGGAGCTTCGCCCTGCTCCGCGACGCGCCCGAAGCCCAGGCGATCCCCTGGCGATTGGTCGCAACGACGACCGCTGCCGCCTTCGCCGGCGCCTTCCTCGGAAAGCGGCTGCTCCACAAGACCACGATGGGCGGTCTTCGACGCCTGGTCGGGGGACTCCTCCTCATCGTCGGCGCAGCCCTCGCCACGGGAATCGCCTGAAGCCGGCGCCCGGCGAGGCACTGGCCCTCGCCGGCTGGTACCTTCGGCGACGACCCCCGCTCCGAAGGAGGACGCCCCATGCGCATCGCCATCACCTACTGCGGGCGCTGAAACTACCTGCCCCGGGCCTCCAGTCTGGCGGCCGCGATCTCCAGGGATCTCTCGATCGATGCGGAGCTGATTCGCGGCGACGATGGCATCTTCGACGTCGTCGCCGACGGTGAGCTCGTGTTCTCGAAGCACGGCGAGGGGCGCTTCCCCGACGACGACGAGATCCTTCGCGCCCTACGCGCCCGCGGCTGATCCGACGCGCCGGCGCGGCCGTCGAGCGCTGGCAGGGTGCTAAGCGGAGAGGATCGCCTCGATCAGGCACGGTCCGGGCTCGGCCATGGCGCGCTCGAAGGCCTCGGCGAAGGCCTCGGCGCTCTCGACGCGCTGCCCGGGCACGCCGAAGCCCCGGGCGAGAGCCGTCCAGTCGATCGTGGGATGGGAGAGGTCCGTCAGGCCCAGGGCCTGTCGGCCGGGCTCCGCGATGCCGGCGCGGGCGAGCTCCACCTGAAGGATGCGGTACGCGCGGTTCGCGCAGATCACCGTCACGATGTCGAGCCCCTCACGGGCCATGGTCCACAGCGACTGAACGGTGTAGAGGCCGCTGCCATCGGCCTGAAAGGCGATCACCTTGCGATCCGGGCAGGCGAGCGCGGCGCCGACGGCACAGGGCAGACCCTGACCGATCGCGCCGCCGGTCAGTGACAGTGTGGTGTGGCGCGGTGCGGCGGCCGCAAAGGCGGCGTAGGCGAGGCCCGAGGTCGCGGCCTCGTCCATCACGATCGCACCCTCGGGCTGCAGGGCAGCGATCGCCTGCCCCAGGGACCCGGCGCTGAGCGCGCCCGAGGGCGCCGCGATTCGCTCACGAGCCGGCGCCGGCACGGCGACGGCTGCGCCGAGGCGCTCCGCCAGTGCCTCGAGAGCAAGGGGCGCGTCGTCCGCGGCGGCGGCGAGCTCGAGCACCGGCGCGCGTTCCGGCGCGAGCCGACTCGGCACGTCCCGGTAGCCGAAGAAGGAGACGGGATCGCGCGCACCGGCGAGCACCAGGTGCTCCAGGGACGACAGGGCCTCGATCGCCTGCTCCGGGAAATAGGGCAGGCGATCGAAGCTCGGCAGATCCCCCCCGCGCTCGAGCCTCGCGGGAAAGGTCTCGTGCAGGACGCGACACGAGGTCGCCGCCGCGATCCGGGCGGCGGCGCGGAGGCCCCGCTCGTCGAGGGCCCGTCCGCCGAGCAGCAGAGCCGCAGGCGCGTCGCCACCCAGCGCCTCGGCGGCGGCGGCGACCGCCGTCTCGTCCGGGGCGGCCCACCCGGTGCGCGAAGGAACGGGCGCGGGCCCGGGCGACGCGTCCCACTGGCAGTCCTGGGGCACGATCAGGCTCGCCACGCGACCCGGCGGTCCGAAGGACGCTCCGACCGCTGCGGCGAGGTCTCCGGGAAGCGACTTCGCCGACGCCGACGTATGGACCCAGCCCGACACCGGTCGCGCCAGGGACTCGATGTCCGAGGTGAGCGGCGCATCGGCTCCCAGGTGCCAGGTGGTGTGGTCGCCGATGAGGTTCACGATCGGGGTCCGGGCACGCCGGGCGTTGTGCAGATTCGCGATTCCGTTTGCGAAGCCGGGGCCCAGGTGGAGCAACGTGAGAGCCGGTCGACCCGTCATGCGCGCGTAGCCGTCGGCGGCTCCCGTGCACACGCCTTCGAACACTCCGAGCACGGCGCGCACTCCCCGCACAGAGTCGAGGGCTGCAACCAGCGGCATCTCGGTCGTGCCCGGGTTGGCGAGACAGAGATCGACGCCGGCCGCGACGGCCGTCTGCATCAGTGCTTCGGCGCCGTTCACGAAGCACCTCCGGCGGCGCCGAGGCGGCGGTGCGTCCGCACCGTGAGCTCCGGGATGGGGAGCCCGTAGGGACAGGCGTCCGCGCAGCGTTGGTGCGCGCAGCCCACGCACGCCGCCGCGCCGTCGCCCAGGGCGTCGTAGTCGCCGAGGGCGAGGGGCACGTCGGCGTAGTCCTCGGCGTACATGCGCGTGCGCAGCACCTCGGCGATCTGAACCCCTTCGGGACAAGCGTCGAGGCAGCCGTCGCAGCCGTAGCGACACTGGACGCCGCCCTGGCTGCGCTCGTAGGCGGTGAGCAGCGCCCCATCGCGGCGGGTCGAGCTCCCGGAGCCCGAGGCGACCAGATACTCGTCCACCATCTCGGGGCTCTTCATCGTGACCACGAGCGCGTCGGCGTAGTCGCCGGAGAGGACCCAGCGGAACGCCGCCTGGGCGAAGGTCGCGCCGCCGGCCTCGTAGGGCCGCATGTCGTTGAGTCGGGCGCCCCTCAGGGTCTTCATCGCGATGACTCCCACATCCTGCTTCCGCGCCTTGCGCATCACCCGCGGCAGGTCTGGCTGGACCGCCACGAAATCGAAGCCCTCGGTAAAGCGTTGGGTGAAGCTCGGGTCCTGACCGAAGTTGTACCCGAGCAACAGCACGTCCACGAGGTCGTGGTCGAGGGCGTGATCGACGCAAGCCACCAGCCGCCCACCGTGGCCCGACATGCCGCTCCAGCGGATCTTTCCCTGTCGCTTTGCCGCCGCGACGAACTCCGGCCACTCCGGGTTCGCGATGCGCTCCACGGCGTTGACCGCGTGGAGGAAGTAGACGTCGACGTGGTCGGTGCGCAGACGCCGCAGGCTGCCCTCGAGCGCCGCCATCATCTCGGCGCGGGTGGCGGTCGCCGATGCCTGCACCTTGGTGGCGATCGTCACCCGGTCCCTCGCGCCCTCGAGGGCCTTGCCGAGGGTCGTCTCGGAGTCGCCGCCGGTGTAGCCCTCGGCGGTGTCGAAGTAGGTGACCCCGCGCTCGAGGGCGTGGCGCACCAGCGCTTCGTCTCCCGAAAGCCGGCTCCCCCCGAAGCCGATGTCCGGAATCTCGAGCCCCGTGCGGCCGAGTCGAACCCTGCGTCGCACCCGGGGAGCCCCTCCGGATGCCACCGCGTCTGCGATCGTGGGAGGCAGACACAGCCCCACGCCGGCCGCGGCGCCATGCCGGAGGAACTCGCGGCGGTCGATCACCGTCCCGGCTCTCTCTTCCCTCGGGACGCGGCCATCCGGGTCACCCCCCTGCCTCCTCGTCGTCGTGGGAGGTCCGGTAGTCGCCGAACTGCTCGTCGCGCTCGTCGAGTGCCTTCGTGAGGGGCTTGCCGGCGAGGGTCTTGAAGTAGTCCTTCGCGGTGCGCTGGTGGAAGCCCAGGGCCTGGATCTCGGTTCCGGCGCGCAGCGCCGAGCGCATCCCCATGATGTCCATCGCCCGGTGGACGCTGCGCTTGTTGAGCTGCTGGAGATCCGAGGGGATCTTCGCCACCCGCTGCGCGAGCTCGAGCACCTGCTGCTCGAGCTCTTCGGCGGGGAAGGCGCGATTCGCGAAGCCCAGCCGCGCCGCTTCGGAGCCCGAGATCGAATCCCCGGTCAGCATCACTTCCATCGCACCGCGCAGGCCCATCAGCCAGGGGTGGTACTGCATGTCCGGCGGGCTCATCGTCCGCACCGGCGGGTAGCCGATCTGTGCATCCTCGGCGACGTAGACGAGATCGCATGCCGTCGCGAGCTCCGAGCCGCCGGCAAGGCAGTAGCCGTGGACCTGGGCGATCACGGGCTTCGCCAGGTCCCAGATGGCGAACCAGCCGGCCACGACGTGGCGCGGCCAGTTCGCGTCGCCCGGAGCCGTGTAGTAGGGCTGGTCCTTCATGTTGTTCGCGCTGAGGTCGTAGCCCGCCGAGAAGCACTTCCCCGCGCCCCGGAGGATCGTCACGCGGACCTCCGGGTCGGCGTCGCCTTCCTGCAGCGCCGCGAAGAGCTCGCCGCGCAGGGCGTTGTTGAGGGCGTTGCGCTTCTTCGGTCGATTGAGGGTGAGCCGACGCACGAACTCGGCCGGGCGATCGATCAGGATCAGGGACTCGTCGGACATCGGGTCTCCCGCTCGGTTCTTGCCGATGGTAATGCACGCGTGCATCGAAAGGGAAACGGGCGTGAGGACGGCGCTCGATCGGCTACGCTCCGCGACCTCGGAGGCCCGTTGAAGCTCGCGTCGCCCGTCGAAGCCGCAGCCCAGGTCCGCTCGCGCGACAGCCTGGCCATCCCCCTCGGCCCGGGTCAGCCCCCGGATTTTCTCCACGCCCTCGGCGAACGCGATGACTTCGAGGATCTCACGGTCTTCGGGGCGCTCCTCGTGGGCGCCTTCCGGATCTTCACGAGGCCCGGTGTGCAACTGCTCTCCGGGTTCTTCGGCCCCGTCGAACGCGGCTTGCGCGACGGCGGTCACGACGTGCGCTTCGTCCCCGCAGACTTCCGACGCTTCGCGGAGATCGCGCGGCAGATGGCGCCCCGGGTGATGGCCACGGCGGCGACTCCGCCGGACGAGAACGGTCTCTGCAGCCTCTCCCTCCACGCCGGCGCGACGGTCGAGGAGCTGCACCGCTGCGGTCGCGATCCCGATCGCCTCCTCGTCGTCGAGGCCAATTCGCAGCTCCCGCGAACCCTGGGGCTGCCGCCGGAGCACCTCCACGCCCTGCACGTCGACGAGATCGATCTGCTCGTGGAAGCCGACCGCGAGGTCGTTGCGCTGCCGGATCTGCCCCCCACGGAGGTCGAGAAGGTGATCGCCCGGCACGCGGCCGCCTTCATTCGCGACGGCTGCACCCTCCAGACCGGCATCGGGGGCGTGCCCAACGCCGTGGCGACCCTGCTCGCCGAGGGACCGGGCGGCGACTACGGCGTGCACTCCGAGATGTTCACGACCGGCCTGATGCGTCTGCACCGGGCGGGAAAGATCACGAATGCGCGAAAGGGCTGGAACGACGGCGTCTCGATCGCCACCTTCGCCATGGGCACGCGCGAGCTCTACGACTGGCTGGACGGAGCGGGGCGCGAGTCGGTCCGCTTCCTTCCCGCCGGGCTGGTGAACGACCCCGCGCTCATCTCGCGCAACCGCGCCCTGATCTCGATCAACGGCGCACTCTCGGTGGACCTGGTGGGACAGCTCGTCGCCGACGAGGTCGGTGGCCGCCAGCACTCGGGGATCGGAGGGCACGAGGATTTCGTCACCGGCGCCGCCTTCTCCGAGGGCGGACGATCCCTGATCTGCCTGCCCTCGACGGCGCGTGTCGGAGGAGAGGTCATCTCGCGCATCGTGCGGGCCTTCCCGCCCGGCACCTGTGTCACGACGCCGCGTCATCAGGTCGACGTCATCATCACCGAGTACGGTGCCGCCGAGCTTTCGGGCCTCACGAACGCCCAGCGCCGCGCAGCCCTCACCGCCATCGCCCACCCGGACTTCCGGGACGCTCTGCGGCCCTGACGGCGCTCAGGGCGTCTCGAGCCGGGCGCGACCGTCTTCGACCACGACCCGTGGCGCGGGCGCCAGGCGGAGTCGATCGCTGGGGGCGAGCTGGCGCCCGCTGCGCACGTCGAAGCGGTAGCCGTGCCACGGACACACGACCGCACCGTCCTCCACGGCGCAGCCGTCGAGGGGACCGAGCATGTGGGGACAGAGAGCGGCGTGGGCGAGCAGCGCGTCTCCGTCGGTGACGATGCGAAAGGGGCGCCCAGCGAACTCGACGACCCGGGGCAGCCGAGCGCGCAGGTCCTCGACGGGCCCCAGATCGACCGTCGCCGCCTCGGCGACGCCACGGCGGGCGAGCTGCGTGCTCCGCCACTGCATCATCTCCTCGTCCTCGTCCCACAGCTTCGTGTAGAGCGCGGTGTAGCCGACGCCGATCCGATCGGCCGCGCCCTCGGGCACGTCGGGCACATGGAACTCCACGCGCACGTCGGTGAGATCGGGTCCGCGCGGCTCGAGGGTCGTCCAGATCTCGGTACCCGCTGCGGCACCCTCGAGGGTGCGCGACACGTAACGGCGGTCGCTTTCGATCACCAGCTCGAGGAGGATCTCCGGACCGTCCCCGGGCTGGAGTCCGATCCGCGCCTTCCAGCCCCAGTCGGCCTCGTCGACGAGATCGATCGCGCGAAAGCTGCCGCCGTGGAGCCAGGGCAGGTGCTCCCAATCACGCACGTTCTCCCAGACCCGCTCGATCCCGACCCGGACCGGCCGCTCGTAGATCGCGACGCAGGTGAGAGGGGAGGCCATGACGAGCAGTCTACCCGAGCGTCGGGCCCCGGCGCCGGGGACCCGACGTGGAATCCGGCAGGCCAAGGACACCAGACCCGTCCCCGACGACACCGGATTTCGGATAAGCTGGGGCCCTGCAGCGGTCCTGTCGACCGCGTCGGCTGGAGGGCTCCATGTCCGAGATCACCGACGGCGATCGCGCCGGGTTCTTCGCCGACGTCGACGAGGCGTCGAAGAAGGCGATCTGGTGCGCCGTCGCCACCTCCTCGCCGAACGGGCCGCGAGTGCGCATGGTTCACCCCACCTGGGAGGGGGAGATCCTCTGGTTCGCCACGGGCACGAGCTCGCCGAAGGTGCGGCACCTCGAGGCGGATCCCCGTGTCGACATCCAGTTCCAGGTCGCACCGCCGGACTTCGTACACGTGCAGGTGCGCGGGAAGGCGACGATCGTGACGGACGCGGAGGAGAAGAAGCGCGTCTGGGACGTGATCGACTACGACCTCGGGCAGTTCTGGCCCGGCGGAGCGGGAGACCCCGAGTACACCCTCGTGCGGGTCGATCCGGAGCGGGTGGAGCACTCGAAGATGTTCGGAAGCATGGAGCAGCGCGTCTGGCGCGCGAGCTGAGGGAGACCCATGAGCCACGTTCTCTACGAGAAGGACGGCGCGATCGCGACGATCACGCTCAACCGGCCCGAGCGCCTGAACGCGATCTCGGGCCCCATGCTGGAGACGCTCTCCGAGCGGCTCCTCGAAGCCGACCGCGACCGCGACGTCCGGGTGATCGTCCTCACCGGTGCGGGACGGGGCTTCTGCTCCGGGCTCGACCTCGTCGACGCCAGCTCCGGCAGCGGCATCGGCAGCGGCGACTCGGCGCTGCCCGTGAACCTCGACCTGCGCGACGCGCCGCCGGTCGTCCTCCACTCGATCGACACGCCCACGGTCTGCGCCCTCAACGGCGGCGCAGCCGGCTACGGCATGGACATGGCCCTCGGCTGCGACCTCCGCGTGGCATCCCAGAGCGCGAAGCTCGCGGCGGCTTTCACCCGGCGCGGCGTCCTGCCCGAGAGCGGCGGGACCTGGATCCTGCCCCGCCTGGTGGGCTGGGCGAAGGCCTCGGAGATCATCTTCACCGGGCGGACGCTACTCGCCGACGAGTGTCTCGAGCTCGGGCTGGTGAATCGGGTCGTGCCCGACGAGCTCCTCGGCAAGGAGGTCCGCGCCCTGGCCGAGGAGATCGCCTCGAACGCGCCCCTCGCCGTGAGCGCGTCGAAGCGGATGATGCGCATGGGACTGTCGGAGGAGTTCACGGACCACGTGCACCACGTCTACCTCCAGCTCGTGCCCCTCTTCGGCTCGGAGGACTTCCGGGAGGGGATGAAATCCTTCCTGGAGAAGCGCAAGCCCGAGTTCAAGGGGCGCTAGCCGCGCGCCTTCGTGCAGCCTCGAGCACCGCGTCCAGCGAGATCTCCGCGAGGGAGGAAACGACGAGGTCGGCCCGCTCGAAGGCCTGGCCGCGGGTCATCGGACCGGGCACCGCCACGCAGAAGAGTCCCGCTGCGGTCGCGGCGGCGACGCCATTCGGGGAGTCCTCGAAGGCGACCGCCTGGGCGGGCTCGACCTCGAGGGCGGCGACGGCAGCGAGGTAGAGGCCCGGATCGGGCTTGACGCGGGCGACGTCCTCGGCGCAGCGGAGCACCTCGAAGCGGGCCCGAAGCCCGACCCGCTCGAGCCTGGCGTTGACCCACTCGCGGTCGGAGCTCGAGGCGACGGCACGAGGGAGTCCGCGGCGATCGGCGGCGTCCAGGATCTCCTGCACACCGGCCATGGGCTCGAGATCTTCCAGGAGCGTATCGCGATGGGCGCGGCGCACGGACTGCAGGGCCTCGCCGTCGAAGTCGTCGCCGACGAGGGATTCGAGATGGGCCAGGGGATCGAAGCCACGGCCGTCGGAGCCGATGCGCGCGACCCAATCCGCCCGCGGCAGCTCGTGGCCCCAATCGCGGTAGGCCCGATCCCAGGCGGTGAAGTCCACGGACTCCGTATCGACCAGGAGACCATCGAGATCGAAGACGAGTGCGCGCGGCTGCACGGGAGGGGCCTGCTCCCGACGCCCGGATCCGGTGGGATCGGGTGCGTCTCGCGCGAGTCTACCGAAGGCCGGGGAACGAGCGGGCGATCGGTGCGTTGCTCGGGTGGAGCACGATCCGCTGGGCGCGCCTCGATCCGAAATCGAGGCCGAAATCGACTCCGTCGTCCACCACGGGGCCGCCGGGTCCCTCCTCCAGGATCGCAGCGACCTGGGGCGAGAGGCGCTCGATACCGGAGGTCCGGTGCGCGCGAGGCGCGTCCGAGGCCGCGCGCGGTCGGGCGGCGTCGTCGCCCGCCCCGCAGCCGAGGATGCCGATCCAGAGTGCCAGTCCGATGGAGGTCGCCCTCGCCATGGATCCTCCCAGCTCTCCTCCGTATCGGTGTGCCGGGTCGAGGGCTTGAACCCGCTCAGAGGTCGTCGAAGCGCCCTCCCCGCCCCCGCCCGGACGCGAAGCGCTCTGCGCCGGAGCGCGTCTCGCCCGCCTCGATCGCGGCCATGCCGCAGCGGTACTCGTTGGCGAGGGCCTCGTCGAGGGGCAGCGTCCACTGCTCATGAGCCGAGCGCCGGTCGGCGCGCATGCAGATCTGCGGAAAGCGGGCGATCTCGCGGGCGAGGGCCTCGGCCTCGGCCCGGGCCCGGCCCGGCGGCACCACGCGATTGGCGAGCCCCATCGCGAGCGCCTCCTGAGCCCCCACCGCCCGACCGGTGAGGATCATGTCGAGGGCGCGGCCCTGGCCGACGATGCGCGGCAGTCGCACCGTCCCCCCGTCCACCAGTGGAACGCCCCAGCGTCGGCAGAATACGCCGAAGACCGCATCCTCCTCGACGACCCGCAGATCGCACCAGAGGGCGAGCTCGAGCCCGCCCGCCACGGCATGACCCGCGACCGCGGCGATCACCGGCTTCGAGAGAAGCATGCGCGAGGGTCCCATCGGGCCGTCTGCGGTCAGTGGGTCCCAGCCGTCGCCGGTCACCGGCGGCACGACGCGATTCCCCCTGCCCTGGGAGGCGGCCTTCAGATCCGCCCCCGCACAGAAGACGCCGTGATCGCCGCTGAATACCCCGACCCGCGCGTCGTCGTCCCGCTCGAAATCCAGGAAGGCGTCGGCCAGCGCCGTCGCCGTGGAACGATCGACGGCGTTGCGCACCTCCGGGCGATCGAGGAGAACGGTGGTGATCGGTCCATCGCGTTCGACGCGCACTGTGGGGTTGGGGGACATGCTGACCTCCTTCGCCCCCCACTCTAGCGACGCAGGCCACCACTCCCCGCGCTTGCCGGCGCCCGGCCGCTGTGGTCGAATGCTCCGCCGGAGGACGCGATGAAGGTCGACACCGCGATGAACGACTACGCCCGCGCCGGCGAGGATGCGAAGCGCCTGGAGGACGCCGGCTACGACGGCGGCTTCACCTTCGAGGGGCCCCACGACCCCTTCTTCCCGCTGGTGCTCGCGTCCCAGACGACGGAGCGGATCGAGCTCTACACCGCGATCGCGATCGCCTTCGCCCGCAACCCGATGATCCTCGCGAACATCGGCTGGGACCTCCAGTCCCTCTCGAAGGGGCGCTTCCTGCTCGGACTCGGATCCCAGATCCGGCCGCACATCGAGAAGCGCTTCAGCATGCCCTGGTCGAAGCCCGCCGCGCGGATGCGCGAGATGGTGCTCGCCATCAAGGAGATCTGGCGCTGCTTTCGCGACGGCGATCGCCCGGACTTCCGCGGCGAGTTCTACCGGCACACGCTGATGACGCCGATGTTCAACCCGGGAGAGAACCCCTATGGCGACCCGCCGATCCTGGTCGCCGGCGTGGGCCCGCGGATGACCGAGACCGCGGGCGAGGTGGCCGACGGCTTCTTCGTGCACCCCTTTCATACGGCGAAGTCGCTGGAGGACGTGACGTTTCCCGCCATCGGTCGGGGTCTGGCGAAGTCCGGACGACAGGACAGCGACTTCCAGATCTCCGTGCAGCTGATGATCGCCAGCGGCGACAGCGAAGCGGAAATCGAGAACACGCGACGACTCACGAAGCAGCAGATCGCCTTCTATGGATCCACGCCGGCCTACGCCGTCGTGCTCGAGGCTCACGGCTGGGGCGACCTCCAGCCGGAGCTCAACGCCCTGTCGAAGCGAGGCCAGTGGGGCGAGATGACGGAGCTCGTGAGCGACGAGATCCTCGAGGCGATCGCCATCTGCTGCCCGATGGATCAGGTGGCGGACCGGGTCCGCGCGCGCTGCGGAAACCGTGCGGACCGCGTCAGCCTCGTGGCCCACTGGGCCCAGGATCCGGAGCCCTGGGCGGAGATCGCGCGCGAGCTGAACGGACGCTCCTGAGGAGACCCTTCGCCACTCGGAGGAGACCGCCGCTAAGCTCGGTGCGAGGACGCCCGGAAGGGCGGAACGAAGAGCGAGGTATCCAGCCATGTCCGATGCGGGGCGCGTGGCCGAGGCCGCGGCCAGACTACTGGCCGACAGCTACACCGTCTATCTGAAGACCCACAACTTCCACTGGAACGTGACGGGTCCGATGTTCACCACGCTCCACGCCCTCTTCGAGACCCAATACATGGAGCTCGCCCTCGCCGTGGACGAGATCGCCGAGCGGATCCGCGCCATCGGCCACGTGGCGCCGGGCAGCTACAGCGAATTCGCGCGGCTCGCGAAGGTGCGAGAGGCGTCGACCGTCCCGAAGGCCACGGAGATGATCGAAATCCTCACCGCCGATCAGCAGACCGTCGCCGAGTCGGCCCGAGATCTCTTCAGGGCGGCCGAGGAAACCGGCGACCAGGCGTCCGCCGACCTCGCGGTGCGCCGCATCGAAGTGCACGAGAAGAACGCCTGGATGCTGCGAAGCCACCTGGAGTAGTGCCGATGGGTCTCGAGATCCGATCTGCGGAGCTCTTTGGCGTCACGGAGACCAGCGCGACCGTCTCCTTCTTCGTCACCGACGGCTCGGGGCCGGTCGACGCCCCCGCCCGGATCCGCATCGGAGGCGAGGTCCGGGCGACGTCCGAGGGAGGCGCGACGCGGCTCCTGCGCGTGGAGGGGCTGGAACCCGCCACGACCTACACCCTCGAGATCGAAGTCGACGGTGCGGCGGCGCCCGCCGACCCCTACCTCCCGGCCAGCTTCGAGACCCTGCCCGCGCCCCGAGGCGAGGAGGTCGGGTCCTTCGCGACTCTCAACGACCTCCACTTTGGCGAGCCCCGCTTCGGAGGGACGCTGCTCGAGGGAGGCGACTACGGCCCCGAGGCGCCCGGCTTCCCCTCGGTCCGGGAGGACGAGACCGACGTCCCCTACTGGCAGTTCATGAACGACGACGCCATCGCCGACATCAACGCGACCGCCGTCGACGCGGCCATCATCAAGGGGGACATCGCCGATCGTGGCAGACCCGAGCAGTTCGAGGCCGCGGCCCGGGCCTTCTCGCGCTTCGAGATGGATCACCATGCCTTCCTCGGCAACCACGACTACTACGGGCTGCTCGATGGAATCGAGGTGGACGGCTACGAGCTGCTGGGCCAGCCCCCCGCGCCACGCGCGGTCGATCTGGGAGGCTGGCGCCTGCTCCTGCTCGAGACGGTGGAGCCCGGCGAGCACCACGGCGTATTCGGCGACGATCGCCTTCGATGGCTCGAGGAGGCCCTCGGCGAGACCGGCGGCGCCGAGATGCCCACCCTTCTGCTCATGCACCACCAGCCGGTGCCGCCCCAGCACGCGGACTCCTTCCCGAACGACATCGGCATGCGCCCCGAGCACTCGGTCCGGGTCTTCGACCTGCTCGGCAGGCACTCCCAGGTAAAGGGCGTGCTGATCGGACACACCCATCGCAATCGCGTGCGCCGCTACCGGGCCGCGGGAAGCATCCCCTTCATCGAGGTGCACTGCACGAAGGACCATCCGGGCGGTTTCGCCCACTACCGCGTCTTCGCGGACGGCACCTTCCGGCAGGAGGTACGGCGGACCTCGACGGCGAGGGCCCTGGCCCACTCGAGCCTCTGCGGAGGCTTCTTCGACGGCGGCTATCGCCACTTCTCGCTGGGGCCGCTCCACGCGCGAAGCTTCACCTCGGGCTGACCCCCGGGATTCGGGCGCGATTCCCCCTATTCTCTGGGCCCATGCGGCCGCTCGGCGAGATCTTCTGGAGCGCACTTCCGGCGGTTCGTCCCAGAGAACGCTCCCGTGCCCTCTTCTTCACGGCACTGCTCACCCTGATCAGCGCCGCGCAGACCCTCGGGCTCGCGGGCTCCGAGGCGCTCCTGCTGGCGCGGCTCGGAGCGTCGCGCCTGCCACTGCTCTTCATCGCCGCTGCGGTCGCCACGGTATTGGGCTCGATCGTCTACGCAGCGCGCGTGGGCAGCTCCCGAAACGACCGGCTGCTCATCACCATGCTCGTCGGCACCGCCGTGACACTCGGGGTCGGCGCACTCGCCGCCGACGCGGGAGTGGTCGCAGCCCTGCCCCTCCTCTTCTGCCTCTTCTACCTGACCCAGGCCGTCTTCCTGAATCACTTCTGGACCTTCTCCGGCGACTTCTTCGACTCCCTCGCCAGCAAGCGCCTCTTCCCCGTCTTCACCGTGGGCGCGAGCGTCGGGGGCCTCGCGGGCGGAGTCGGGGCCGTGCTGCTCACCCGGACGCTCGGGCCGGTGTCGTTGATCTGGGCCTGGGCCGCCATCCTCGCCCTCGCGGCTCTCCTGCTGCGCGCCGCCCGGCGACCCCTGCGCCGCTGGGGCCCCCTGGAGCTGGAGGAAGCCGACGAGACCTCGATGGAGGGAATGCTGGGCGCGGCGAGGTATCTGCGCGGCACTGCCATCGGGCGCTGGCTCGTCGTCTCCTCCGTGGGCATGGTGCTGGCGATCTTCGTCGCCCAGTACCTCTACTCCGACGTGTTCGCGCGGCGCTTCCCCGATCCCGGAGAGCTCGCCACGTTCTTCGGCCTGTACCTGGCCGTCACGAACCTGATCGAGATTGCGCTCGAGCTGGCAGTCACGCCCTGGCTGATCCGGCGCTTCGGCGTCCCGACGGCCCAGCTCGTCCATCCCCTCCTGATGCTCCTGTCCTTCGGGGGTCTGGCCCTGAACACCGGAGTCGTGTCCGCCGTCGGGGCACGCATGAGTCGCGAGCTCGCCGAGAACGCGATGGCCCAGCCGATCCGCTCCCTCGTCTACAACGCCCTGCCCCAGCGTCTGCGCGGCCGGATCCGCGCATTCCTCGAAGGCATCGTCATCTATGCGGGAATGGCCGCCGCGGGCGCACTGCTGATCATCGTGGGAGATCCCGATCCCCGCCTGCTCGCCGTCTGCGGCGCCTTCGCCGCGGCCGCCTACCTGTTGGCGAACCTGCGGGTCCGGCGCGAGTACCTGCGAGAGCTCGTCGACGGAATCCGGGCCGGGCGCCTCGACTTCGGCGCTCTCGGCGACGAGGTGGGCGACCTCGAGACCACCGGGCTCTCGGACCTCTGCCTCCAGATGATGCGAGACGAGGTGGAGCGACCGTCCCACTCGCTGCTGCGGCTCCTTCCGAGCCTCGCGCAGCGCGGGCTCGCCGAGCCCCTGGTTCTCGGCGTCGAGCACTCCCACCCGGCGGTGCGGGAGACCTGCGTCGACGCCCTCGTATCCCTCGAGGACGCCCGCGCGCCGGGCCTCCTGCACCACGCCATCGGCGACGTCGAGCCGAGAGTGCGCCGCGCCGCACTGCGGGGGCTCGCGGCCCGCGTCTCACCCGGGGCACTCGAAGCGGTGCTCGAGTCGCTCCTCGAGGACCCGGACCCGCGGGTGCGCGCCGACGCCGCGGTCCTGCGCGGCGATGCGGCGCTATCGGTCCTCGAGGCCATGCTCCTCTCCGAGGACCCGGAGGTCGTCACCGCCGGTCTGGCGGTGGCGCCGCCGGCTCTCTCGAGACTCGTGGTGCGGCGTGCCGCCGACCCGGATGCCCGGGTGCGCGCGGTAGCCATCGAGCGCGCGGGCGAGATCGATCTCGAGGTGCCCATCCCCTCCGAGGAGCTGCTCGCGGCGCTCGAGGCGAAGGAGCCCGACGTGCGGGGCGCTGCCGTCGGCCTGATCGCGAGCACCCGTCCCGACGCCATCGCCGCCGTGGCCCGGGCGCTGGCGGACCCGGCCGCCTCGGTTCGCCGAGCCGCCGTGACGGCCCTGGCCGCCCTTGGCGACCGCGGCGTCGACGCCGCCGCGCCCTACCTGCGCGACGGGCGGGAGCCCGCCGTCGAGGCCGCCTTCCTGGTTTCGGTGAACGCCGCGCTCCCGACGGTGCGCAATCAGATGCTCCGCGAGGAGCTGCGCCATCGCGTGCGCCAGATGTGGTATTGCGTCATCGCCTTCCAGATGTTGCCGGCCGGCGACGAGATCGCGCCCGCCTTCCTGCGGGCCTCCTACACCGACGCGGCACTGCGTCACCGGCGCCTCGCCATTCGCTGCCTCGCGCTGCTCGAGAACGAGCGGATCATTCGCAAGGTCGACCGCGCACTTCGCTCGGGAGCCCAGCGCACCCGCGCCGACGCCCTCGAGGTCCTCTCCAATCTCGGCGATCGGGAGGCCGCACACCTGCTGGTGTTGATCCACGAGGCCGGCCCCCTGGAGGAGCGGCGCGGCGCCGCCGACTCGCTGCTCGAGGTGCCCAGCGACCCGGGCGAGATCCTTCGCGAGTCCGCTGAATCCGAGAGCCGTTGGATCCGCAACGCCGCGGCGGCAGTCGATCCGACTCTGAGCGAGAATGGGATCGGTATCCGGACCATGGAACGGCTCCTGGCGCTCAAGCGCGTCCCCCTCTTCGCCAATCTCACCCTCGATCAGCTCGAGGCGATCCACCAGCTCGCCAGCGAGGTGACCTTCCTGCCGAACGAGGTCATCGTCCGCGAGGGCGAGGCCGGCAACGAGCTCTACGTCCTTCTGGAGGGCGTGGTCGACGTCTACCTCGGCTGGGAGACGCCCCAGCAGGCGCGGCTGGGGGAGATCCGGGCGATCGACTACATGGGCGAGATGGCCATCCTGGACGACGAGCCCCGCAGCGCGACGCTGGTTGCCGTGGAGCACGCGCGCCTGCTCTCCTTCGAAGGCGACAGCCTCAAGGATCTGGTCCTCCAGATGCCCGAGATCTCCTTCGAGATCTTCCGCGTCCTCACCCAGCGCGTGCGCGTCGCCGAGCGACGCCTGAGGGAACGCCAGGACCAGACGCCGGCGGAGAGCTAGCCGAGGACTTGCGGGTCGATTCCGGCCACCCCACACTCTCCTGCGTGGGGGCTCGAGCCACTTCGTGATCACCATCTCCATGTCGGCGGTGATCGACAGCCCGCGCGAGCGGGTCTGGCGAGCGCTCGCGGAGCCCGCGGAGCGGATCCGATGGAACGAGCGGATCCTCGCCCTCGACGAGCCGGTCCCGGACTACCCCCACACCGACCGCCCCGCCCACTGGCGATACCGCCTCGGCTCGGTGCCCGTCGTCCTCGAGGATCGCCCGATCGAGGTCGTTCCGCGCAAGCGGCTGCGCCACGCCCTGGCGATCGGCTCCTTCCGCTTCGAAGAGACCTACACCCTCTCCGACGAGGACGACCCGGATCGGACCCGCCTCTCGCTGCGCCTGACCGCCGAGAAGAACTCCATCCCCCTGCTCGGCGGCGAACTCGATCGCTTCGACCTCCGACGCCTCGCCTCCGAGATCGTCGACGGCAATCTCCGCTCCATCCAGAGGTGGTGCGAGAGCTGCGACTGACCTCCTCGCGGCCGCGCCCCGGGAGGTGCGATCACCCGCTCCGAGGACGTCGGCCCGCCCAGAAGGCCTGCCAGGTGGGCAGATCCTCGGGCACCGTGCCGCGGCCCACGTGGCGCTCGGGCCAGTTGGCGGGGGGCTGCGCGAGGGGCCGCTCCGAGCTCTCGACTCCGTACCAGAGCACGTGGTTGCGCCGTACGAGGAGCCACTCGCCATCTCGGCGTTCGTAGAGGTCCCGGTACTGGATCGCCTGCTCGATCCATTTCTCACCGTCCTGGATCTGTCCGCGGCAGTAGACGACGCCGGAGGCGTGGGCGTCGTCCTGGAAGTCGATCACGTGGTTGCCCACGAAGAGGATCGAGACGCCGATCGCAGACAGGGACTCCTCGAAGGACTCCCGCAGCGCATCGCGGCCGGTGAGGGTGCGGCCCACCCGGACGTCCGGCACGAAGAGGGAGACCAGCAGATCGAGATCCCGCGAGTCGATCGCCAGGGCGTAGCGGTACACCAGCTGACGGATCTCGTCCCGGGCGACCACCCGCTCGAGCCGCTTCGCGAGCTCCACGTCGGGCAAGGCTCAGTCGGGCTGGGCGTCGGCGCGCCACACTTCGGTGTCCGGGTGGTGAGCCTTCCACGCGAGCCAATAGGCTTCCCAGACCACGACGCCGGGGTCGACCTCCCAGTGGAAGGTGCCGGTGTCCGAGTCGTAGGAGACCCGCACCCGCTTGCCCCCGATCCGCTCGTCGACCGCGCCGCCTTCGCGGGTGAGGATCGAGCCCAGGTAGGCGCGGGCGACCCCGTTCACCACGACGCCGAGGACCAGCTCCTTGGCGTGGAACCGCTCGTCCCTCGCTGCGACCGGGAAGGTGACGCGGTCCTCCACCCAGTACGCCTGGTAGGGACTCAGCTTGTAGTGGACCTTCTCCGGGAACGGGGGGCGAAGGAAGAGGCTCTCCATGTGGCGCCCGAGCCAGGCGCCGGCGGCCTCCTGCCGGATCTCGATGGACTCGAGGCGCTCACCGACGCGAGGTCCGGCGACGGCCTCGCCCGCCGTCTGGGACCAGAGCGAGTCGCCACCTCGATCGAACATGAGGAAGTTGTGGTTGTAGAGCAGCCCGGAGACGCCGAGCTCGAGGGTCTCGTCGCCGATCCGTCGGCGGTAGGCGAAGGGTGTGCCCGAGAGCGGGTCGTAGGTCACGACGATCGGAACCCCCGCGACGACGTCGTTGACGATCTGGTGATACTCGAGCATTCGCACCGGATAGGCGCGGGCCTCTCCCTCGACGACGACTCCGAGCACCTCGGTGTCACGCCCGATCCAGGTCGCGCCGCCGATGTCCGCGAACTCGGGCGCATCGACGCTCTTGATGCCGTCGCGCCCGGGGCCCCCCGCCACCAGCAGCGCCGGATCGCCCCGGAAGCCCTCCAGGCCGAAGCCGCCGAGGGTCTTCGGCGCCTCGCCCCCGTCGCTCCCCGGTTCCGCAGCCAGCAGGAAGAGCGCGTAGCAACACCATTTAAGCCGCATTCGTCTTAGGAGACCCTTTTGCCTCACCGTTCTTTTGCCGAAACCAATAAATCCGCCTGGGGGGAATTGTCACCAATGC
>CALDCK010000126.1 GCA_937937315.1 uncultured bacterium
TCGTTCGGAGTGTTCGAAGTCCATGGGGGGGGGCTCCTTAGCCGGCTGGTGGCCGTGGGCGATGTTAGGTGAATCGAGTTCCGCTGGCCTTCTCCGGCCTCAGTCTTCCGGGGTCGCCGGGCGCATACCGTCGAAGCTCCAGAAGGCTCGCATGGACGTGATCCGGCCCTCGTCGTCGAAGACCATCGTACTGATGATGTCGAGGGCCCGCTGCTTCCCCGGCTCGCCCATGAGCACGACCAGCGGCGCGGCCGCCTCGCTCCCGGCGACCCGAACCGGTCCCGTCCGCTTCATGGTGATCGTGCCGGCCGAAGACTCGTAGAAGGTGCGGACGGCGTCGCGACCCCGGTGCAGCGCGGACCCGATCGGGTCCTCGATGATGGCGTCGTCCGCGTAGAGCGCGACGATCGCGTCGACGTCGCCCTTCGTGACCAGCCCGGGATAGCGCTCGTAGACCTGGCGAACGTGCTCTGCATCGACCAACGGCGGGGTCCTCCTCGGATCGTTTCGATGAGGGGGCATTGTCTCCGGCGAACAGGTACGCGTCAAACCCGTCTTGGAGGACGTTCGCTGGGAATCCGCTCGCAGGCCCGAGGGTCCGTCAGCGGCCCTCGAACTTCGGGGGGCGCTTGGCGACGAAGGCGCGGACGGCCTCACGGTGGTCTTCTGTGCGCGCCGTCCAGACGGTCCCCTTCGCCTCCTCACCCAGGCACGTGGGGATGTCCTCCCGCATCGCTCGGTCGAGATTCGCCTTCATCATGCCGGAGGCGACGGTCGGCCCCCGGGCGAGGCGTCGCGCGAGCTCCATGGTCTCGTCCATCAGCTGCGCGTCGGGAACGACCCGATTCACGATGCCCAGCTTCTCGCAGCGGGCGGCGTCGACCCGCTCCGCGGTGAGGAAGAGTTCGCGGGCCGTCGCGGTTCCGACGAGCTGGGTCAGGAAGAAGCTCGCCCCGTAGTCGCCGGAGAGGCCGATGTTCGCGAAGCCGGTGGTGACGAAGGCCGACGAGGCGGCGATGCGCAGGTCGCAGGCCAGTGCGATCGAGAGCCCGGCTCCGGCCGCCGGCCCCGGAAGCGCTGCGATCGTCGGCTTCGGCAGGGCGTAGAGCGCTCCGGTCAGGGCCTGCTGGCGTTCGGTCTGATCGCGGATCACCTCCTCGACGGAGGGCGGCGGCTCGCGTCTGGCGCCCTCCCCCATCCCCTTCACGTCGCCGCCCGAGCAGAAGGCGGTGCCGGCGCCGGTCACGACGACGCAGCGAGCCGCGGGCTCGTCGCGCAGCCGCGCAATCATGCGTCGCAGGGCCGGGCTCACCACATCACCCAGGGCGTTGCGCACCTCGGGCCGGTTGAACGTGACCACGGCGACTCCGTCCTCGATGCGCGTCAGCAGCTGGTCGGTTCCGGTGTCGAGCTCCGTCACTCCGGTCATCGCGTGAGCCTCCTTCCCCGGCCGGATCTCCTCGCGCGAGCGCCCAAAGGGGACGCGCCAGCGCCCAGGTTGACACCCGTTGCGGCCGCCTCGTAGTCTGCTCGAATGACTGGACGACGTCGATGACCATCGAGCGCGACGAACTCGGATTCGACGCCCCGGCGCCTCTCGGCCACCCCGGGCGACTGGGTCTGCCCGAAGGGCGGGAGGTCGGCCCCGGGGTCGGCCAGTCGCTTCCAGACTTCGCGCTTCCGGATCAGCACGGGCGCCTCCTCCGCTTCCACGAGGACCGGGCCAGCGCCCGGGCCGTGGTCGTCTTCTTCCGCTCCGCGGTGTGGTGACCTCCGTGTTGGACGCAGCTCGGCGAGCTGCGCGATGCCTACGAGAAGTTCCAGGCGGCGGGCGTTCGGCTCTACGCGATCTCCTATGACGATCGCGAGACCCTCGCCGAGTTCGCGGAGAAGCAGCGAATCCCCTTCCCGCTGCTCTCGGACGTCGACTCCGAGGTCATCCGTCGCTACGGGATCCTCAACACACGCATCGAGCCAGGCGACGCGATGCTCTACGGCATCCCCTTTCCGGGCGCCTTCGTCACCGACGAAGACGGCGTGGTGATCGCGAAGTCGTTCCACGACACGTACAAGAAGCGCGACAGCCCCGAGATCCTCATCGACGCGGCCCTCGGCCGGATCGAGCTCTCGGCGGAGGCCCCCACGGCGGTCGGGGGCGACGAGGAGGTGCGCGTCACCGCCGCCATCCACGGCGGCAGCGGGACGATCCGGCAAGGCATCGTCCGCCACCTGGTCGTGCGCTTCGAGCTCCGCGACGGGCTCCATATCTACGGCGAGCCGGTGCCGGAGGGAATGGTGGCGACCCGCGTCACGCTTCGCGGGCCGTCGGGCCTCGTCGTGCAGGATCCCATCCTGCCGCCCACCGAGCCCCTCCGCCTGGGCAGCACGGGCGCCGAGCTTCGAGTGTGGAGCGGCAGCGTCGACATCGCCGTGCCCTTCTATCCCACGGGAGAGCTGGCCAGCGAGGTCCGTCCCCTCGACGCGGACGCCGTCACCCTCGAGGTCGAGATCCGTTACCAGGCGTGCGACGACGAGACCTGTCTTCTGCCCCGGACGGAGAAGCTCACCTTCGAGCTTCCGCTGGACGTGATCGACGTGCCCCGGATTCCGCTGCACATGGGACACGGACAGCGAGAGGGGGACTACGACGGTAAGCCCGGCCTGCGGAGACTCATGCTTCGCAAGATCCGGAGCCACCCGCTGGGCTTCCTCCGCTTCATCGGAAAGCACCTCAGGCTCGAGCTCGCGGCACGAGCGCGAGCCGCGCGAAGTCGGAACTGAGCTCTCCAGCGCAGAAGGCTGACGCGCAGCGCTTCAGCGCCTGAGGCCGCGGCGGAGCGCCTCCATCATCTCTGTACTGGCGCGCTGGGAGATCGCAGCGTTCGCGATCATCGCCGAGCCGTGAAACGTACCCGGGTACTGGTGGAGCTCTACGGACACGTTGTGCTCGAGCAGGCGCACCGCGTAGGCGATGCCCTCATCCCGAAGCGGGTCGTACTCCATGGTCGAGATGTAGGCCGGCGGGAGCCCGCTCAGGTCCCGAGCACGGGAGGGCGCGGCGTAGGGCGACACGTCGCCGCCGAAGGCGTCACCCAGATAGTGACGCCAGCTCATGATCGCGTTCGGCCGGTTCCAGAGCGGCGTATCCGTGAAGGCCTTCATCGAGTGGGTATCGAGGCGGTCGTCGAGCTCCGGGATGTTCAGGACCTGGAAGCAGAGCGCGGGCCCGCCCCGATCTCGCGCGAGCAGCGCGGTTCCGGCGGCCAGGCCGCCGCCTGCAGACCCGCCCATGACGGCGAGACGGCCCGGGTCCACCCCCAAC
>CALDCK010000127.1 GCA_937937315.1 uncultured bacterium
GGCCCGGGCCGCCACCGCCTACGGCCTCGCCATGGCCCGCGAGCTGGGCTTCGCCCTGGCAGGAGCCGGGCTGGTGGTGGTGTCCGGACTGGCTCGCGGCATCGATGCCGCGGCTCACGAAGGGGCCCTGGCAGCCGGGGGGCGGACCATCGCCGTCCAGGCCTGCGGGCCGGACCGGGTCTATCCCGCCAGGCACCGCGACCTGGCTGAGAGGATCGCCCGTAGCGGGGCGGTGCTGTGCGAGCTGCCGCCCGGCGCGCGGCCGCTGCGGGCCCATTTTCCGCTCCGCAATCGACTGATCAGCGGCCTCAGTCGCGCGCTGATCGTCGTCGAGGCACGCGAACGCAGCGGCTCGCTCATCACGGCCCACCACGCCCTCGCCCAGGGCGCAGACGTCTTCGCCGTGCCCGGGCCGGTGAACGCGCCGACCAGCCGGGGCTCCAACCGGCTGCTTCGGGACGGCGCCTGGCCCCTGCTCGAGGCGGCCGACGTGCTGGACGTCCTCGGCCTGCCCGCTTCCCCGGTGGCTCAGGACCGGCCCGGGCCATCGCCTCCCCCATCGGGGTCGGATGCCCTTGCGATCGTGGCGGCGCTCGAGCGGGCTCCTGCCAGCCGGGACGAGCTGGGCCGGGCCCTGGGCCACTCGCCGGATCGGCTGGCCCTGGCGCTGCTCGACCTCGAGATCGAGGGCCGGATCGTCCGGGATCGCGATGGCCGCTTTCGTGTGGTGTCGTGAGCTATCCTCGCTCGTTTCGTCCCCGAGGGTCGCCTTGCAGGTCAGCGTGATCGGAGCCGGGCTCGCGGGCTGTGAGGCCGCCTGGCAGGCGGCTCGCCGCGGCCTCGACGTCTCGCTCTACGAGATGAAGCCCGTTCGCTACTCGGCGGCGCACAGCTCGCCGCACTTCGCGGAGCTCGTCTGCAGCAATTCGCTGCGCTCCAACGAGGTGGCGAGTGCCGTCGGGCTGCTGAAGCAGGAGATGCGCCGGCTCGGCTCTCTGGTGATCGCCGCGGCCGATGCCTGTGCGGTTCCCGCGGGGAAGGCCCTCGCCGTCGATCGGGTCGCCTTCGGCGAGCACATCACCGGGGTCATCGAGGGACATCCGCGCATCCGGGTCGTCCGCGAGTGCGTAGAGCGGCTGCCGACCGAGGGGCGGACCATCCTCGCAACGGGACCGCTGACCGACGCGCCCCTGGCGGCGGAGCTCCAGTCGCTCCTGGGCGAGCCGTATCTCTATTTCTACGATGCGCTCTCGCCGATCGTCTACGCCGATTCGATCGATCACGAGGTGGCTTTCCGGGCGTCGCGCTACGACGCGGGGGGTGACGACTACCTGAACCTCCCGCTCTCGGCCGAGGCCTACACCGACTTCGTCGAGGCGTTGGTGGCCGCGGAGACGGTGCCGCTGCACGAGTTCGAGGCGGCCCTCTACTTCGAGGGGTGCCTTCCGATCGAGGAGATGGCGCGGCGCGGACGGGACACGCTGGCCTACGGCCCCATGAAGCCCGTCGGGCTCACCGATCCGCGCACCGGGCGTCGTCCCCACGCCGTCGTGCAGCTCCGCCAGGAGGACAAGCGGGGCGTCCTCTACAGCCTGGTCGGCTTCCAGACGAAGCTCCGGGTGGGGGAGCAGCGCCGCATCTTCCGGAGCCTTCCCGGAGCCGAAGGCGCTGCCTTTGCCCGTTTCGGCAGCGTCCACCGCAATACGTATCTGAATGCCCCCCGCCATCTGCGCCCGGATCTGACGCTCGCGGCCCGGCCCGGGCTCGCTGTGGCCGGTCAGATCGCCGGGGTCGAGGGATACGTCGAGTCCGCGGCCCTCGGCTGGCTGGCGGGGATGAACGCGGCCTTCGCGGCCCGCGGAGAGGAGCCGCCGCTTCCGCCGCCGCAGACCGCCCACGGCGCATTGATCCAATATCTCATGGACGCCGACGAGCGGCGCTTCCAGCCGATGAACGTCAACTACGGCCTCTTCCCGCCGCTCGAGAAGACTCCGCATCGCCTGCGCCGACGCGAGCGGAACGAGCGCATGGCCGCCCGCGGTCTCGAGGCGCTGGAGCCCTTCGCCCGGCTCGCTGAGGCGCATCTCTCGTGACCGAGATCGAAGCGCAAGGTCGCGGAGCCGTCGTTCCGGCGGGCTGGGGGCGGGATCTCCGCGAGTTCGCCCTGCACCTGCGAGCGGAGCGCGGCCTGTCGGCTCACACCCGGCGGGCCTACGACTCCGACGTCAGGCAGCTGGCCCTGGCGCTCGGCGATCTCCCGCCGGGTCGTGTCGGCGCAGACGACGTGCGCGGCTACCTGGCGGGGCTGCACGGTCGTCGCCACCCCACGACGATCGGTCGGAAGCTGGCGGCGGTCCGGACCTTCTTCCGCTTCCTCCAGCGCGAGGGGCGTTGCTCCCAGGATCCGACCCTCGGAATTCCCACGCCGCGCGCACCCAAGCGCCTGCCCCATCCGCTCCCGGTGGACGATTGCGTCACCCTGATCGAGCAGGGCGCCGGGCGAGGCGATCCGGACTCGGAGAAGTTCCTGCGAGACCGGGCGCTCCTCGAGCTGCTCTACGGCGCTGGCCTTCGGGTCGGGGAGCTGGCGGCTCTCGACGTGCGAGACGTGGATCTCCATCGCGGCGACGTTCGCGTCCAGGGCAAGGGGGGGGTGGAGCGCGTTGTGCCGCTGCCCTCCGAGGCTCGCGACGCCCTCGGGCGCTACCTCGATCTTCGCCGGGGTCCGGGACTGCTCGCCGAGCCGCTCTTCCGGTCGCTGCGGCCGCGCCGCGACGGGCAGCGTCGCCTCGGCGTGCGGGACATCCGACGCACGCTTCGCGCTCACGCCCGACGGGCCGGGATCGCCGATCGCGTGCATCCCCATCGGCTGCGTCACAGCTACGCCACCCACCTGCTCGACATGGGAGCGGATCTCAGAGAGATTCAGGAGCTGCTCGGGCACAAGAGTCTCTCGACGACCGAGAAGTACACGGCGGTCTCGGTCGAACGCCTCGCAGAGGTGTACGATCGGGCTCACCCGCGCGCTGGTCGCCAGACAGCCGCCCGGCCGGCACCCCGATCGAGCGACGAGCGCGAGTCGTGACGCCTGACCCCTTCACAGAGCGAGGCCGACCCCTGATGCCGACTCCCCCCCAGCCGTGCGCCGCGTGACGACGCAGGAAACCATCCGCTCGACCACCGTGATCGGGGTGGTCCGTGACCAGCAGGTCGCGGTGGCCTCGGACGGCCAGGTGACGATCGGTGATGCGGCCGTGAAGCACGGGGCGCAGAAGGCGCGCGTGTCGACCGACGGCCGCGCCCTGATCGGCTTCGCCGGCGGCGCCGCCGATGCGATGGCTCTTACGGACCGCCTCGAGGCCCGCCTCGAGTCCCATCCCGGCAATATGCGGCGAGCGGCGGTCGAGCTGGCGAAGGAGTGGCGCACCGACCGCGCCCTGCGTCGCCTCGAGGCCATGCTGCTGGTGGCCGACGCCGAGAGCGTGCTCGTCGTCTCGGGGAACGGAGACGTGATCGAGCCCGACGACGGGATCGCAGCGATCGGCTCCGGAAGCAGCTATGCCCTCGCAGCTGCGCGCGCGCTGCTCGAGCACACGGAGATGAGCGCGGCCGAGATCGCCGAGCGCTCCCTTCGCATCGCGGCCGACATCTGCATCTACACGAACGACCGTGTTACGGTGGTGACCCTGCC
>CALDCK010000128.1 GCA_937937315.1 uncultured bacterium
TGCAGGAGGTGCTGGAGAGGCGAACGGAGCGTCCTGCCCTCCTGCTGCGCGCCCTGGTCTGGAGGATCGAGCTGGAACCGACGAAGGGCGAGATCGGGGGGCCCTACTACGTGGCCCGGACCTCGCTCGACAGCCTGGCGCTGCTCGCTTCGGCCCCGGACCAGGACGGCCCGGACGGCGGTTCGAGCTCTTTGCGATGGTGGAGGCGGCGGGAATCGAACCCGACGACGACGAGCCCAACCCCCCGGAAGACAAGGGTTCTTCATCGTTAACCCTTGTCCCTCGCCCGTCCCTCGTGCCGGACGGGCGGAATCAGCTAGGTCCCTGGAAGCCGCCACCAGAGTGAGGCAGCACGAAGAGTGTCGGGGCCTCTGCGTGTGATCCTGGCATCCGGCTGGGGGGAGCAGGCTATCAGTACCCCTTCGCGCGAAGCGCCCGGCTACGGGTCGATCGGGTCGAGCGGCGACCAGCCACCCCCGAGCGCCTTGTACAACCGGACCAGGTTCGCCGCGACCGCCCCGGCGCTCGCCGCCTCCTCGTCCTGGGCGACGAGCACCGTCCGCTGGGCGTCCAGCACCTCGAGGAACGGGGAATAGCCGGCCTCGTATCGATTCGAGGCGATGCCGGCCGCTCGCGCGGCCGACTCGGTGGACTCCCGCAGCAGCCGCAGCCGGTCCTGCTCGAGCGCGAAGGCCGTGAGCGCGTTCTGCGTCTCCTCCAGGGCGCCGATCACCGCTGCCTCGTAGGCGATCATCGCCTGCTCCTGGATCGCGTCCTGGATCTCGATCTGTCGCCGCGTTCGGCCCGCGTCGAAGACCGGCCAACGCACCTCCGGACCGACGCGGTAGGCTCCGGTTGCACCAGCCGCAGAGATCGATTCGATCCCAATGGATCCATTGAGAAAGAACTTTGGATAGATCTCGGCAGTCGCGACGCCTACGCGCGCGGTCTCGGCCGCGAATCGACGCTCGGAAACTCGCACGTCGGGTCGTCTGCGCAGAATGTCGGCGGGCACGCCGACTGCGACTTCGAGCGGAGGAACTGGAACCGCAGCGGGCGAGTCGAGCTGGGAATCGCGGGCACCGGGAACCTCGCCGAGCAGCGTGGTCAGCCGGTTCTTCGAACGCTCGATGTCCTGCGCCAGGGCCGGAAGCGACGCCTGCGTCGCCGTCACGTTGGCCGTCGCCTGCTCGAGGTCGAGCGCCGTGGCCGCCCCGTTCTCGAACTGGCCCCGCACGACCTGCAGGGTCTCGCGCTGGAGCGCGAGGTTTCGCGTGGCCACGTCGTAGCGGAGCTGGGAAGTCCGCAGCTCGATGTAGTTCAGCGCAACCTCGGCCACGACCGTGACCAGGACGTCGCGCCGCGTCTCCTCGGCGGCCTGAAGATCGGCCTCGCCCGCCTCGACCGCCCGCTGCAGCCCGCCGAAGACGTCGACCTCCCAGGATGAATCGAATCCCCCCGAGTAGAGCTGCGACGATTCGCTTCCGTCGCTGGAGAAGGAGCCACTCTGCGTGACCGCGCCGCGGCTGCCGAGCGTCGGGAATCGGTTGGCTCCCGCCAGGGCGCGCTGTGCCCGGGCCTGGCGGAGCTGCGCCTCTGCGGTGCGCAGATCGAGATTGGCCTCGATGGCCGCCTCGATGAGCTCCGTGAGGCGGGGGTCGTCGAGAGCTTCCCACCACGTCGCCAGCGAGTCGGGATCGAGGTCGGCTGGGGTCAGTCCGCCCTGGAGCACTCCGCTCCAGCCCTCCGGCGTGCGGACATCGGGAGGGCCCTCGTAGTCGGGGCCGACCGCGCAGCCAGCCGACAGCAGGAGTGCCGCCAGCCAACCCCAGCACGAGCGAGCTGCGAGCTGTCGACGCATCACGGGCGACGCCTGAAGAAGAGGCTGTAGAGCACGGGCACGAAGCCGAGGGTCAACACGGTCCCCACGGCGAGCCCGCACATGATCACGATCGCCATTCCGTACCAGAACTCACCTCCGAAGAGCGCCAGCGGCAGAAGTCCGACGACGGTCGTGATCGTCGTCATGAGGATCGGCCGAGCACGCGCCAGCGCCGCATCCGTGACCGCGTCGTCCACGCCGAGCCCCTCGTCTCTCGCCTGGTCCACGCGGTCGATCAGGACGATGCCGTTGTTGATGATGATTCCGGCCAGCGAGAAGAGCCCGAGCATGGCCGTGAAGTCGAAGAACGCGTCGAAGAGGAAGAGGCCGAAGTTCGCCCCGATGAGCACGAGGGGAATCGTGAGCAGCACGATCAGCGGCCTGCGCAGCGAGTCGAACTGGAGGACGAGCAGCAGCAGGATCGCGAAGAGCGCATGCGGGGCGAACGCGAACAGCTTCTCGTTCGACTCCTGTGCGCCCTTGATCTCTCCATCGATCTCGATCGCGTAGCCGCGGGGCACATCGATCGCGCCGAGCCCGGCCTGCAATTCGTCGTAGAGCTCGATCGCGGTCATGTCCGGGTGCTTGCCCGCCACCATCACGGCGCGCTCCTGGTTGAAGCGCCGGATGCGGCTCGGCTCGACCTCGACCTCGAAGTCCGCGATCCCCACGAGCGGAATCGGGGCCTGCCCGCTGGTGGACCAGACCTCGATCGATCGGATCCGGTCGAGGCTCTCGCGTGCGCCGGACTCGGCCCGCAGCACCACGGGGATGACCTTGTCGCGCTCCCTGTACTGGGTCACGGCAACGCCGTCGAAGACAGAGGAGAGCGAGCTGGCGACGTCCTCGCTCGTGACGCCCGCCCGCCGGGCGCGCTCCTGGTCCACGACGACCCTCATCTTGAGGACCGCATTCTCCCAGTCGTTGCGGATGGCGCGTGTGCCCGGGACGGACTGGAAGACGTCCCCGACCTCGGCGGTGAGGCGACGGAGGGTGTCGATGCCCGGCCCGCGGACCTGGATCTTCACCTCTCCGATCGCGTCCTTCCCGAGGAACAGGATGTCGGCCCGCCCCGTCGCCTGGGGCAGATCGCGGAGGATGTACTCCTCCGTGCGGCGCATCAGCTCGGGGACCTGATCGGCCGACTGCGTGTTGATGACGAGGAACGCCTTGTTCGGCTGGGGGTCGTTGGGGGCCAGGGCCAGGAAGAATCGGGGCCCGCCCGAGCCCACGTAGGCGAGCACGCCGGTCACCTCGGGGTTCCGGTCGGCGTCGGCCAGGTAGTCCGACAGCTGGCGCGCGGCCGCCATCGTCTCCTTGATGTTCGCGTCGGCGGGGAGGTCGAGATAGGCGGTAAACTGATTTCGAGCAGATGGCCCGAGCGATCGCTCCTTCACGAAGCCGAAGATCTGCGCCGCGGCGAAGAGCAGGAGCAGCATCACTGCCACGAAGGCCAGGCGGTACCGGAGCAGCAGGCCGAGGGCCCGGCGGTACAGGCGGTACGGAGTCGCGTCGTAGGGCTCGTTCGAACCCTCGTCGGGCCCGGTCGAGTCCCTGAGGAACCAGTAGCAGAGCGACGGCGTGACGGAGATCGCCAGCAGCCAGGACACGAGGAGCGCCAGCGCCAGGACCTGCCCGAGGGAGCGGAGGAACTCGCCGGTCGAGTCCGAGATCAGCATCAGCGGCATGAAGGCGAGCACGGTGGTGAGCGAGCTCGTCAGCAGGGGGATTGCGAGGGTGCGCGGCGTCGCCAGCGCCGCCTCGAGCCGGCCCAGGCCGGCGTCCATACGCCGGCGGATGTCCTCGGCGATGACGACCCCGTTGTCCACCAGCAGGCCGAGCGCGACGATGATCGCCGCGATCGAGACGCGGTGGAGCGCGATCCCCCCAATCGACATCCCGACCAGCGTGATGACCATCGTGAGCGGCACCATCGCGCCGACGATCAGGCCCGTGCGCCAGCCGAGGAAGAGCATGACGACGACGAGCACCACCGCCATGGTCTGCAGCAGGTTGTTCGTCGCGTCGTTGACCGCCGCCTGGACCAGGTCGGGTTGGAAGATCGCCGCCTCGAGCTGCATACCGAGCGGGATGCGGGGTCGCAGCAATGCGAGCTCCGCAGTCACCTGGCGGCCGAGCTCCACGACGTTCGACGCCGAGATCATGGAGACGCCCAGCACGATCGCGGGCTGGCCGTCGAAGTAGGCCGGGGCCTCCGGCGGCTCCGCGAAGGCCCGCCGGACCCGGGCGACGTCCTGAAGGTAGACGAGGTCGCCGTTCTCGGTCGCGACCGGCAGGTTCTCGAGCTCGGCGAGCGAGCGTAGATCGCCGGAGGGCTCTACGACGATGTCCTGGCCGGCTGCGTTGATCGTTCCGCCCGGCAGCACGATGTTCTGCGTCTGAAGGGAGGTAAAGATCCGGACGGGGTCCACGCCGAACCGGACGAGGTGGGTGGGGTCGAACTCGAGCCACACCCGCTCGGGCTGGACGCCGTGGAGATCCACGCGGGCGACCAGCGGCAGCGCCCCGATCTCGTCGCGCAGCCCGCGAGCGACCTCGTAGAGCTCGGCCATGGTGTAGTCGGCTCCGTAGAGCACGAGCGTCACCACGGCCACCCGCCCGTAGTCGTCGTTGACGAAGGGGCCCTGTGCGCCCTGCGGAAGTCGCGGGCGCAGGTCGTCCATCTCGTTGCGGAGCTTCGCCCAGATGGGCGTCATGTCGTCGAAGCGCGGGTCGACCTCCACGGTGACGATGGAGAGCCCGGTCGAGGAGTTGGACTCGATGTCGTCGATCTCGGGGATCCGCTTCACCGCGTCCTCGATGGGACGCGTGATCAGCTGCTCGATCCGCTCGGGAGACAGGCCCGGGGCCTCGGTCACGACCTGGGCCGAGCGGAGGGTGATCTCCGGATCTTCCTGTCTCGGCTGGGTGGTGAAGACGGTGAGGCCGCCGACCAGGAAGGAGAAGATCAGGAGCCCGGTGAAGCGCGCATGAGTGATGGTGAAGCGGGCGAGACTATCCATCGCCCAGCCCGAGCTCGGGCTGCCAGACCTCCACCACCATGCCCTCACGGAGGAACGGAACCCCAGCGGCGACCACCTTGTCGCCGGGGGAGAGCCCTTCATGGACCTCGAGGCGGTTCCCACGGAGCTCGCGGACCCGGATGTCGCGTAGCGCGAGGGTGCCCGACGACTCCTCCACCACGAACACCGGCACCGTTCGGGCGGCCGGTTCGGCGCGGAGCAGACCGACGTCGATCGCGACGGCGGAGAGCGGAAGCAGGTACACGGGCTCCTCGCTGGAGCTCTGGTCGAAGTTGAAGGTCACGCTCGCGGTCATCCCGGGGCGGAGGTCGGCCTCGGACTCGGGCAGCTGCACCTCCACCGGATAGGCGCTGCCGGCGCCCGCCTGGGCGCCGATGAGCGTGACGACGCCGACCAGCGCAAGGTCGCCGAGCGTCGGGAAGCGCACCCGGACGGCCTTGCCGTAGTCGACGTTCCGGATCAGCGTGTCCGGGACCTGGAGCCTGACCTTGAGAACGGCGTCTCCCTGGAGGACGAAGGCGGCCTCGTTCGCGCCGATCTCCTGGAAGGCGTCCAGGCTGCGCTCCGCGATCCGCCCCGCGAAGGGTGCACGGAGGTCGGCGCGCCCGAGGTCGCGCTCGGCCTGGTCGGCCCGGCTCTGCGCGCTTCGCAGCGACGCGCGCGCGGATCGGACCTGGGACGTCGCCACCTCGTACTCGGCCTGCGAGATGCCCCGCTCCGCCAGGAGGCTCGAGGCGCGCGCGTAGGCCTGCTCGGCCTCCTCGAGCTTCGCGCGCTCCCCGGCCAGCTCCGCGCGCGCCTGGTCGAAGGAGAGCTGGAGCGGGGCGCTGTCGAGCGTCGCCAGCATGTCGCCCGCAGCCACCAACGCCCCACGCGAGACCAGCACCTGCTCGACCGTGCCGCTCACACCGAAGCTCAGGGGCGACTTCGTGCCCGCGGCGACCTCTCCCGACAGCGTTCGCACCTGGCCGAGGGTCGTCTCTCCGACCTCGAAGACCTTGACTCGCTGCACCGCGGCGCCCGGCGCTTCCGGGGCCTCCGAACAGCCGAAGGCCAGACCCGTGGCGATGGCGAGGGAGGTGCGTCGGAAGCGGCACATTCTGCCGCGATCCGGGGCGGCGCGCTCACAGGAACTCGTCATGACGGCCATGGTGCGAGATCCGCGATTAACCGTCTACCCGAGTGCCTCGACGTGCTACCCGTTGCACACTCCGATGCATGGACACGG
>CALDCK010000129.1 GCA_937937315.1 uncultured bacterium
AGATCGCCAGCATCTCCACCCGCATCACGGAAATCGGCGCAGGCCCCGAGATTCGCGACCTGACGCTCCCCGAGCTGCGGCTCTGGCGCCCCCTCTTCGACGAGGTCCGCTACTTCCCCTACACGAAGTTCCAGGTCCGCCAGGGCCACTTCGAAGCCGACGGCAAGGAGTTCGTCGGAGACGTCGTGTTCAAGGGCCACGCGGCCCTGCGCTCCGGCGAGGTCGCGAAGTTCTCTGCGAGCCCCGCCGTCCGCTGGCGGCTCCTCACTGGCGCGGACCCGGCAAAGCGCGAGAGCTGGCGAATCGTCGAGTGGCGAACCGGATCCATGACCCGGATCGATGCGCCCCGTGACCTGTTCAGGGAGGTCCTCACCGAGGCGCTTCCCCGCGAAGCCGAGCTCACGCGCGCTCGCACGTCGGTCCACGAACGACTCGTCTCCCAGGACGTGCTCGCCCGCCGAAGCAGCCAGAAGTTCGAAGCGCCCTACGAGATGTTCGCGCATACGGCGGTCAGCCAGCACCCCGCGGTCGCCGTCGTCGACGTCGATCGTGACGGCTTCGACGACGTCTACGTCACGGTGCGCTGGGGACGGAACCAGTTCCTCCACAATCGGGGGGACGGCACCTTCGAGGAGCGGGCCGCGGACCTGGGCCTCGACGTCGACTCCTTCTCCAACGCCGCCCTCTTCGCCGACTTCGACAACGACGGAGACGCGGACCTCTTCGTCGGCCGCTCCCTGGCGCCCAGCCTCTACCTGGTGAACGAGGACGGGCGCTTCGTGGACCGCTCCGCGACGCTCATCGAAGGACGCATCCCGGAGATGGTCTCCTCCCTCAGCGCGGTGGACTACGACCGCGACGGGCTCCTCGACCTCTACGCCTCGACCTACGCCGTCCAGCTACCTCTCGAGTGGATCCGCAAGCACCTCGACCCGGTCGACTTCGAGCGCTTCGTGGACCGGGTGAGGAACCAGGACGAGAACCCCTTCCTCGATGTCAGCGGCCCGCCCAACGTGCTGCTCCGCAACGCCGGCGGCGGGCGCTTCGAGGTCGTTCGGGACACCGGTGACCTCGCGGTCATGCGCAACACCTATCAGGCGACCTGGTCCGACTACGACGGCGACGGCGACGCCGACGTCTACATCGCGAACGACTTCGCGCCCGACAACATGATCCGGAACGACGGCGAAGGCCGGTTCGTCGACGTCTCCCGGGAGACGGGGATCCTCGAGGCGGGCTTCGGGATGGGTGCAGCCTGGGGCGACTACGATCGCGACGGCCGCCAGGATCTCTACGTCACCAACATGTACAGCAAGGCCGGGAGCCGCATTACCGGCCGGCTCGACTACCTGGACACCGGATTCGGACAGGCGGCGCGGGGCAACTACCTCTATCGCAACCAGCCCGACGGGCTCCAGCGCGTGTCGGGAAGCAGCGGTGACGACCTGCGGGTCGAACGGGCCGGGTGGGCCTGGGGCACCCAGTTCTTCGACGCCGACAACGACGGGTTCCTCGACCTCTTCGCCCTGGCGGGCTTCTACACCGCCCCGAAGGAGGTCGAACACATCGGGGACACCTGAAGCCTCTGGTGGCGCACGGTCGTGCGCACGGACGAGCGGACTCCACGCGAGCGGGACTTCGATCCCAGCATGACCGATCCCTACGCCCACGTGAGCGAAGGCTTCTCCCTGAGCGGCCACGAGCGCAACGTGCTCTTCTTGAATCGCCGGGGAGAGCAGTTCGACGATGTCTCGGGTGTCTCGGGTGTGAATCATCCCGCCGACGGCCGGTCGACGGCACTGCTCGACTACGATCGCGACGGCTGGCAGGACCTCGTGGTGGTGAACGCGAACGCTCCTCTGCTCCAGCTATTCCGCAACGAGATCGGCGAGCTGCCCGCGCGGGTCGGAACGCCGAGCTCGGTGCTCGCCCTTCGCTTCGAGGGAGGCAACCGCAGCGCAACCGCCTCTCCGGAGCTCTCCCCCCGCGACGGCTATGGAGCGATCGCCGAGGTCGAGCTGCCCGACGCGACCCTCGTGCGCGAACACCGCGCCGGCGAGGGCTTCGCCGCCCAGAACAGCGCGACCCAGCTCGTGGGCCTGGGCGATGTCGAGTCCGTGAAGGCGCTCCGGGTGCGCTGGCCCTCGGGCCGCACCCAGGAGATCGGCCCGATCGCTGCCGGGTCCCAGGTCACCGTCTACGAGGACGCCAGCCATTCGCCGGATGGGCGGGGCTTCCGGGTCGAGCCGTATCGCGCGGCGGGCCTCGCCCAGGCCGCGTCGCACCGGGCCGAACGCCGTGCCGACCCGCGACGGCTCGAGTTCACGACGAAGATCGACGACGAGGCCCCGCTGCGGATCGTCACCACCATGGCCACCTGGTGCGACAGCTGCAAGGGCGAGCTGCCTCAGCTGGCGAAGCTCCGGGAGACCTTCGCGGCGGATCAGGTCGCCCTCGTGGCCGTGCCCGTGGACGAAGACGACGATCGCGCCAAGCTCGAGGCCTACGAGCGCGAGTACGAGCCGGCCTACGCGCTGCTGAAGGACCTCTCGGAGCCCGAGATCGAGCGCGTGCGACGCGTCGTGATCGACGACCTCCACATCGACGCACTGCCGGCGGCGATCGCGACGGATGCCGAGGGGCGCGTGCTCCGGACGATGTGGGAGGTGCCGTCGGTCTCGGAGGTGAAGGCCCTCCTGTCCGAGCTGACGTCGTGAAGCTCCCGAGCGGCGCCCGTTCCCGGGCACGACTCGGCGCGCTGGGCGCCGCCCTCTTCGCGCTCGGCGCCTGTGGAGACTCCGACGGGCCGCCAGGGGCACGCCTCGTCGCCGAGGATTCGCGCTATCGGGTGACCCTCGCCCGGGCCGGCTCGTCCGGCCCCGACACCGCGGAGCTGCATCTGCGGGTCGAGCCGACCAACGGCTGGCACATCGCTCCCGAGGCCCCGGCGCGGCTCCGCTTCGCGGAGCAGCCCGGCCTGCACTGGGACCCGGCCGAGCTCTCGAGCGAGGAGACGGGCCATATCGACGCGGACGGGCTGGAGTTCGGGACCACACTCCGGATGGAGGCTGGCGGCCCGACCGACGCCCGGGCCCACCTCAAGTTCGGCATCTGCGAGGGCCCGAAGGAGAAGTGCGTGATCGTCCGGCGCGACCTGGAGCTTCCACTCTCCGGCAGCTGAGACGGGTCAGGCGCGATCGATCAGGGCGTCGTAGGAGCCCGCGCTGAACCCGGTGAGGACGCGGCCGCCCACGTCGATCACCGGAATGCTCCGGCTCCCGGTCCTGCGCAGCAGCTCGGCGGCGACGGCGGGGGCGTCCACGTCGCGCTCCTCGTAGTCGATGCCCTTTCGCGAGAGATAGCGCTTCGCCTTGCGACAGGCTCCGCACCACTCGGCGGAGTAGAGCACGACCTGCGGGCCCGCGGCGACGGCGGGGGCGCTCACCCTGCGAACGCCTTCGGTCCGTGCGACCTGGGTTCGCCGCGCCCGGGCCGCATCGCCGGGCGTGAGCGGCGGCGGAACGTCGAGCTTCACGAAGCCGACGGTCTTGCGCCAGCGCTCGGGAACGTCCTCGAGGACCTCGACGAAGCGCACCCGTCCGCGCTCGTCCACGAACTGATAGTAGAGTCGCGTCGCGCTGCCCTCTTCCTCGAGGCTCTCCCAGCCCTCGGGACGCTCGGCGACGACCTCGCCGGGCGCGCCCTCGCTGTCGGAGAGCACCGTCGTGGCGTCGCAGGCCACGAACAGGACTGCGGACACCAGCAGTGCGGGGATGGAGCGGAGGTCGTGGAGCATGGCCCCCCATCGTCCGGTCGAAGGGGCGACTGGACCGCGCGCCGCCTCAAGACCCGCGACCGCGGCTCCGATGCGCGAGAGGTGCGGGCTCGCCGACTTCGACCCATCACCTGCGCAGCCCTCATCGCCGCCCTCGGCCTTGCGGAGGGCCATCCGGTGCGCGCCGAAGGCACTTCCTGCGACCTCCCCGCGAACGTTCCCGTCTCCCTCATCGTCCTCCAGTCCGAGCGGAAGGTGCAGGAGCTCGCGGCGAGCGTGCGCAATGCCTCGATCGTTCGAGGCGATCGGGAGACCGTGATCTTCGACGACGGACGCGTCATCACCGCGGACGTCTCCGCGGCGGGAGATCACCTGAACGAGCTGGGCTGGGGCAATCGCCGCATCGAGTTCGCGGTCAGCTTTCCCCGACGCCGCAGGCTTCCCAAGCGCGCCGTCGGCTGAGGCTGACCCGCGCGCCCGTGTGGCGCGCATCCTCTACCCGCACGCTCGTCGCGCAGGCCTCGACCCGGTCCCGAAGAGGAGGCCGCGCGGCTCCATGCACGCCCGGGTGCGGGCGCCGTCTCCCGGCGAGGCCACGAGTCGCGGCTAGTCGCTCTCCTCACCGCGACCGGACAGAGCGGCCATGACGTCCTGGCGGGCCTCCTCGAGCTCTGCGAAGGCCTCGGAGAGGCGCTCGAGGGCCTCCTTCCAGTGATCGGTGCTGGCGGTGGCCAGGTCGTCGAGCTCGTGCTGCGCCTTCCGGTGCGCGCTCCGGGCGCGGTCCGTGGCCGCCTCCAGGCGCTCCTCGGCCGCCTCGTTGAGCCCTCCGGAAGACTCCTCGATCTCCCGGCTGGTCTCCTCCAGCTCGCGATCGACGGCATCGAGGGTCTTGCGCGCCCGTTTCTCGATGGCCCGCTTCTGCTCCCCCGCGTAGTCGGCGGCGGCGTTCAGCGCCTCGCCCACCTCCTTCTGCAGCTCCATGGCCGGGTCCTCGTTCCCGTCGCCGCAACCCACGGCCAGCGCGGCCAGGACCCCGACGACGAGCCAGCCCCGCCTGCGCACGCCGCCGCTCACTTTTCCTCGGCCTGGACCGTGAGCACCGGGCAGGGAGATCGACGAAGCGTACGCTCGGTCACGCTCCCGAGAAATGCATGGGCGATTCCGGTTCGGCCGTGGGTGCCCATGAGGATCAGGTCGGCGCCGAGCTCCGTCGCGATCTCCCGGATCTTCCCGTCCACCGTGCCGCCCTCAGCCACCTGGATCTTCACCTCGACCCCGCCGCCGAGCCCCTCGACGATCTCGCGCAGGGACTTCAGTACCCCCTCGCGGATCTCGTTCACGTTCACGATGGCAGCGGCCCCCGCCCCCTCGAAGGGGGGATAGGCGTAGAGAGGCGCCTGGATGACGTGGACCAGGTGGATCTCGGCGCCCAGACGGCCGGCCAGGTCCAGGGCTGTGTCCAGCGCCGCCCGGGCGTGATCCGAGAAGTCGTAGGGGACGACGAAGGTTCGGTACTCGCTCATGGAAATCTCCTCGGAGTCCGGGGTAAGGACGAGAGGGCGTGTAGCGTAGCGGCTGGAAGCCCACTCGCCTCGATGGCGTCCAGGTCGTGGGAAACGAGCACGGTGACGTCTGGCCGAGCGTCGAGATCCCGGAGCCAGAGGCGCACCTCCTCGAGCCGACCCCGTGCCTCGGGCACGATGAATAAGCTGTAGACGAGCGGCTTTGGGCGGTTCTCCCGCAGGTTCGCCATGAAGTTGCTGACGTCCCCGGCCAGGACCCAGGTGCGCCCCCGGACTCGGGCGAAGAACAGGGTGCTGCCCGGCGTGTGACCGGCGCCGGCCACGACCAGGAGCCCGGGAAAGCCGGGCACCGGGTAGAGGGGCCCGCCCGAGAGCCGCTGGCGGCGCACGCAGTCCGCCGCGTCGAGGTGCGGCGCGGAGAAGGAGGTGGTGAAGTTGCCCCGCTCGGCCTGCCATGGGGTCTGGAAGAGGGGCAGCGGGCGACCCAGGGCCGCACACAGCCCGGGCAGACCGCCGGTGTGATCGTTGTGGAGGTGGGTGAAGGCCACGCCGCGGATCCTTCGGGTCGCCGCACCGAGCTGCTCCGCCACCGAGCCGTGGACGTCGATCGGATCCGATCCGAAGGCCAGCTCGGTCATGCGTCCGAAGGCGATGGCCTGCTCCCGCTCCATGCCTGCATCCACGAGGAAGCTCCGCCCGTCGTCCCATTCCAGGAGGAAGGCGACGTGGCCGAGGGTGGCCGGGCCCTCCCCGGACTGGCTCGCCGTCTCGACGTAGGCGATGCGCGCCGGTCCTTCGGCCACGGCGAGCTCGCCGGCGAGAGCCGTCCACTCGGGCAGGGGGGGCGTCACCCGGCCGATCTCGATGTGGGCCTCGACGAGGAAGGCGGCCGCGATCAGGAGGAGGACGAGGAGTGTCCCCCCCAGCCCCAACGCGAGGATGCGAAGCGCCCGACCCATCTCCGCCTCCCGTCCGGTCCGGCTCGCGCTATCGGCGCCGCGACCCGACCGGCGTTAGGATCCGCTCCGCGAATACCCTACCAGGAGAACATCGATGGCCAAAGCGGGTGATTCCGAGCGTCGCCGACGCGGTGCGGAACGGATGAAGGAGGTGTACGCCGGCGACGTGATCGTTCCGCCGCCGGGGATGGCCTTCGCCGACGTCATGCTCGAGCAGCTATTCGCCGAGGTGTGGACCCGCGAGGAGCTCCCGATCCGCGACCGGCGCCTGCTGATCATGGGCATCATCGCCGAGAAGGGCGAGCCCACCACCTTCGGGATCCAGGCGAAGGCCGCGCTGAAGCGCGAAGAGCTCACGCCGACCCAGCTTCGCGAGCTGCTGCTGATGATCGCCCAGTACGCCGGCTATCCGCGTGCGGCGGCCCTGGTCGGCGTGATCGAGCAGACGATCGCCGCCTTCGAGAAGGAGAGCGCGGCGAGCGACGGCTGAGCGGGGTCGGAGCGCGCCCCGAGAACCGGCGAGGTCAGGCCGCCGAGAACCTCCCTGCGGCGTGACGCCCGGCGCGTCGTCCGAAGAAGCTCGACTCCCCGATGCACGTGCCGCTCGAGTAGCCCGTGCCGTCCTGGGCGATGTTCGAGGCGCAGGCGCCGGCCGCGTACAGGCCGGAGATCGAACCGCCGTCCTCGCCGAGCACCTCCCCATCGATCGAGACCCGGAGCCCGCCCAGGGTAAAGCCCACGAAGGGATTCTTCCCCAGCGAGGCATCGAGGGCGGCAAAGGGCGGCGTCTCGAGGGCCCGCAGCCACTTCGCGCCCTTGTGGAAGTCCGGATCCTCTCCCTTCGCGGCGTTCGCGTTATAGCGGCGCATCGTCTCCTGGAGGGCTCCCCCGGGCAGACCGAGGTCGCGCTCCATCGCGACGAAGTCCTCCCAGGCGTCGATCACGTCGTAGCCCCCGAACTCGGGCCGGCCGAAGATCGCATCGTCGACCACCAGGTACGCAACGCCCCCGGGCTGCGCCGCGGTCAGTATGCTGGCCCGGGAGTGGTAGGAGTCCTCGGCCACATAGCGCTCGCCGTTCCGATTCACGAGCACGCCCTTGATCAGGCTCTCCGGCGGGTAGTAGGGACAGGTGACGAGGGCCCCGTCCATGTGGAGAGCGACGCCGCCGGCCAGGAGACCGAGCTGGATCCCGGCGCCGTCGTCATGGGGAGTGGTCTGCTTGTAGACGCGTTCGTCCGCCAGCAGCGGGCAGTGTCTCGCGAGCATCTCGGCGTTGCCGGTGAAGTGGCCCGTCGCGAGCACGACTCCCCGGCCTGCACGGACGTGGCGCATCTCGTCGAAGCTGCGGTAGCGCACGCCTGCGATCCGGCCCTCGCCGTCGCGGATCAGCGCCTGCACCGCCGCGTCGCACACGATGCGGACGCCGAGCTCCTCCGCCCGCTTCGTCAGGCACGCGATCAGCTTCGCCCCGCCCTGCTCACCCACCTGGGCCACCTTGTGGCCCCTTGGCGCCGGCTTCGCCCGATCGCGATAGGGCCACACCTCTTCGTTGCCCGACCAGATCAGGCACTCGTCGGTGGGCTGGAGCACGTGCTTGCCCGGGTACATGCTGTCGTTGAAGGGAACGCCCTGAGCGACGAGCCAGTCGAAGTGAGCGGTGCTCTGGTCACAGTAGAGGCGGATCTTCTCCGGGTCGGGATCCGGTGTGACGGCCAGGAGATACGCCTCCATGTCTTCGACCGTGTCCTCCACGCCCACGGCCTTCTGGACCCGGGTGCCGCCGCCCAGATAGACGTGTCCGGCCGCGCTGAGGGTGATGCCCCCGCCCCCGCTGGCGCGTTCGAGCACGAGAACGTCCGCACCGGCGGAACGCGCCTCGATGGCCGCGCACAGGCCCGCCACTCCGCAGCCGACGATGACGACGTCGGCCTCGGCGTCCCAGTCGGCGCGCCCATCCGCCGACGCGATCTCGTAGCCGTCTGCGCTCATCGTCACGCTCCCCGTGGCTCGGGCGCGCACGAGAGCGCGACCGAACGAGTTCTAGCATCGCCCCCGGCGCGCCGCCGTTGCATCCGCGGCGACCTCCAACCACACTGCCCGCGTGTCCTTCGACCGCACCCGGCTCTCGGTGCCCTGGCAGCGCGCCTTCGACTACGTCGAGGAGCGGGTGGGAGGCCGCATCGTCGCGGGTGAGCGCCAGGCGCGCTGGAGGCCCGCCTGGTTCCTCGAAGTCGAGCGCGGCGGCGAGACCCTGCCGATCTACTTCCGTGGCGCCCGCGCCGAGGCCGAGCGCGGCGTCGACCAGCTCCGCCACGAGCACACCTGTCTCGAGCTGCTCGCGAAGCACGGCATCCCGGTTCCCCGGGTCCACGGCTTCTGTCCCGACCCCGAAGGCATCGTGATGGACCGGGCGCCGGGGCGCTTCGACCTCTCGACCGCCGAGGACGAAGCGGAGCGCGTCGCCGTGCGCAACCACTACATGGAGATCCTGGCCCGGATCCACGCCCTTCCCACGGCGGACTTCGAGGCGGCGGGAATGCGGCGGCCGCGCACGGCCCGAGAGCTGGCCCTCGGCGACCTCGAGGGCTGGGTCCGCGCCTATCGCCAGGCGAAGAGCCGCCCCGAGCCCGTCATCGAGTTCGCACTGGACTGGCTCATGCGCCACGTGCCGGCGGGGCGTGAACGGGCGAGCTTCGTGCTGGGAGACGCGGGGCAGTTCCTGTTCGACCGCGGCCGCGTCACGGCGGTCATCGACGTCGAGCTCGCCTACGTGGGAGACCCGGCCGCCGATCTCGGGGCCCTGCTCTCGCGGGATCTCAGCGAGCCCCTCGGCGACCTCGACCACGCCCTGCGCCACTACGAGGCGGTGAGCGGCGAGGCGGTCGACCGGGACGCCGTCCACTACCACGCGATCCGCTTCGGAATGGTGACGCCTCTCGCCACCGCAGCCGTGGTCGCGCGGCCGCCTCCAGTCGCGGACTACGTGCAGTACCTGGTGTGGTCCCTGGTCTTCGCCCGCTGCCCCCTCGAGATCGTCGCCCACCTCGAGGGCGTGACGATCGAGCCGCCCACCCTTCCCGAGGAAGAGGAGTCTCCCTTCGCCGTGGCCCACGAAGCCCTGGGCGACCGCCTCGCCGCCCTCGAGCGCGGCGAGGGCTTCGGGCGCTACCAGGTAGACGCCGTCGAGCGCCTCGCGACGGCTCTCCGCCGCGGGGACCGCTTCGGCCGCCGGGTGCTCGCGGCCGATCTCGACGAGGCCGCGGAGCTCCTGGGTCATCGCCCCGCCGGTGAGCGCGAGCGCGACCTCGCCCTCGAGACCCTCGTGTCCGAGAACGAAGGCGAGCGCGACGCCGATCTGCTCCGGTACCTCGTCCGCCGCCTGAAGCGTCAGGAGCTCATCCTCGCGCCGGTGATGCGGGAGCTCGCGGATGCGCGCATGCAGATCCTCTGCCCGGCCTGAGGCGCCCCGGCCCCTTGGGTCGGACCCGCGATCGGCCGATCGGGTCTTCATGCCGGTCAGCCCGCTCGCGACGCCCTTCCGCCAACGCTTCGCTCACGCCCGGGCCCTCGACATCGAGGCGCAGCTGGGCGAGTGCGCGGACTACCTCCAGCACCCCGAGATCCTGGTGATGGAGTTCCTCGAGTCCTACCACCAGATCGAGCGCGAGTGGAGCCCCAAGGCCTCGCTGCGCCAGGAGGACGACGGCGGCGAGCTGGTCCTCGAGCCCTTCTACGAGTCCCTCGAGCTGCACGTGCGCGGCGCCAGCCGGGAGGACGAGCGCCTGGTGTGCGTCTCGGGCTCCCTCTCGCCCCTGCCCACGGACGGTCATCCAGCCCTCTCGGGCCAGGGCCTCGACTTCGTGGGGCAACGCGTAGGCACCTCGAGCCGGATCGTGATGGGCGTGGCCCAGGCCTCGAAGGAAGAGACCCCCTACGTGATGCTGATCCGCGCACTCAACTGCCTGGCCGAGCTCTCGCCCCCCCTGCGCGTGCTCCAGCTGGGCAACGAAGTCCTCCACGACTCCGTTCCCGAGGACGCCCGCTTCGACCTCACCCTCGGCGTCACCGAGCTCGAACCGAGCGAGACGTGGACGGCGGTGGGCGAGCTCACGCGCGATCTCGCGGAGGTGTTCAAGCGCCGGATCTCTGCGGAGGCGCAGTTCTCCGACTGGATCGGCTGGATCGACTGCGCGGAGATCGAGCTCGGCGCCAGCGACGGAGTGACGACCCTCAGACGCCTCTGGCGCGTCTAGACTCCCTGGCCGCCGTCGCGTCGTGAAGCGGCGCGACGCGCCCGACGCAGCGCGCGCTGCAGCTCCGCGGTGTGGATCTGGCAGTTTCCGAAAGGCAGCTCGAGCACCGGCACCGTCGCCCGATCGATCACCCGACGCGAGGGCCAGATCGCCTCCCCCGCCAGGAAGGGCGCCACGAAGCGCATCTGCTGCTCGGCCCGGGGCCAGATCGAGCAGACCGCTTGCATGACTCCGACGACGAAGAGACTCTCGTGCCGCGGGTGCCGGACGCCCCACGCCAGGCGGAGCCCATCGCGCTCGAGCTCGGGGACGCTCTCCCGCAGGAACGGGAACGAGAGCCGATAGCCGGTGGCGACGACGATCGCGTCGATTCGCTCGGTGCTGCCGTCGACGAACTCCACCCCGGCGCCGCGCAGCCGACGCACCCCGGGCTTCGGCTGGATCGCTCCGCTGCGACAGCGTTCGAGCACGTGGTCGTTCAGCACCACCCGCTTCTCGAGGGGATTCGCCGGTACCGGGGGCAGCCCCACCTCCTCGGGGCGTGGGAGCGCCGCAGTGATTCGGGCGAGGACGCGCGGAAACGCCCGCTCGAAGAAGGGGCGGCGCAGGGGCGGGGGGAGCCAGCGCAGCGGGCCCGTCAATGGGTCCGACGGATGGGGGACGGAGACGGGCACCCGGGGAAGGATCGTCTGTCCGCTCCGCGCGGACAGGAAGACCCGGCCCGCAGCCCCCTGCTCCGAGAGCTCCACAGCGAGCTCGCAGGCGGTGACCCCGAGCCCGATCACCAACACGTTCCGCCCGCGACTGTCGATCGGATGCTGTGGATCCCGGTAGTCCTTCGCGTGGATCATGGGCCCATCGAAGTCCCCCTCGAGCTCGGGCCATCGCGGGTCCCACAGGTTTCCGGTCGCCACCACGAGCGCGTCGTGAACGACCCGCTCTCCCGAATCGAGTTCGAGCTCCCAGCGACCCTCCGCGGTCGGCGTGGCGCGCTCGACGCGGGTCGAGAGCCGGAGATGGGGGTCGAGCCCGAAGTGCGCGGCGTAGCGCGAGAACCACTCCGCCATCTGTTCGTGGCTCGGATACTCCGGATAGTCCTCCGGCAGCGCGTAGTCCGTGAAGCGGCTCATCGCCTTGTGGGTGTTCGTACGCAGAGACCGGTAGGCGGCGGAGGTCCCGCTCGAGTTCTCGAACACCCAATGCCCGCCGACCCGATCGCCGGCCTCGTAGCCGACGAAGGGAATCCGCCACTCCGAGAGCGTCTTGCAGGCGACCAGTCCACACGGACCCGCACCGATCACGCCGACCGACGGCATTCCAGCCCTTTCCACGTCTCGGAACGATGAACCCCCTCGCGCGCGACCCAGAACCCGGGAGGTCTCATGATAAACTCGACGCCACCTTTCCTGAGCGATCTCACCGCGACCGCCTGGACCGTTTCGAAGGAGCGCCGACAGCCATGTACACCATCGCGGATCCGCTCGCCCACGCCCATCGCAACACACCCGATCGGCTGGCCACGGTTTGCGGCGAGACACGGCACACCTACGCGCAGCTCTGGTCCCGCTGCCGCCGGCTCGGAGCGGCCCTCACCGCCGCCGGTATCGAGGTCGGAGACCGGGTGGCGATCCTGGCCGACAACAGTCACACCTACATCGAGGTCTACGCCGGAGTTCCGGCATCGGGCCGCGTCGTGGTTCCGCTGAACACGCGACACGCGGAGCCCGAGCTGCTCTACGCCCTCGAAGACTCGGGGTCCCGCATCCTGCTGACCGACCGCGAGCCCGGAAGGCTGGCAGACCCGGTCGAGCGGGTCGTACGCATCCCCGACGAGTACGAGGCCTGGATCGCAGGCGGGGACGAGATCGACCTCGGAAAGGGGATCGATGAAGAGACGCTGGCGGGACTCTTCTACACCGGCGGAACCACCGGGGTCTCCAAGGGCGTGATGCTCACCCATCGCAACCTGATCGCGAACACCTTCCAATGGATGGCCCGCGTGCTCTACGACAGCAGCGACGTCATGCTCGTCATGGCGCCGCTCTTCCACGCCGCCGGCTCGAATTGCGTCCTCGCCAACATCTGGACCGGTGGCGCCCAGGTCCTCCTTCCGGGCTTCACGGCCGCCGCCGCCCTGGACCTGATCGAAGCCGAGGCCTGCACGGCAACCCTCGGCGTGCCAACCATGCTCGCGGCGATTGCGGAGGAGCAGCAGACCCGTGCCCGCGACACGAGCTCTCTGCGCTGGGTCGCCCACGGCGGATCGCCCATCGCGAGCGAGGTGCTGCGCCGCGTTCACCAGGCGATCCCCTCCGCCGAGCTGATCGAAGTCTACGGCGCGACGGAGCTCTCCCCCCTCGCAACGGTGCAACGCCACGAAGAGGCCCTGATCGACACGGAGCGCGTGCGATCCTGCGGCCAGCCCCTGCCGGGGGTCGAGGTCCGGATCGCAGCCGAAGACGGACGCGCCCTCCCGACGGGGACGGTCGGTGAGGTGACCGTGCGCGCGCCCACGGTGATGCGAGGCTACTGGGGGAAGGAGGAGCAGACCGCCTCGGCGCTGCGCGACGGCTACTACTGGACGGGCGACCTCGGCTACCTGGACGACGAGGGATTCCTGTTCCTGGTCGACCGCTCGAAGGACATGATCGTGTCCGGCGGAGAGAACGTGTACTCGACCGAGGTCGAGGAGGTGCTCTTCGAGCACCCGGCCGTGCTCGAGGCCGCTGTCTTCGGTGTGCCAGACGAAAAGTGGGGCGAGGCGGTGTGGGCCGCGGTCCAGCTTCGCGAGGGCGAGTCCGTCGACGTCGAGACGCTGATCCGCTTCTGCCGCGAGCGCCTCGGGGGATACAAGGTCCCGAAGGGCATCGATCTCCACGCGGAGCCGCTGCCCAAGTCGGGGCCCGGGAAGTTCCTGAAGCGCAAGCTTCGCGAGCCCTACTGGGAAGGCCGGGATCGCGCTGTGAACTGAGACCGGAGAGTCCCGTCTCGCGGAGCCTCGCGTCCGACTCCCTTCCGCTCAGGGCGCCGTCGGGAAGACTCGCCGGCCGCGCACCTTCGCCACCTCTGCATCCAGCTCGCCGATGGTGTGAAGGCGTCGGACGACGGCATCCTCGAGGATCACCCCGGTGCTGCGCTCGATGGCCTCCGCCAGCTCGAAGAGGTCGAGCGGATCGAGCCCCACTTCCTCGAGGGTGGTGCCGGAAGAAAGCTCCCCGGGCGAGATTCCGAACTCCCGCACGAGCAGATCGGAAAGCCACCGACTCACGGTGTCTCTCATCCTGAGCCCTCCCGGCGACGACCCGCTCCTGGGACGATTCGCTTCCGTGCGGGATCGCCGCCTCCTACTCGACTGCGATCTGCTTCGGCTTCGCCGCCTCGCCGCGGGGCACTTCAATCCTCAGGACGCCGTCGGGGAGCGCTTCCGGCCATCGAAGACACGATGGCTGAGGCCCGGAAGGCCCCTCGCTTCACGACACCCGAACGGATCCCAACGGGCGACCTCTGTCGGTGGTTTCCTGCCCGTCCCCCCCTCCTTCGCGGCGCGACCGCTGCACACTGCCGGCGAGCGTTCTGCTCGTGCGACTTCGGCCTGTCCTCGTAACCGGTGCAACCGCCGTGCCGAGCGGTCAGCGCACGTCCTCGGCGCCCATCCTGCGGGGAGACGACACGCAAAGGTGTGCCGGAACGACCCAGGGCCGTGGGCACGGTCCATGCACTACTCGGGCTCGAGGTTCTGCAATGCCCGATACGTCCAAACGCCCGGCCGAGGTGGCGCGTCTAGAGGCGCTCTTCCGCACCCATCCCGCCTGGCGTGAGGCGGCCCGCCACATCCGCGACGACGCGAGCAGCGACGTCCACTTCAGCTCCCAGGAGGGAAAGGTGTGGCATCTCGTCCGGGTGGAGGGCGAGACCCTGCTGCTCGACGGCCCCTCGCCAGATCCGGACTTCGCCTTCGGCTTCAACCCCGCCGCAGTCGATCGGCTCGCCGCGGTCGAAGGTGGCGTCGGTGCGTTCGCCGTCGAGCTGTTCCAGCTGATCACCGAGACGGATCCCGCGAAGCGGATCGGGTTCCGCATCGCGACGTCCTTCCCGCAGCTCGTGCGCAAGGGCTACCTGACCCTCCTCGCCTCCGGCGGGCTACGCGTGCTCGCCTTTGGCGCGTCGCGCGGCATCCGCACGCTCAGCGACCTGCGGACGCTCGTCGAACAGGTCCGCTCGCCCGTCCCCGAGGCCTGGGAGACCCGGACCGACGACACCGATACCGCGAAGAAGGCCAGTCGTTCACAGCCAGGACCCTAGAACCCCTCTCCTGGGCCCCGACCGGGGCCAGGCGTCCGGGTTCGAGTCGAGGTGTGGTGTCGCAGTCACGGCTGCAGCGACGGCGAGTTCTCGCCACGAAGGCATCGTGTCGAAGGTGGGCCGCGGCTGACTCTGGGGGGTCGAGATGGGCTCTGGCGTTGCGCTAGACGACCTTTGCGCGGAAGAACGCACCGGCGCGACCCAGGGCGGCCGCGGCCTCGGCAATGCCGGCGCTCGCGAGCCCCTGGAAGCCGTGGATCATCTCCGGAACGATCTCGAGCCGAACCTCCACGCCGACGCGCCCCGCGTGGCGGGCCATCGCGAGCGCGTCGTCCCGCGTGAGATCGATCTGCCCGACCTGGAGGAAGAGCGGGGGAAGCCCGGTCAGATCGGCGTGGATCGGTGAGACACGCGGATCGCGCAGGTCTCCCCCGTCGCCGACGTAGTCGCGTCCGCGGGCGCACACGAAGTCCGCGTGGGCGAAGGGATCCGGCGCCAGCGGAGCGCGAGCCGAGTCGCCCCTCGCCTCGAGATCGAACCAGCCGCCGAGGGACACCACCGCAGCCGGTTGGGGTACGCCCTCGTCCCGCACCCGGAGCAGCGCGGCGACGGCGAGCCCTCCGCCGCAGGAGTCGCCGACGATTCCCACGTGTTCGGGCCGCACGCCCTGGGCCAGCAGCCCGCGGTACGCGCCCGCGCAGTCTTCGAGCGCGGCGGGAAAGCGATGCTCCGGTGCGAGCCGGTAGTCGACCAGCAGGACCCGCGCACCGAAGGGTCTCGCCAGCATCTCGGCGTAGAAGAGATAGCCGTCGCCCCCGGCGGCGATGAAGGCCCCACCGTGACAGAGCACGAGCACGCGCTCCGAGTCGCGGGTTTCGGGCGTGTCGACCCAGGCGCAGCGCACACCGCCGTACTCGGTCCAGGCCACCCGGGTGCCGTCGGCGACCGGATGTCCGTGAACGGCCTCGAGCTTCTCCCGGGCCACCTCGACAGGATCCCCGGGCGCCACCAGGGGCCGGGTCATGGCGGCGACCAGGGCCTCGTACTCGCGGCTCGCCATCTACCGTCGCACCTCGGGGTGGGATCCACCGTCGCGCGAACGTAGCAGCCCCCGCACGCGGCGAACGCGGTTGCGGCCCTGCTATCCTGATCGGCGTGGGGGGAGCGTGGCTGCGCGGCGGATCGCGCGGTGCGACGGTCGAGGGCGTCGTGCCGTGGCTCGTACTCCCCTTTCTGCTCGCCATCGCCTGCAACGCCCCGACGCCCCCGGCCTCCGACGTCGTGATCGTCACCTGGGACACCGTCCGCGCGGACCACGTCGGACCCGCCGCGGCCCCCGAACGTCCCTACGCCGCTCCGTCAGCGGCACCGGCGGGGGCCAGTCCCACACCACGCCTGGACGCACTGGCCCGCGAAGGCGTCGCCTTCCTCGAGGCACGCACGCCGGTTCCGATCACCCTTCCCGCCCACGCGTCACTCCTCACCGGCCTCTACCCGCACCATCACGGCGCGCGCGACAACGGACAGTTCCGCGTGGCCGAGTCGGCTCCGACCCTGGCCGCGCACTTCCGGGACTCCGGCTACGCCACCGGGGCCTTCGTCTCGAGCGCCGTGCTGGCCCGGGGCTTCGGCCTCGACCGCGGCTTCGACGTCTACGACGATGCGCTCACCGTCGAGACCGGCAATCGCACCGTCGCCTCACGACGCGCGGACCAGACCGTCTCCGCAGCCCTCGGCTGGCTCGAGACCCTCCCCGACGACCGGCCGGCCTTCCTCTGGGTCCATCTCTTCGCGCCCCACCGACCCTGGCGGGCGCCCGACGCGTTCACCGACCGCTTCGATCCCTATCGGGCCGAGATCGCCTTCGCCGATGCGGAGACCGGTCGCCTCCTCGACGCCCTGTCCACGGCGGGACGCCTCGACAGCGCGCTCGTCGTCGTCACGAGCGACCACGGCGAGGGCCTCGGCGAGCATGGCGAAGGCACCCACTCGTACTTCGCCTACGACAGCACCCTGCGGGTGCCCCTGGTCTTCTGGGCGGGTCCGGACGCTGAAGTCGCCTTCGAACCCGGGGCGCGGGTCGCAGGGCCGGCGGCCCTCGTGGACGTGGCGCCCACCCTCGCGACCGCGGCGGGGGTCGGGAGCTTCCCCGCCGACGGACGTTCCCTGGCCGACGCTCTCGGCGGAGAGGCGCCGATCCCCCTGCGAGCCCTGCCCTTCGAATCCGTCGTGCCGGCTCTCGACTACGCCACGGCCCCGATCTTCGGCGTCGTGGACGTCGACGGCGAGGCCTGGATCGATGCGCCGCGGCGCGAGCGCTACGACCTGTCCCGCGACCCCGCCCAGCGCCAGAACCGCTACCGCGCCTCGGACACCGATGCGGCGGACGCGATCTTCGGAAGCATCGAGAGGGCCTGGCCACCGGCGGCCGCTCCCATCGCCCTCGACGACGCCACCCGCAGCCAGCTCGAAGCCCTGGGCTACGCCAGCGACGCCGAAGCCGTGACCCTGGGGACGAGCGACATCGACCCGAAGGATCGGATCGCCCTCTTCGACTTCAAGAGCCTGGGTGCGGAGACGCTCGGCCTCGAGGAGACGTTGCAACGCATCGACGCCCTGCGTGCGGAGCACGGCCAGGTCCTGGCTCTGGAGCGCTTCCGCACCGACACGCTCCTGGCACTGGGGCGCAGGCGAGAGGCGATCGAGACCCTCGAAGAGGCGGTGCGTACCCATCCTGGATCCACCGCGCTGGAGCGCCGCGCCAACGCCCTCCAGCGCGAGCGCGACGAGAAGCGCGCTCTCGCAGACACGATCGCCGCCGCACTCGAGCGCGATCCGGATCACCCGACGGCCCGGCGCGACCTCGCGCTTACCCTGCACCAGCTCGAGGACTGGAGCGAGGCGCGCTCGCTCTACGAGGACTGGCTCGACCGACATCCCGAGGACGACGCCAGCCGCGCCAATCTGGCGCGGCTGCTGGCGTCGACTGGCGCGCCGGAGACCGCCCTCGCGAGCCTCGCGGAACGACGCTTCCAGCCCGGACACGCCGTCGAGCTCGACTGCCTGGCCGGGCGCCTTCTCGCCGAGACCCTCGAGCGCGCGCCGGAAGCCCTCGCCGCGCTCCGCAGCTGCGAGGCCGGCGGCGGCCGACTCACCGCGCGAGGTCGGGCGGTCCTGGCCGAGGCTGCGGACACGAGCGCACCGGTTCCCGCGGCCCCGGCGCCCTGACGAGAGCCTCTGCGCCTACAGGAGTCCGCCAGCCGGCGCCGGACGCGCACGCTGGTTGTAGAGACGTGCGCGCAGCCGCTCGATCTCCTCGGGCGTGAACTTCGCGGGATCCACCGAGAGATCCGTCCCGGCCTCCATGCCCCGCTGCACCGGGGGTCGCGCGGAGAGCTCCTCGAACCAGCGCTTGAAGTAGGGGAAGGCGTCGAGGTCCTCGCCCTGGCTCTCCCAGCCCGCGCACCACGGATAGGAGATCATGTCGGCGATGGTGTACTCGCCGCCCGCGAGGTAGCGGCGGTCGTAGAGACGGTTGTTCATCACGCCGTAGAGCCGATTCGTCTCGTCGGCGAAACGTCGCAGGGCATAGGACTGGTCGCCCTGGGAGTCCTTCAGCCGGCGGAAGTGACCAAACTCCCCGAACTTCGGGCCCTGGTTCGCCATCTGCCAGATGACCCACTGGTTCACCTCGTGGCGCTCGCGCAGCGACTGGGGGTAGAACCGATCGGCCTTCTCGGCGAGGTAGAGCATGATCGCGCCGGACTCGAAGAGCGCGATGGGGTCGCCGCCGTCGGCCGGCTCGGTATCCACGATGGCCGGCATCCGGTTGTTGGGGCTGATCGCGAGGAAGGCGTCCTTGAACTGATCCCCCTCGCCGATGCTGCACGGGACGATCCGATAGGGCATCTCACACTCTTCGAGCAGGATCGTGACCTTCTTCCCGTTGGGTGTGGGCCAGTAGTGCAGATCGATCATGCTTCGCCCCCGGATGCTTGGGTGAGGTCCTGCCGGATTCAATGGGCCGACCGGCGATCGGCGCGCTCGATTGTAACCCGACTGCGTCAGCGCCGATCCACCCAGATGGGAGAGGTCCAGGCGCGCTCCTGGATCGTGGGCGGCACCGCGTCGTCGCAGCAGGACTCCAAGCCGGCGGGGGCTCCCCCCGGAGCGCCGCAGTCCACACCGCTCCGGTTGCACACGTACTGGCTCCAGCGGCAGCTGGGGTTCTCGACCACGCGCGCGTAGTAGACCGCCGGCTCGGTGGGATCGTGCTCCGGGTCCTCCCACACCGCACACAGCTGATTCGAGCCCACGCCGCGGGGCGTGCAGGTCGCCAGGTCCACGTCCGCCTCGGGGTTCGCGCGCCCGGCCACGTCGAGAACGCGCAGGCGGGTCTCCCCTCCCTCGAGCCAGCCCTTCACGATCTGGATGCGCTCGAGGGGAGTGCTCGGAGCCCCTGCACCGCCGGGATCGCGCAGGGCCCAGACTGCGAAACGAAGAGGAGACGCGCCGGAGGAGGACCGAAGCACGCCGCCCATGGGCACGCCCGAGGCATAGCCCCGGGCCGCGAAGTCCGGAGCGCCGCAGAGGTCCTCGGGAAGATCGAAGCCGCCGAAGAAGCGCACGAGGATGCGGGGCCCGCTCGTTCCGTAGGCCTCCCGCCGGTGCATCGCCTCGAAGAGGGCATCCCGGGAGTTCTCCTCGGCCCAGAGCACCGCGAGCCCCCCGGGATTGAAGAAGGGCATGTCCGGGAAGGCGGGGATGCCGTGGCGCGCGTTCACCAATCCCGCCGCATGGCCGATGTGGCGATCCTCGTCCGCCATTCCCGGGGTGGCGAAGTGGGTGTCGGTCGAGCCGACGATCCCGAGCCGGAAGGGGTTCACTCCGAGCTTTGCACCGAGGGCGAGGCCGTCCACCAGGGCATCGCGAACGTAGCTCCCGTCGGGAATGGGATCGCCCCAGGCCCGCGGCGTGGCCATCTCGGACATGATCTCGAAGGGCAGGGTCTCGAAGCTGCACAGCTCGTCCCCCGAGCCCACGCCGCACTCCGAGTCCCCCTTGTGCTGGGTGATTTCCACGAGGCGTTCGAGCCGCGCCCGGATTCGCGCCGTCCGCTCGTCGAGAGGCGAGCCATCGCTGCGGTTGGGGCCGAACATGAGTCCGCCGCTCACGTTCGAGTTGTGGGGAATGGCGAGGACGTCGCAGCGCGGCGGGCCGTCGAGACACTCGCGCTCCAGATCCTCCCAGAGACCCTCGGGCGTCGGTGTCTCCATGTAGGTCGTGGGGGAATCCTGCGCGACCTCGTTGCGGAAGATCACGTTGCGGTGGAGGTTGCGTCCGCCGGGCATGCCGGTCCACTCGTAACCGACGAAGGTGGTGAAGCGGCAGCTCGGGCTGCGATCGTAGTGCGTCTCGGCGGCGACGCGGGTCTCGCGCCAGGGGCCACGCGCCGCGTCGAGGCAGTGCTCCCCTTCCTCGCCGCAGAAGGAGTAGCGGCGCGGCCGCTCGCTCGCGTAGATGTGACCGTTCACCAGGGCGTAGCCGAGGCCGGGAAAGTGACGCACCACGCGGCAGACGATCGATCCGTAGCCCGGCGCACCGGGGGTCTGGCAGATCTGCGTCTCGCCGAGGAGATCGCTGTGGTCGGTCACGACGGCCCAGTCGAGGGGCCGCCGCAGCGTCGCCCTGCCGCCGGCTCTCCCCTCCTCCCAGGGCGGCAGCCCGATCGGCTCCCCCTTCGCGAACCGGTAGGCGTCGTCGGGGCCCGGAAGTGTGCCCTGCCCCCAGGCGTCGAAGGAGAAGCCCGTGTGAACGTGGCTGTCGCCGAAGAAGGGCTTTCGCAGCGGGTCGTTTGCGGCACAGGCCTCACGGACCTCGCTTCGCTCGAGAGCCGCGGCGGGCGCGGCCGCGACCGACAGCGCGAGCATGACCATCAGCGCGCGCTTCACGACAGCGCCTGCCACAGGTTCGAGTGGAGTCGCGTCCCCATCGGCGTGCGATAGATCGGCAGCGCCGAGGCGACTCCCAGCGCGAGGACGATCAGGGCGATCACGATCCAGCGACGGATCCTGGGAGCGAGGGCCGACGCCCCACGCGCCAGGCCCCAGGCGATGACCCAGCACCCACCGAACGCGAGCAGAGTCTGGCCCCACAGCACACCGAGGATCAACCGAACCGTCACCGACGCTCCCTCGCTGGCCACGACCGCCGTCGCGGCCAGGGCCATCCACAACGAGCGCAGCGGCGGCGCGGGCCCATCTCCGAACAGGACGAAGGGCCAGGGCGCCGTCACCAGCAGGAGGGCGAAGAGCCAGCAGCGCGCCGCTCGAACGCTCACGGGGCGACTCCGCTCAAGCCCGCCCCCGGTCTTCGGCCATTCCGGCTAGGGACGACGCTTGAGGCGGTAGCGGATCGGGAGATGCTTCAGGCCCACCACGAAGCTCGAGGCGATCTGCTCCGGCTCACCCGCCAGCTCCACGAACTCGAGCCGACTCGCGAGCTCGCGGAAGAGCGCCTGCTGGGAGCGACGCGCCAGGTGTGCGCCCAGGCAGAAGTGCTCGCCGATCCCGAAGCCCAGGTGCCGGTTCGGGTCGCGATCGATCCGGAAGCGGAAGGGCTCGTCGAAGACGTCCTCGTCGCGATTCGCCGAGGCGTAGAAGAGGGCCAGCGCCTCGCCTTCCCGAATCCTCTGTCCGCCGAGCTCGACGTCCCGAGCGAGGGTGCGCTTCATGTAGTTCACAGGGGTTGCCCAGCGCACGATCTCCTCGACGGCGCTCGGAACCAGAGAAAGATCCGCCCTCAGGCGCTCGAGCTCCTCCGGATTCTCGGCCAGGGCGCGCATGCCGCCGGCCAGAGCGTTCTTCGTGGTGTCGTGCCCGGCCGTGAACGTGATGAGGTAGTAGCCGAAGGTCTCCATCGGGCCCATTGCCGCACCGTCGACCTCCGCGTTGGCAAGCACGCTGGCGAGGTCGTCTCGAGGATTCGCGCGGCGATCCTCGATGATCCGGCCGAAGAGCTGATAGAGCTCGAGTCCCAGCTCCCGAATCGCCTGATTGCGATCGACGCCCTCCCTCTGGAGCTCCGGATCGTCGGCGGCAAAGAGCTGATTGGTGAGACGCAGGATCGTGGGCTCGTCCTCCCGCGCCACGCCCAGGATGGTCGAGAGGATGCGCAGGGGATGGGCCGTCGCGACCTGCTGGGCGAAGTCACACTCGCCCTCTCCCGTTTCACCCGCCAACTCGTCCACCAGATGGCGCGCACTCTTCTCGACGGCGGCGTCGACGCGCCCCAGCGCGCGCGGCGTGAACCAGGGGCTCGCCACCTTGCGAATGCTGCGGTGCTCCGGCGGATCCATCTCGATGATGACGCGCATCGCCCCGAGTCCCTCGCCGCTCTCGCGCAGACGTCGCTGGTCGTCCCGCATCACCACGATGCCTGGAGCGTTGAGGAAGGTGTCGGGGTTCTTCGAGACGTGACAGATGTCGGCGTGGCGCGTGACCGCCCAGAAGGGCTCGTAGTCCGGCGGCTCGCAGCGGTGCACCGGCGACTCCCGCCGAAGGCGGGTCCAGGTCTCGTGGGGCGGACCGTGCGCCCCGTAGTGGCCGGAGTCGATCAGATCGAAGCCGTCGGTGAGCGGCATGGCGGGTCCTCGGTAGGTGGCAACGACGTCGACGGGCCCGACGACGCGCGGGCCCGCAGGGGGCGGGTTCGACGGAGTCTAGGCGGCGCATACATCGAATTGCAAGAATGCAGACCGGTGTAAGCTCGACCCCTCCCGACCTGCAACCTCCCGGGCGAACGCGCCTTCCCGCACCGCCGCAGCGCCTGCTATTCCTGGCTGGGAGCCGGCGGAGATGCCGCGGCTGGGGAGGAGCCCGATGCCCGACGACGCCGCGCGCCTCCACTCCGGCGAGGCCTGGCGCGACTGGTGCCGTCGCCTCGAGGCGACGGGGGAGCGCATTCTCGAGAGCGGGTTCCCCCAGGATGCTCGCGGACGGGCAGAGGGTGTGCGCGCTCTCACCCGCCTGCTCGTGTACGCGACACAGATGGAGATGGAGGCGGGGGATCCGCTGCATCCGGTCCTCTATCGCTACGGGGACCCGCGAACCCAGTGGGGCGGACCGAATCCGGACAACGTATACCTGCGGGCGACCGTCGACCCGAGCCTCGCCTACCGCGTTCGCGCCGACGTGACCGGCGTTCGCGACGCGCTCTTCTCCCTCCACGAGGGCGACATGCAGCTCTCCGAGTACGGCGTCTTCAGCGAGTGCGCCCTTCACGATCTGGAGGTGCAGGACGACGGCTCCCTCGAGATCCACATCGCTCCCGACGCCCAGCCCGGCAACTGGATGCGCAGCGACCCGAAGGCCCGCCTGCTGATGATTCGCGTCGTCGTGAGCGACTGGGAGCGCGACGTCGCGCCGTTCTTCCACATCGAGCGGATCGGGGCCGAGGGCGTACCGCCACCTCCGCCGGACGCGGCCGTGGTCGCGCGAGCCCTCGATCGCTCGGCGGCCTGGGTCGAGACGACGATTCGCTACTGGAACGACTACCTGCGCAAGGCGCGCGAGCGCGCGACGCCGAATCGGCCATCGCCTCCTCGATCCACTCCCGGAGGCGCCGATCACATCCTCTACGGCAGCTGCTTCTTCGATCTCGCTCCGGACGAAGCCCTGCTACTCACGTGCGAGGTTCCCGACGCGAGCTACTGGAGCTTCGCGCTCCACACGCCCGCCTGGTTCGAGTCGGGGGACTTCGCCCATCGCCAGACGAGCCTCTCGAGCCAGCAGGCCGTCGCCGACCCGGACGGGCGGCTCCGGCTCGTGCTGGCCCACGACGATCCGGGAACTCCGAACTGGATCGACACCGAGAGCCGCCGGGAGGGCCTGCTCACCTACCGATTCGTGGGCGCGCGCAGCCGTCCGGTGCCCGAGGCGCGGGTCCTGCCCCTGGACGACGTCGCCGCCGCGCTTCCAGATTTCCATCCCCGCGTGGATCCGGCTGCGCGCCGCGCGAGCCTGGCGCGCAGGAGTGCGGCGCTGTGGAGCCGCTACCGCTGAGACCCGTCCGACGCTCTCGGACCGGCGTCGGGGTCAGGGACGGGTCCAGGGCGCGGCGAACGGGGAATCCCGGAAGAGTCGAGCAGGAGGCCCGCGGCCTTCTCCTCCCCGGAAGAGGAGAGATGCGTCCCGTCCGCGACGAAGTCCCCGCACGTCCAGTCGAGACCATCCTCGCGCGCCTCCAGTCCGTCGGCCCAGAGGTACGGCCCCCAACCGAGCCAGGGCGCGACGTCCGGCGCCAGGTCTCCGGCGACCGGGTCGATGCCGAGGCCCGCGTTCTGGCGGATCTGTCCCTCGACGAGCCATTTCACGGCAAAGGCCGACTCGTAGGCGTAGGGCTCCGCCGGCAGGGATCCGGTGGCGTAGCCGCCGTAGACGGTGCTCGAGAGCAGCACGAGCCGCAGATTCGGATAACGCGCGTGGAGCTCGCGCACCCGGTCGCCGAGCTGCGCCAGCAGCGCGAAGGCATCGGCGTCCGGATCCGGGAGGCCGGTCTCGGGGCTCGCGCTCACCGGGGCGAGCCAGATCACCTGCACCTGGGCCTCGCTGAGGCCTGTCGGGGCGAGCCATTCGTCACGCACCCGATCCGCATCCGGCGCGTCGGCGCCGGTGTCATTCCCGGCGCCGTTCACCCAGACGATGTCCTTCGCCAGGCTCGGATCGACCACGGCCAGATTCGTCAAGGCCTCGAACTGCCGGCCGGCGTTCTCGGTCCCGAGCGCGAGCACGACGATCGCGCCGGCTTCGCTCACCTCGCCCACCGGGTCGAGGGGCAGCACGCGCGCCGCGTGCGCCCTGCCCTCGCCCGCATGATCCGGCGGCGGATCGCTCGCACCCTCCGGGTAGAGACCGCCCTCGAAGCCGAGGTAGGTGCGTGTACCGAGCTGATCGAGCGGCTGGCGCCCCACCGAGACCACGGAGCATCCGGCCGGCGCCAGGGCGTTCTCGTAGATCACGACCTCCTCGCCGCCGGCGGGCACGCGGAGCTCGTAGCGGGAGTGCTCGACGCCGTAGGCGAGCACCCGGAGCGACGCCGGCAGCTCCGCCCCGCTCCTGTTCCCCACCCGCAGCATGTAGGGTCCGAGGGCCGGCGCGACGCAGTCCACGGCCTCGGCGCTGGCCTCGAGGCCGGCGTAGGTACAGCCATCTGCCGAGGCGCGGGTGCGGTGCACGTCGTTTCCGTAGGGCGTCGTCACGGAGAGATCGAGGGCCTGCGCTGCGCTCGAATGCAGCTCGAAGCGCAGGTCGGCGCCATCGACGACGCGCGACGCCTCTTCCCCGGCGCCGACGATCGCCACCGCCGTCGCGCCGTCCACGCTCGCCCCCTCCCCGGCGTCAGCCGCCGGTTCGGCGCCGCCCAGCGCACCCCGCGCGAAGGCGCTGCCCAGGAGGAGTGCTTCGCGATCGGCACTCGCGGCGCTCACCGCCAGGGCCGGGATGAAGATGTCGTTCGAGTAGATGGAGACCGCGTCGCCGTCGAAGGCGCGCATCGCGAGATGGTGATCGAGCTCCCCGGGCAGCTCGATCCTCATCGAGAGCATCCCGTCGGATTCGGAAGTCAGCTGAGCGTTACGAACGACGAGTGCGGTGCCGTACACCCCCGAGCGGTTCCCGATCGAGAGCAGGTAGCCCTCGACGCCGGGCGTCCGCGAGGGGTCGCCAGCTCAGCGTGACCTCGCGCACCGTCGGAACCGGCGGTGGCGCCTCGCCGCCGCCGGCCGAGCCGTCCCCGCCCATCCCCGGGTCGGCGGGCGGGTCCTGCGGAACCGGGGCTCCCACGGGCTCTTCGGTGACCGCGGCGGCTCCGCCTCCTCCGCCGGTCTCTTCCCCGGCATCACCGCCACCACCCGAGCCTCCACTGCTGCACGCCACTCCGACGACGAGGGCCAGCAGCAGGGCCGCGGTCCGAAGCGCACGAGACGCCCCAGAAATCGGATCCCGAAGCAGCTCGATCCAGGCGCGATGCATCGACACCTGTATCGCTCAGCCTTCCCCCTCGTGACGTGACGCGTCTCGCGTCGACGAATCGCCGTCTCGAGCCCGATCGTCGGAGAAACGCTGTTTCGCTGCGCGAATCGGCGCAGCGCGCGACGAATCCCTGCGTGGGGTCAGCTGCGCGACACCATCCTCTTCACCCGAGCGTGAAGCGCATGGTGAACGGTGGGCTCGAGGTGCTCGCCGGCGACGAAGAGCAGGAACAGCGTCACCGTCGAGAGGGCATCCGAGAGTATCGCCTCTGCGCGCCGACCCTCCCGGGCTGCGGCCGTCGCCACCCGGGCCAGGACCTCGCCCGCGGGCAGATCGCCATCCGACGCGAAGGCGACACCGCGAAAGACCGCGGCGTGGGTGGGATCGTCCTCGAACACGCTCGCCGCAGCGCGACGCAGGGCGTCACCCGCGCCGGCTCCCTGGGCCGTCGCGAAGATGTCACGGAACGCACCGGCAAAGGCCGCCAGCATGCGTTCGGGGGCTCCGTCTCCTTCGGCTACGCCTCGCACTCGGAGCTCGTCGAGGCGTCGGATGCCCTCCATGAGCAGGCCCTCGGCCGAGAGCCCGGGCACCGTCGGTGCTTCCTCCGCACTCTCGTCGGTGAGCAGGAAGCAGCCCTGGGACTCGAGCAGCACGGCCTGGAAGAGCGTGATGACGTGCTCCTGGACCGCGTTCCAGAGCTCCCGCTCGGACAGGAGTCCCCGCTCCACCGCGAGCCGGCCGGCGCGGCGCCCGGAGCCCGCCTCGCGACGGACGCCATCCATCTCGGCCTGCTTCACGAGCCCCATGCGCACGATCACCTCGGAAAGCCGCTCTCCAACCCGCTCCGAGGAGGCGCCGCGCACCTCGCCGTCCTGGAAGATCACCCGGCGCGTGACCGATGCCCCGATCACCCGGAGGACGCCGCTCGCACGGCTGTGGACCACGAGGCTCACGATCTCCGGGAAGGCCACCCGAGCGAGGTCTCCGGCGAGCAGCGCTCGCGCCGGAGGAGCCGAGGGGTCCTCGCGAGAGACGGCGAGGAGCAGACGCGCCGGGACCGAGAGCAGGGTGAAGACGCCCTCGGAGAGCCGCTCGAGCGCCTCCGGGCTCGCCTCGAGCCGGCCATCCGCTCCAACCCGGATCCATCCGGACATGCGGCCCCCTCCCAGAAGGAGGATTCGGCGCGCGCCGCTGGCCGCTTGAGATGGAGGCCGCGCAACGCTCCTCAGCGCGTCGCGGCGACCTCGGCGTCTCCTCGCCGCGGGTCGAGCCGCAGCAGACGCGGCATCCCCCCCTCGATCTGCCACGCCGGCGCGTTCGAGTTCGAAGTCCAGACCCGCCCCTCGGCGTCGAAGTCGATCTCCCGCGTGTAGGTCACCCGAGTCGGCAGGGGGTAGACCGTGAAGCGCTCCCCGTCCGGCTCGAAGCGGATCAGGGTGTCGCTGTTGGTGCCGCAGATCCAGACCTCACCCCGCCGGCGATCCACGTGCAGGGCGTAGGGCGTCTCACTGCCCAGGGGCTCGATCGGCAGCTCGTAGGTCTGGAACTCTCGCGTCTCCGGATCGAAGCTCGCGATCAGGCCGGAGGAGAAGCCGGGGATCCACAGGCGCCCCTTCCCGTCGAAGCGCATGCGCCGAGGCGCCGTGAAGGGCGTATCGATCATCTCGATCGAGAAGGTGTCGGGGTCGACGCGTCCGATCCGGTGCTCGTTGAGCTGGCTGAACCAGACGGCGCCGTCCGGTGCGATGTCCACCCCATAGGGGATGGGCGCGTTGAAGCCGTCGGCTTCGGCGGCCGCGGCGCGGAGATCGACGTGCCGTCCCAGCCACAGGAAGAACGGCATCATCCGCATCGCAACCGCCTGGCCGAGGGTGCTGGAGGGAAGCCTGAGCTCCCTCGCGTCGCCAGTCATCGGGTCGAACATCCCGAGATGATTCGATGCGGCGATCGTGTACCAGATGCGTCCGCGCGCATCGAAGCGCAGGGTGTGAGGGTAGTAGCCCTGACCCAGCTCGTGGAACGAAAACTGCTCGGTCCCGGGATCGAAGCGCGCGAGCTGATTGCCCAGGGCCAGGGTCATCCAGATCGCTCCGTCGGGAGCCACCTGGAGGGAGTGGGGGCCAACCCGGGCGTTGGAGGTTGGAACGTCCGGCGGACCCATGCGCGCGAACACCCCTCCGATCGGCAGGTCACCGCCCGGAATTTCCCAGTCTTCCCTCCCGCCATCCGGGGACGACGGATCGAGGCGGTAGAGGCGGTCCTGGCTCATGTCGACCGAGTAGATGCGACCGTCGGGGTGGACCAGCATGTCGTGCTGCATCGACGCGCGGCCACCGAGGTCCCACTCTTCGATGATTGCGGCCCGCACCTCGGCGGGCGGCGGGGGAGCGAAGCCGGGCTTGCCCAGGTCCGCGGTCAGGGCGGCCACCGCGTGCTCCGGTGCGTAGGCCGCGTTGAACACCTCGGGAATCCGCTCGCGCAGGTCGCGTGAGACGAGCCCGCCCATACGGCCCATCAGCGCCAGCACCTTCTGCCACTCCTCGGGATCGCGGAGCCTTCGGGTCGCCAGATTGCCCTGCTGGTGGCAGTACGTGCACTGGCGCTTGAGCTCTTCGCGCTGCACCGGATCCTCGATCCGCTCGAGCACGAGCTGATACCAGTGATTGGCGGGAAGCTGCGCCGCCACGGCCCCGGGGTCGGTCTCGCGCTCGAGGACCAGATCGAGCCATTGGCCCGACGCCAGGGAGACGTCCGTCCGCCGCAGGTCGCGCCAGCCAATGCGTCGCGCGCGGATGATCGCCGGACCCTCGGTCTCCAAGGGCGGCATGCGGAAGCGCCCGTCGTCACCGGTGAAGACCGTCACGCCGTGGGCAGGCTCACCGCGCTGGATCGTCACCATCGCGCCGGCGATGGGTGCGCCACCGCCGTCGTGCACCCGCCCGGATACGTCCTCCACGGCCTGGGCCCCGATCGCCATGCCGAGCCCGAAGGCGGCCACGGCCCCCGCGAGCCACCGAGCCGGCTGCTGATGCCTCCTCATGACGACCTCCTGGATCCGCGGACAGCCCGCGCTCTCCGGGCATCCTACCCCAGTCGCCAGGCCGGAGAATCCCGGATTCCCGCGCTTCCGCGGGAGGATGGAAGTGACCCCTGCCGACTCCTGAAGTCTCGGGCCTCACCTGCCGCGCTTCAAGCGCCCGTCGCGCACGGCCGATGTTCCGAGGGCAGGCCCTCGGCGATGTGCGCCGAGCTCCCGGAGATCACCGTGTCCGCTCAGGAACGCGAAAGCCCCGCAGTCGATCCGCAGGTTCGCGTTCTCCTGATCGGGGGAAGCGAAGCGGACGCGAGCGCGATCGGGAGCCTGCTCGGTGAGTCCCAGGCCCTCGCCTTCGAGCTCCTCCACGAGCGGAAGCTGCCGGCGTCGGACGAGCTGCCCGAGAGCGACCTGGTGCTCCTGTCCGTCCCGGCCGACGCATCCCCGCAGCTTCCCATGATCTCCCAGGTCCGATCCGCCGCGCCGAACGCGCCCCTGGTCGTCATCGGAGAGCTAGACGAGGAGAAGCTCGCCCTGCGATCGCTGCGCGAGGGTGCGTGCGGGTACCTGGTCCGCTCCGAGCTCAACGCCCGGCAACTGGTCACGACCCTGGCCGCGGCCCTCGAGAGCCGACGCATGGTCCTCCAGCTCAACATCGCGCGGGAGCACGCACGACATCTCGCCACCCACGACCAGCTCACGGGCCTCGCGAACCGCACCCTCTTCCACGAACGCCTCACGCGCGGGATGTCCGAATCGCGTCGACGCCAACAGAAGCTCGCGGTGCTGCTCGTCGATCTCGACGGCTTCAAGTCGATCAACGACTCCCTCGGAAACGTGGTCGCCGACGGACTGCTGCGCGGCATCGCGCGGCGCATCTCCTCCTGCATCCAGGAGGTGGACGTGGCCGCCCGGCTCGGCGGCGACGAGTTCGGGATCCTGCTCTCCCAGATCGGTGAAGAGCGCGACGTGGCGGAGGTCGGACGCAGGGTGCTGGCCTCGCTCTCCGACCCCATCCACTTCCACCAACAGTCGTCGAGCATCCGCTGCAGCATCGGCATCGCGGTATTCCCGCGCGACTCCGCCGACCCGGAGGGACTGATCAAGAAGGCGGACACCGCCATGTACCGGGCCAAGGAGAACGGTGGAAACCGCCTCGAGTTCTACACCCCGGACATGGGCTCGGCGCTCCAGCGGCGCAACGCCCTCGAGAAGCGGCTCCGCACAGCTCTCGAGGAGGATCAGCTCCGCGTCTTCTACCAGCCCCAGTTCGACCTCCCCCGCGACCGCATCATCGGCGCCGAGGCGCTCCTGCGCTGGGACCATCCCGAGCTGGGGATCGTCACGCCGGACCACTTCCTCCCGATCGCCGAGGAGTCGGGGCTCATCGTGCCGATCGGAGACTGGATCCTGAGGAAGGCGTGCAAACAGAACGCGCTCTGGAACCGCGAGGGATACCGCGGTCTGCGCGTGTCGGTGAACGTCTCCTCCCAGCAGTTCCTCGAGCCGGGCTTCGCGGACGTCGTCCGCAGCGCCCTCGACGAGTCCGCCCTGCCGCCCGTCTCCCTCGAGCTCGAGATCACCGAGAGCAGCCTCCTCCAGGACGTCGAGGTCACGGTCAACACCCTCACCCGCCTCCGAAAGCTCGGCGTGCGCCTCGCGATCGACGACTTCGGCACCGGCTACTCCGCCCTCGCCTACCTGAAGCGTCTTCCGATCAACGTGCTCAAGATCGACCGGTCATTCGTGAACGCCCTCACGACGGATCCGGCCGATGCCACCATCACCGAGGCGATCGTGAAGCTCGCGAGCGGCCTCAACCTCACGACGATCGCCGAAGGCGTCGAGACCGTCGACCAGCTCCTGCTACTCGGCTCCTATGGCTGCACCCGAATGCAGGGATACCTCTTCGGCAAGCCAGTTCCGCCGGAGATCTTCGAGACCTGGCTGGCCGACCCCCCCTTCCGCTGGTCCGGAAGCGAGGAGCGGGGCGAGAAGGACACCGAGGGGTCCTAGCCGGAACTCAGGCGTCGGCCTCGGCGAGGATCGGCTCGAGCTGCGCCGTCAGCTCTTCGATCGCACCGCCCGCCGATTCGCCGCGGCGGAGCGACCGGAAGCTGCGCTCCAGGGCCTTCCGGCGATCATCGGGGAGTCGCTCCACCCAGCTCTCCATCCCAGACACCTCCCCCTCCGACTCCTGTCCGAGCGCCAGGGCCTCGCGGTTCGCGTGGGTCCGTCCGGCGATCCGGAGATGGTGATAGAGCGCGCGGCCGAGTACGACGTAGGGGAAGTTCACGTCGCGGGTCGGGCCGCAGCGCAACAGTCGACCGCCGAGGGGGAGGTTGAGCACCCGGGCCCGCGCCAGACGACCGCTCGACCACCAGGCGGTCGCGCCCCCGACGGTCGCGCCGAGCAGGGTGCCGAGGAGCAGCGACGTGCCGCCGACTCCGACGTCCACCGCTCCTCCGACCACGGCCCCGCCCGCGGCCCCGGTCGCCACCAGCTGCCGGCGATTCAGCCCCCAGAAGTACCAATGTTCACTGGAGAAGAGATCCTGGTCGAGCAGCTCCACCTCGCCCTCGCGGCGCTCGATGCGATGGTGTCCGAAGACGCGCTCGACGGCGCGGCGACCCTCCCGCTCCCGCTGGCGCAAACGATCCTCGTACTCCCGCTCCAGCGCCGACTCGTAGAAGGAAGCATTCGCGCCTACGTCGAGCCGCCGCGTCGCGCTCGACGTGAGCATGTCCACCAGCATCTCCGCAATCGCCCGGGCGACGCGAGAATGGACCCGACCCCGCTCGTCCTCGAGGGCCCGCACCGCCTCCTCGAGCGGCGCGCGCCAGGTCTCCCGCAGCTGGCCGAAGGCCCGAAGGAGCTCCAGGCGCTTCTCGAAGGGGGCGGTGAGCGCATCGAAGACCCGCACGATCTTGAAGTACTGCTCCAGGGCCGAGCGCCAGGCCGCGATGTAGTCCCCGCTTCCGATCGGGTTGATGAGCGCCATGCTCGGCTCACCCGTCCAGCGCAGGATCTCCATCTCGGCCTCGTACTCCGGGCCGTAGGGAATGGAGCCGTCCACCACGTAGAGGATGCCGGCACCCTCGAGCACCGGAGCGAGCAGCTCGCACTCGTCGTCGAAGCGTCCGGTGCCGCGGTGGGCCTCGACGAAGGCCTCCACGACGGCGCGATGCTCGGCCGCCGTCGTCTCGCGCTCGCGCATCCAGGCCAGGGCGCGGCGAGCGCGCTGGAAGCCCGGCGTGTCGATGAGGGTGTACTGCACCCGGCCATCCAGCTTCATCGGGTAGCGACGACACGCCACCGTCGTGCCGGCTTCCGGAGCGATCCGCACCGAGTCGTCCTGAGCGAGCGTCGAGACGATGCTCGACTTCCCCTTGTTCGGGTGTCCGACCACGGCGAAGAGCGGCGCGGCGCTCACTTCGCCTCCCCAGCCGGCAGGTACACCGACGTCCACGGATCCCCCAGGCGATCCACGGCGCGACGCCACTGGGAGGCGTCCGGCTCCGAGGGCGGAGCCACGTTGCCGTCCGCGGCCGCCATCAGCGGCGCGATCACGATCGCCCGTTCCTCGCCGACCGCAGCGCGCAGCTCGCCGATGAAGTCGAGGAGTTCGAGGACCGGCGGCTCCCAGGCCTTCGTCACCACGAGGACCGGCGCATCATCCACCGCCCCGGTCAGCGCTGCCATCGCGCGCGCATCGTTCTCCAGGGCGCCCTCCCCCGCCGACCCGAAGGATCGCACCTCGAGGCCCAGGGCGCGCGAAGCCGCCCGGGCGTCGGCCAGTGGGAAGCCGGACCAGACGATGGCGTGGCAGGCCGCACCCGTCGGAAGCTCGGCCCCCACGTCCTGGAGGATCGGCCGCTGCGTCGGCCCCCCGATCTCCTCGGTTTCGGCCGCCGTCTCGACCAGTCGGCTCTCGAGGCGATCGCGCAGGGCCATGACCCCGGGGATCCGTCGGAAGGCGCGGGCCACCGCGGCGGAGAGGCGCCAGCGTGCAAAGACGAGCAGCGCGAGGCGCGGGACGAGTCCGTAGACGAGCATGCAGGCCAGAAGGAACCGCCACCAGGGCGCGCTCTCGGCAGCCGAGTGGGATCCGATCGCGCGGAAGTACTGGGTCTGGGCGACCAGCTCCGCGGTGGGCGCCCCGCCCGGCCAGAGCGCGGACCAGGGGGCGGCGAGCCCGGACACGACACCCAGGAAGCGCTCGGGAGAAAGGTCGAGGGTGGTGGACCAGGCGAAGGCCAGATCGGTGAAGGCGACGAGGAAGAACGCAGTCGTCAGCGCACCGACGTTGAAGGAGACGCCGAACCACTGGGAGCCCGCGAGCAGCCACCACTTCTCGACCTCTCCGTAGAGCCGGTGCTGTCGCTCGAGCATGGCGCGGAGCTGCTGGCTCGCCTCGCGCAGGCGCGCGGGCAGGAAGCGCAGGCCCGCGAGACGCCAACGGCCCGGCGAGAACGCCAGGAAGGCATCTCGAAGAGGACCGAGGCCCGGGATGGCCCGCCGCAGACGCTCGGGCAGGGTCGCCAGGAGCGTCACTGCGACCAGTCCGAGCTGCAGGCCGACGAAGACCGCCAGCACGCGCACCACGTTCACCGGGTGGGTGCCGTCGTAATGGAAGAGCGCAGCGGCTGCGCCCATACCCATCCCGAGACCCAGCACCCCGAGCCCGGCTCCGAGCACTCGATTCGCCCGCTCGGCCCTCTCCCCGGGGCCGTCCGGATCGTCCGGGCGAACGCGGTCGAGCCAGGCGACCACCGCCTGCTCCGCGCCACCGGCGCCCGCCACGAGCTCTGCGGCCAGGGCCCGGTCACGCCTGCGCAGCGATTCCGGCGAACGCTTCGCGTCCTCGTCGAGCTGGTTGGCGAGGTCGACCAGCCGCGCGAGTGCGGGTCGAGTCATGACCCTGGCCGCGGGCGCTGCTGGGGAGTCACGACCGCGGCGATCCGATCGGTGCGTCTGCGGTTTGCAGCGTCGCGGCGGAACCCGTCTCAGTTGTAGTCGATGACGGACCGGATCACTTCGCCGGCCTGCATCGCTCGGAAGGCTTCGTTGACCTCGTCCAGCGCGATTCGCCGGCTGATCATTCCCTCGAGGTCGAGTTTTCCGGCCTTCCACAGGCGCAGCAGCCGGTCGAAGTCGACCCGCACGTTCGCGCTCCCGTACATCGAGCCACGCAGAGTCTTCTCCGCGTAGAAGAGCTCGAAGGCGGTGAACTCGATCTTCTGCTCCATCCGGCCCACGCCCACGACCACCGCGGTGCCGCCGCGCCGAATCGCGTCGTAGGTGGCGCGAATCGTGGTCGGGTGCCCCACGCACTCGAGCGCGTAGTCGAAGCCCTCGCCGCGGGTGATCTCCAGCTTCGCACCCTCGAGCTCGTCCGGGGTCACGCCGTGGGTGGCGCCGAACTTCTTGGCCATCTCGAGCTTCGCGGGCACGGTGTCGACAGCCACGATCTCCGCCGCGCCCGCGATGCGCGCGCCCTGGATCGCCGAAATTCCGACGCCGCCGCAGCCGATCACGCACACCGAGGTCCCGGGCTTGATGCCGGCCGTGTTGATCGCCGCCCCGACACCGGTCGTCACGCCGCAGCCGATCAACGAGACCACGTTGAGCGGGATGTCCTCTTCGACCTTGATCGCCGCAGCCTGGGGAACGATCATCTCCTCGGCGAAGGTCCCGCACCCGGTCATCCCGGACACGAGATTCCCATCGATCTTGAAGTGCGGCGTGATGGCCATCTGCATCATCGTCTCGCAGAGGTTCGCCTGACCGCGGAGGCACGCCCGACACAGACGACAGGCGGGCGTGAAGGAGATGATGACGTGATCACCGGCCGCCAGGTCGTCGACGCCAGCGCCGACCTCGAGCACCACGCCGGCGCCCTCATGACCGAGCACGCAGGGGGTCCCGACGGGGATCGTCCCGTTCTGCGCGGAGATGTCGGAGTGGCAGACGCCGCTCGAGACGAGCTTCACGTGCACCTCGCCAGCCCCCAGGTCGGCCAGCTCGACGTCGTCGCGCACCTCGAGGTCCTTGTTCAGTTCCGTCAGTACAGCGGCCTTCATCGGGGATCTCCTTCTCGGGGCAGAGCGAGCCTGGGGAAGGCGGATTGCAACACGTTCCAGCCCGCGAATCAAGGCCACGGCCCCGCCGATCGGCGCAACCGTCTCAGCGGGCGACGACCACGAAGGACGGGGAGTCCGGCGCAATGGGAGAGCGGTCGAAGTCCCCGAAGATCTCCACCCGGGGGAAGCCGGCCCGCGCCATCAGGTGCTCGAGCTCGTAGCGGTGGAACCAGCGCATGACGAACTCGGCGCTCTCGCTGCCGACCGGCCTGCCCTCCCGTTGGCGCTCGTAGCGGAAGATCACCCGCATGCACTGGGTCGCACCGTCCCGGAGGACGCGGGCCGTACGAACGACCTCGTCCCCATCGTGCACGAAGCGCAGATCCTCGGTCTCGGGCTCCTCCACGAGGGCCATGCGCTCGAGATGCGGCTTGAAGACGTCGAAGGCAAAGACCCCACACGGCGCCAGGTGGGCCCGCACTCGCGAGAGACAGCGCAGCTGGTCATCGACAGTGGCGAGATGCTGGAAGGCGCGAAAGGCCGAGTAGATCAGGTCGAAGCGCCTCGGAGCGAGATCGAAGGAGCGCATGTCGGCCGCCACCAGGGCGATGCCGGCGGGCCCCTTCGCCCGCAGGACGTCGAGCATCTCGGGCGAGCTGTCGAGCCCGGTGCAGGCCCCTCCGTCCTCCGCGACCGCTCGAAGGACGCGGCCCGTGCCACAGCCGAGCTCGAGCACCGCGCCTCCGGTCTCCCGGGCGAGGCCGCGGTAGAAGTCGACGTCGGGCCCCAGCGTCTCCAAGGTGGCGTAGGCCGCGTCGTAGTAGCGTGCGGTCACCGGTCCGTACTCGAGATCGCCCATGGCCGAGCCCCGTCGCGCACCGTGCGCTGCGCTCTGCACACCGCCGGGATCGGGTATCGTCGCTGTGGGGTGGCGCGCAGCCCCAGGATAACCGAGCGCGGAGGGACCCGTGAGCGATCGAGCCCGCGAGCAACGCGCCCTCGAACGACGGGTGGAGGCCCTCGAGGCCCGCCTCCGGGTCGTCGAGGACGTGGACGCGATCCAGCGGCTGAAGGCGCGCTACGCCCAGCTCGTCGACGCCCGCTACACCCGCGACGGCCCGAAGCCGCGGGCGGAGCTCGAGCCCATCGCGAGCGACATTGCGGCGCTCTTCTCTGACGACGCAGTCTGGGACGGAGGCGCCGGACTCGGTCTGTGCACCGGCCGCGCAGCGATCCGCGAGCGCTTCCTCGAGCCCACGCTGCACTTCTCCTGGCACTACTTCATGAAGCCCCGTATCGAGGTGAGCGGCGACGAGGCCCACGGCACCTGGGACATCCTCTCGCCCTGCACCACCCGCGAGGGACGGGCGATGTGGATGGCCGGAGTCGAGAAGGACGAGTATGTCCGCTCGGGCGACTTCTGGCTCCACAGTCGCATGCAGCTCGATGTAGTATTCATGGCACCCTACGAGAGGGGCTGGGCGCGAAAGCCCACCTGAGCGAGGAGACCGCGTGAGCGAAGCCAATCCGAGAACGGTGGACCCGTGGCGTTTCACCGGGGGATTCCTGAAGGGAGTGCTCTCTTCGCGCATCCCCGAGTCGCCCTCCTACGACCCGATCCCCTGGGCGCCAGTGGCGAAGCCCCTCGCCGATTCGAAGCTGGCCCTGCTCTCCACCGCGGGCCTCTCCATGAAGGGTGACCGCCCCTTCGACATGGACTTCGAACGCAAGAACCCGACGCGCGGAGACCCGAGCTGGCGGGCCCTTCGCGCCGACGCGAGCTCCGGGAGCGTCGAGGCCAACCACCTGCACATCGACACGGGCTACATCGCCCGCGACCTGAACGTCGCCCTGCCCCTCGATCGGGCGCGCGAGCTCGTCGCCGAAGGTCGCCTCGGCGCCCTGGCCGACACCCACTACTCCACCATGGGCTACCAGGGCAACGACACGACCAGCCAGCAGGAGCAAAGCGCGCCGGAGATCGCCGACCGCATGCGCTCCGAAGAGGTCGACCTGGCGCTGCTCGCCCCGGTCTGACCCGACTGTTGCCGGTCCGTGGGACTGGTCGCGCGAGTGATCGAGGCCGCAGGGATCCCGACGGTCACCCTGAACATGATCTGGGCCTACCAGAACATCGTCGGGATGCCCCGGATCGCGGCGATCGAGCATCCCTTCGGAAGGCCCTACGGCGACGTCGACGACGCCGGCACCCAGCGCGCGGTGCTCGAGGCCGCCCTGTCCGTCTTCGAGACGGCCAAGGAGCCGGGAGAGATCACGCACCTGCCCTTCGTCTGGCCCGAGACGCCGAAGCAGACGAAATGGCACCCGGCGGAGCCCTCGCCCATCATCGCCCTGATCCAGAAGCGGCGCGGCTAGACTCCCCGTCGCCCCTGGCCCCCACGGCGGTGCCCGGTCCGAGCCGGCCGCGATCGCCATCACCCCCAAGATCTTCGGCGCGCCCGCCCACTCCGGCGGCCGCGTCGTTACGAAGAGGAGACCCCGCATGGCGGAGCAAGGATTCTGGACCCACGCCCAGCGCAGCCCGGAGAAGCTGGCCCTGGTAGATCCCACCGGCCGCGAGTGGACGCGCGGAGATCTGCTGGCCGAGTGCAATCGGATCGTACACGGCCTGCGCGCCCTCGGCCTCGAGCGAGGAGACGCGGTGGCCGTGTGCCTGCCCAACTGTGCAGAGTTCTACACCCTCTACCTCGCGTGCCTCCAGGCGGGCTTCTACCTCACCCCGATCAACTGGCACCTGGCGGGACCCGAGGTGGCCTACATCGTCGGCGACAGCGCAGCGAAAGCCTTCATCGGCCACGAACGGGTTGCCGAGATCTGCCGCAAGGCCGTCGACGAGATCGACTTCCCGAAGGACGGACGCTTCGCCGTCGGTCGGATCGAGGGTTTCCGCCCGCTGTCGGAGCTCACCCAGGGACAGTCGCCCGACCTGCCCGCCGACCGCTCGGCGGGCACGGTGATGAACTACACCTCCGGCACCACCGGCAAGCCGAAGGGCGTGAAGCGCCCCCTCGCACCGAAGGAGGTGGAGCCGGATCTCATCATGCAGATGATGTCCGTGGTGTGGCAGATGTTCGGCGTGAGTCCCGAGGACGACAACGTCCATCTCTGCGGCTCGCCCCTCTACCACACCGCAGTCCTGGTCTACTCGGGCAACGCTCTCCACCTCGGGCACGCGGTCGTGCTGATGGACAAGTGGGACAACGAGGGCGCGCTCCAGCTCATCGAGAAGTACCGCGTCACGACGAGCCACATGGTGCCGACCCAGTTCCATCGGCTCCTCGCTCTCCCCGAAGAGGTGCGCAACCGCTACGACGTCTCGTCGACGCGGTGCATGATCCACGCCGCCGCTCCCTGCCCGCCGGATGTGAAGCGCCGGATGATCGAGTGGTGGGGGAAGTCGATCTACGAGTACTACGCGGCGACCGAGGGCGGCGGAACCCTCGTCACCCCGGAGGAGTGGCTGAAGTATCCGGGCACGGTGGGACGCCCCTGGCCCGGCGCCGAGATCCGCATCCTCGACGACGACGGAGGAGACATCCCGGTCGGCGAGCAGGGCACGGTCTACATGAAGCTCGGAGAGACGGCGACCTTCGAGTACAAGGGCGACTCGAAGAAGACGAAGACGAACCGGGTCGAGAAGGACGGCACCATCTACTTCACGGTCGGAGACATCGGCTACCTGAACGACGAGGGCTACCTCTTCCTCTGCGACCGCAAGATCGACATGATCATCTCCGGGGGGGCCAACATCTACCCGGCAGAGATCGAGAACGTCTTCCTCATGCACCCTAAGGTGGGCGACGTCGCCGTCTTCGGGATTCCCCACGAAGACTGGGGAGAGGAAGTGAAGGCGGTGGTCGAGCCCGCGGAGGGGGTGACGCCCGACGAGGCCCTCACGGAGGAGCTCCTCGCCTTCTGCCGTGAGAACCTCGCGAAGTTCAAGCTCCCCCGCTCGATCGACTACACGGATACCATGCCCCGGGACCCCAACGGGAAGCTCTTCAAGCGCAAGCTGCGGGACCCCTACTGGGAAGGCGTAGAGCGTGCGATCTAGTCCGAACGCGGCCCGGACCTCGGAGGGAACGAGGCGGTGAGGAAGCGAGTCGAACCGGTACATCCGATCGCACGGGTGCGCCGCGGTGGGCCCGGACGCCGCGGAGTGCGCGGGATGGGCAGCGTCCTGCTCGCCGGCCTGGTGGCCACGTGTTTCGCTTGTGCCCACTCGAATGGCACTCTCGCAGCGGACGCCGTGACGGAGGATTCCACGCCGGCGTGTTCCGGCTGCGCCCATGCGGCGGACCCGGTCACACAGGACCCGACGACAATGGATCCCGAGCATCCGGCGGCTCTCATCGGCAGCCCGATCGAGAGCGGCGGCGACCGCCTGAACGGCATCGCCTACCTGGCCCAGGGCCCGGGACCGCATCCGACCCTGATCCTGCTCCACGGCTACCCCGGCGAAGAGCGCAATCTCGACCTGGCCCAGGCAATCCGCCGCAGCGGCTGGAACGTCCTCTTCTTCCACTACCGCGGCGCCTGGGGAAGCGAAGGGAGCTTCTCCTTCGGCCACGCCATCGAGGACGTCGGCGCGGCGCTTCGTCTCGCAAGCTCCGAGGAATTCGCACGCAGCCACCGCGCCGATCCGGAGCGGATCGCCCTGCTCGGACACAGTATGGGCGGGTTCCTGGCGCTCATGGCGGGCAGCGAGCACGAAGAGGTCGACTGCATCGGCTCCATCGCTGGCACCAACCTCGGCGCCATGGCCGCGACGGAGCCCGAGGCGGCGGCCGTCACTGCGGCCCGTCTCGACTCCATCAGCGGACCGATCCGCGGAACCACCGGCGCCGAGCTGGTGGCGGAGGTCGCGGCGAACGCCGCGCGCTTCGACACGACGCGGCGTGCGGCATCCCTGGCGAGCCGGCCCGTGCTGCTGGTCGCCGGCGATCGCGACCGCGTGACGCCGCCGGAGATCCACCACGACCCTCTCGAGCGCGCCCTCCTGGCCGCGGGGGCGACGCAGCTTCGCACGCGTCGCCTCGACGCAGACCACGCCTTCTCCCCGGCGCGGATCGCCCTGGCGCGAACCGCGGTGACCTGGCTCGACGAGGCCTGTCGCTGAGTCCGGGCCCTCGCCCGCGCCCTACGCTCCGCCCCCGGCGTCCTTGAGTCCGACCTTCTCGAAGGCGCCGATGAAGGCCTGCTCGTGGAGCCCGAAGCCCACGCGACCCTCGTACTCGAAGCGAGCGACGTGATCCACCACGCCGTACTGACCGATCTTCCCCACCTCGTCGTGGTCGAGGTCGAGCCCCTGCACCACCAGCGGCCCCTGGTACATCCCGTGGCGCCAGTCCTGATCCATTCCGTAGCCGGTCCCGACCGCGATGAAGGCGTGGGTGAGGGGCGTGACGTCTACCTCGAAGCCCCCACCGGGCGCCTCGGGAAAGCCGATCTTCGACTTCTCGACCACCCGGGTTCCAGAGCGCAGCACGTGCTCGAACTCGGGCCGGCCGAGCCACTCCGCCTCGCGCGCTGGATCGGACCAGACCCGCACCGCCTCTTCGAGAAGACGCTCGCCCTCGTTCGTCTCGTTCAGGATGTACAGGATCGCGTGGTCGTCGAACTGCATCGGCGAGTAGTTCCACATTCCCGTCAGCTGCCCCTCGCCCTGACGGATGCCCGGGTGCTCGGTCTCGCCCACCGGGCGGATTCCCCAGGAGCGGTCTCGCGTGCCCCACCAGCGGTCCGGCGTCACGTCGAAGTGCTCGTCGCCGACGCGGAGCGAGCCGCTCCAGCAGCCGGTCTGGGCGAAGCGCATGGTGTCGAAGAGGACGCGCCCGTGCTTGCGCACGTACTGCCGAGGCTCCTCGAAGGCGGGAATCGCCCCCCGCCAGCGCAAATCGGCGGCGATGCCGTGCTCGGTCTCGTCGAGGACGATTCGGATCTCCTCGAGGGGCTTCAGGACCTCCACCCGGAAGGGCCCGACGCTCGTATCCATCCGGTCTCCGAGCTCCCGCGACGCCCGTACGACCCGGTGGTGCGGGCCCCGGCGCACGCAGGCGAAGGCATCCTGCACGCCGAGATTCGGATACTGGCCGAGTCCCATCACCATGAACAGCTCGTCGCTCGAGCCGTGAAGGTTGAAGTAGTAGCGATCGTAGAAGTTTCGATCGCTGGTTCCGACGTGACGGATGGTCTCCGCGATCTGATGGACGGGGTAGTCGTCCCAGGACGAGAGCATGGTGTCTCCTTCACCCGATCGTCTCCTGCGCGATCGGAACGAACTACGCGATGTGGATGCCGCCGTTCGGCGAGATCGCCTGGCCCGTGATGAAGCTTCCGTCGTCGCTCGCCAGGAAGAGCGCGAGCTCGGCGATCTCCTCGGCCGTACCGAGGCGCCCGAGGGGAGTCCCCGCGGTGAGGCCCTTCAGAATGGGCTCGGAGATCTTCCGGGTCATGGGCGTATCGATCGCGCCCGGGCAGATCGCATTCACCCGGATCTTGTGGCGGCCCAGCTCGCGAGCCAGGGAACGCGTCATTCCAAGAATGCCACCCTTCGCCGTGGCGTAGTGCACCGGTCCCAGACCGGCGAGTCCGGCAATGCTCGAGAGGTTGATGATCGCTCCGGAGCCCGCGGGAATCATGATCTTCGCGGCCTCCCGGCTGCAGAAGAAGCTCCCGTCGAGGTGGATCGCCAGCATCAGCTTCCACGAGGCGTCGCTCATGTGGGGCAGCTGCGAGCCGGTCTCCATCAGCTTTTCGAAGGCGTCGCCCGGGGTCCGGTCCACGCCGGCGTTGTTCACGAGCACGTCGAGCCGGCCGTGGGTCTCCGCGATCCGGGAGAACATGGAGGCCACGGCGGCGGAATCCGCCACGTCGGCTGCGATCGCGAGGTGACCCCCGCCCGGCAACGCCCCCACTGTCTCCTCGGCGCTGTCCACGGCCAGATCGTTTACGACGACCACTGCCCCCTCGCGGGCGAATACCTGCGCCATTGCACGGCCCAGTCCGGAGCCGGCGCCCGTCACGCATGCCACCCGACCGTCCAGCTTCACGAAGTCCCTCCTCCTGCGGCACTCGCGCCGCCCTCGTTGCCCAGGAACCCTCGCACGAGTCGCATGAACTCGTCGAGCCGGTCGTGGTGGACCCAGTGACCCGCCCCTTCCACGTTCGCGACCCGGGCGTCGGAAAAGGGCCGGACGCGTCCGTCGATCGCCGGATCGCTCGCCCAGCTCTCCGTCCCCCGCACGAGCAGCACGGGACACGCGATGCGCCTGCGCAGCTCCATCACCTCCTCCTCTCCGAGTCGGGTGGGACTGAACGCGCGGACG
>CALDCK010000130.1 GCA_937937315.1 uncultured bacterium
TCCTCGACGGCCCGCGCCAGACGCTCTGCGGCACCGGGCTCCGAGAGGTCCGCCGCGATCACGCGCGTGTCGACCCGGTAGGTCTTCTCGAGCTCGCCCGCGAGCTGCTCGAGGCGATCGCTGCGGCGGGCGGTCAGCGCAACCGACACGCCGTCCCGGGCGAGGGCCCGGGCGAACTCGGCGCCGATTCCGGCCGAGGCGCCGGTCACGAGGGCCCACTCGCCGTAGCGCTCGCGCAGGGTTCCCTCGCGCGCGCCGAACAACGGCTCCGCGCGCCAGAGCGCGAGGGTCAGGGCCGCAAAGGGGAGGAACGCGACGGTGCCGAAGATCGGACCGCTCACACCCTCCACGTAGAGCACGCCCCAGACGAGCATCCCGATCGCCACCTGTGCGACGTAGACCGCCGCCCAGGGAAACATCCACGACCGCATCCGCGCGAACCCGTAGGCCCCGGCGGCATAGATCGCGCCGTGGAGTGGTTCGGTGAGCTTCGCCAGGGGGCCGTGAAGCATCACCCCGAACCACACCTCCACGTCCTGGGCCATCGGCTTCGCGAAGAAGTCCCAGGGCACGTACACGAAGGCCATGAACGCACAGAAGATCATCAGCGCGTTCATCCAACCCGGCCGTCCGGCAAGGACGTCGCGCAGCCAGTCATGCATGGGGGCTCTCCCGGCGTCCCGCCGCGGCGGCCTCGGACGGGGGCGCCATCTTACTCGGATTCACTCCGCATGGGGACGAAGCGTACGGGCATCAACACCCTTCGCTCGATGCCGTCGGGGCCCTTGCGCAGCAGCAGCAGATCCTGGGAGAGATCTCCGACGGGGATCACCATGCGACCTCCCACCGCGAGCTGATCGAGGAGCGCGCGGGGCACCTCTTCCGGCGCCGCCGTCACGATGATGGCATCGAAGGGCGCATGCTCGGGCCAGCCCAGGTAGCCGTCGCCCTGGCGCGCCACGACGCTGCCGTAGCCCAGTCGATCGAGGTCGCGCCGCGCGCGCTCCGCCAGCTCGGGCTCGAGCTCGATCGAGAACACCCGGACGCCGATCTCGGCGAGCACCGCCGCCTGGTAGCCGGAGCCCGTCCCGATCTCGAGGACCCGCTCGTCGCCGGACAGGACCAGGGCCTCGCTCATGGCCGCGACGATGTAGGGCTGGGAGATCGTCTGCCCCGCACCGATGGGAAGGGGGCGATCCTCGTAGGCCGCTTCGCGAAGCGCCGCGGGAACCAGCTCGTGGCGCGGCACGGTCTCCATCGCCCGCAGGACCTTCGGGTCCGAGACCCCGCGCGCGCGGATCTGGGTCTCCACCATGCGGAGACGGGCGGCCTCGAAGGAATCGGCTCCGTCGCTTCGAGAGCTCATGCCGCACCCCGTGAGCAGCGCGAGGACCAGTACCACGATCGCATCGCTCACTCCTTTGCACACGCTAGACCTCGAGCGCCAGCTGGCGCAGTCCCCAGGTGATCTCGGGCCCGTCGACGCGGCGAAGCCCGTCGAGCTCAGCGGCGAGATCGTCGAGGGCGGCGGCGGCGAGGTGGGTTTCCACCTCCCTATTCTGGCGCAGCTCCGCCAGGTTCAGCGAGAAGAGCGTCGCGGCGTCGCGGCTGTCGACCTCGTGGATCCGGACCGCGCTCGAGACCACGCGGCCCGCTGCATCCGCCGCGGCGCCGTCGAGCCGCGGTCCGATGGTGAGGCACTGGCCCCGCGCCCCGAGGAGCCCCTCCAGCAACCCGAGGTAACGACCGAAGGTGTCGCCCTCGCTGCGAATCCACTCGACCTCGTCGAGGAGCAGGCGCCCACCCTGGCGGAGCGCGCCGGACCAGGCCTGAATCGCTCCGGCTGGATCCGCCAGGTGCGACACCAGCAGTCGCGCGTACACGAGATCCGCGGGGCCTGCCGGAAGCGGGACGCGGGTGACGTCGTGGACTGCGAATGCCAGCCCGGTCCCACCGCCGCGCTTGGCCAGGGCGATATAGGCCTCGGAGGAGTCGAGGCCGACCGTCCGGCGACAACCCAACACGTCGGCGACGAGGCGGGTGGTGAAGCCCGGTCCGCAGCCCAGGTCCAGGGCGAGGTCACGGCCGGGAGGGGCCGCCTCCTCGAGGAATGCGCGGGAGGGCGCCTCGAAGACGCGGGCCAGGAGCGCCAGACGCAGAGCCGCCCGGGAGGAATCTCCGAAGCTGTAGTCGGTCTGCATGGCGCACCGACTCGAGCGGGGGGCGACGGTCAGGCTTCGAGGGCGACCCGATGGGCCTCGATCACCTCGGCCGGGGCCTGCACCAGCTCGATCAAGACGCCTTCTCCGCCGATCGGCGCGGCGTCGTTGCCCTTGGGATGGATGAAGCACACGTCGTGGCCCGACGCGCCGCGCCGGATGCCGCCGGGGGTGAAGCGAACCCCCTGGCTCTCGAGCCAGCCGACTGCGGCCGCGAGATCGTCGACCCAGAGCCCCACGTGATTCAGGGCCGGCTCGTGGACCCGGGGGCGGGCTTCGGGGTCGAGGGGCTGCATCAGGTCGACCTCGACCCGGAACGGGCCCGCGCCGGCCACCGCGATGTCCTCGTCGACGTTCTCGGACTCGCTGCGAAACTCCCCCTCGAGAGTGAGTCCGAGGGTCTCGATCCAGAGACGCCGCAACGCGAGCTTGTCGCGTGCGCCGACGGCGATCTGCTGGAGCCCGAGGATGCGAAAGGGTCGGTCGACCATGGGGGTTCTCCGGAAGGCGGTTGAAGGTAGGCGAGCCACTCCCGGCCGCCCACGCCCCGGGCCCGGAGATCAGTTCTCTGGAGCGGAGTCGCCCGCGTAGCCCCGGGCCACGAGATAGCGCTCGGAGCTCCCGCGCCGACTGGCCTCGGGGCGGACGGTACGGGCCCGGGCGAAGGATCGACGCAACCGCCGATCGATGGCCTGGGCCTCCGGGCCCTCGAGGATCTTGAGCAGGAGTGCGCCCCGAGGAGCGAGCAGACGGGGGACCGCCGCCTCCACGGCCTCGAGCAGGGCCTCCTCCCGCGCCCGATCGCTCGCCTTCACCCCGCTGAGCTTGGGCGCCGCATCCGAGAGCAGGACGTCCGCCGGCCCGCCCAGGGCATCGAGAACCGCTTGAATATCAGCGGGTTCCGCGAGGCTCCCCATCAATGCGATCACGTTCTCATTCTTGAGGGGCGGGTCGATGGCCGCCAGATCGAGCCCCACGACCCGACCGCGGGCGCCCACGGCCTCACTCGCGACCTGGAGCCAGCCCCCGGGCCAGCACCCCAGGTCGACGACCCGCTGCCCCTTTCGCAGGAGGCGCTGGCTGCGGTCGAGCTCGAGCAGCTTGTAGGCCGCTCGGGACCGGTAGCCCTCGCGCTTCGCCCGCTGGTGGAAGTGGTCCTTGCGCTCGTAGCGGGCCACGACCCGAGCCGGCCGTCAGGCGCCCGGAGGGCGCGCCCCTGACGCGCGGAGTCGAGCCGCTGCAATCGAGCCGGAGCCGGCCTCCGATGCGCGCGCTCGCATCCGGGGTCGCGGTCCTAGGACCGGGCCTTGACCGAGGGACGAACGCGCAGGTAGGCGTTCGGGTGGCCCGGAACGCCGCCGCGGACGAAGAGCAGACCCTTGTCCGCGTCCACCCGCACGACCTCGAGATTCGTCGCGGTGACCCGGGCATTACCGTGGCGACCGGCCATGTTCATGCCCTTGAACACCTTGCCCGGGTAGGCGCCGGCACCGATCGAACCGCCGTGCCGGAAGAACTCGTGGGTGCCGTGGGTTCGACGCTTGATCGCGAAGTTGTGGCGCTTCACCACGCCCGTGGTCCCGCGACCCTTCGAAGTACCGATGACGTCCACCCGCTGGCCTTCGCTGAACAGGTCGGCCTTGATCTCCTGGCCGACCTCGTACTGCTCGGCCTCGTCGGGGGCGATCCGGCTCTCGCGCAGAATCTGCCGGGGCGCCACGCCGGACTTGGCGAAGTGGCCCTGGGCGGGCTTCGACGTGCGACTCGGACGGCGATCGCCGTAGCCGAGCTGGATCGCCGTGTATCCGTCACGCTCCTCGCTCTTCTTCTGCACGACCCGATTCGGGCCGGCCTCGAGCACGGTGACGGGGATACACTCCCCGTCATCCGCGAAGAGCTGAGTCATACCGATC
>CALDCK010000131.1 GCA_937937315.1 uncultured bacterium
CGGAGCTGGTCGCGGAGCTGCCACGCCGCGACACCGTTGCCCTGGCCTGGCACTACGAGGCGCCCATGGCGGCGGCGGATCTGCCCGAGGACGTGCTCGCCACGATGGATGGCCTCGGGATGGGGCCGGAGGTCCTGGGCGGCTTCGCGGCACAGGTGCCAGCCTTCGCCGATGCCGGAGTGCCGTTCTGGGTCTGCCCGGGCACGTCGAGCTGGAACTCGCTGCTGGGCCGCTGGGACAACGCGCGGCGCAATCTGCTGGATGCCGCCGAGGTGGGCCGCGCACGGGGTGCCCAGGGCTTTCTGATCACGGACTGGGGGGACAACGGCCACCTTCAGCCCCCCTCGGTCAGCTTCGCACCGCTGCTCTACGGAGCCGCCCTGGCCTGGAGCGCAGAGGCGAACCGAGAGCTCGATGTGGCCCGGGTCCTCGACGAGCGGCTCTTCGACGACGCCACGGGGTTGGGCTCGGTCTATCTCGAGGTGGCCGACGCCTACGCTCGGACCGGCCTGTCGGCCTTCAACGCGAGCCCCCTGTTTGCGGGACTGCTGTCGCGCAGCGCGCACCTGCTCTTCGGAAGCCTGGATCCGGAGGCGACCCTGGCTCTCGTCGAAGAGCTCGACGCGGCGTCCGAGCGGGCGGCAGCGGCCCGGCCGCGGTGCGACGACGGCGCGCTCTGCGTACGCGAGCTGCGCCAGGCGATTCGGTTGGCCCGACACGGCGCCTGGCGACTGCTGATGATGGACGGCGCGCCGGCGCCCGGCGACGTGCATCTGCGCCGCGATCTCGCCGAGGCGATCGAGGAGCAGCGCGCCTGCTGGCTCGCCCGCAGTCGTTCCGGCGGTCTCGAGGACAGCCTGGCCCGACTCTCGGCCACCCTCGATACCTACGGCTGAGTGGTCGGTCGCTCGGAGTCTCCGCGGAGTGCGCTCGCCGGAACGGCTCCTGATCAGGAGGAGCCGAGGGCGGGGATCACCTGCTCCCCCATGAGCTCGATCGATCGCATGACGGCCTCGTGGGAGATCTTGTAGGGATTCACCAGGCAGAAGAGCAGGTCACAGCCCGATGCCGCGTAGCGCTCTCCGATCTCGATGCAGCGCTTCGGGTCGCCCACCATCGCCGCTCCGGAGTCCCGGATGTAGTCGAAGCTCAGCAGGTCCAGGGCGCCGCTGTCGCGGGTGTTCTGGATGTCCGCCGCGTAGTCGTAGGTGCCCAGGTCCCGTCCCGCCTGCCAGTCGGCGATCGAGGCGATCTGCCGGGCTCCGACCTTCGGGTACCACTCCATGGATTCGGCGGCGTCGGCGAAGGCGCGCTCGTTGGTGTCGGCGCAGTGGACCATCGTAAAGGTCGCTGCCTGGTCGTTGACGAACTTGCCGATCGGGTCGGTGCATTCGGCGAGCCCCTTGCGGTACTCCGCGACCTTCGGCGCGAGCTCCTCGGGCGGGACGCCCACGCTGAAGGAGCAGAGCCCCAGCCCGAGGCGTCCCATCTGCCGATGGCCGTCGAGGCTGGTGGTGGCTCCCCAGATCGGCGGGTGGGGGTCCTGCAGCGGCTTCGGTAGCACGCGCCGCCTCGGCATCGACCAGTGCTCGCCCTCGAACTCGTACTCGTCGTTCGTCCAGCAGCCGACGATGTGTCCCAGGGCCTCCCGCCACATCGCGCGGGTCTCCTGGGGATCGATGCCGAAGCCCTCGAGCTCGAGTCGCGTCGCCGAACGTCCGCTTCCCATCTCGACGCGGCCGTCGGAGAGCAGGTCGAGGACCGCGACCGACTCGGCGGTGCGCACCGGGTGGTTGTAGGGCCTGGGCATGAGCCGCACGCCGTAGCCGATGCGCAGCTTCGACGTCTTTGCGGCGATGTGGCCGTAGAGGACCTCCGGGTTCGAGCAGTGGGAGAACTCCTCGAGGAAGTGGTGCTCGACGGTCCAGAAGCTGTGAAATCCGGCCTGCTCGCCCAGCACGGCCTGCTCGACGACCTCCTTGTAGGCCCGGTGCTCGCTGTCGCGGGTCCAGGGCTTGGCGACGGGGATCTCGTAGAAGAGTGCGAACTTCATCGGGCTTGGGTCTCCTGAGTGGTTTCGGGGGACTGGCTCGGCGCGTCGAGGGGCGGACTCGCAGCGATCGCCTGGGCGAGGAAGCGCGACGTGGCCAGGAGGCGTGCGCGCAGAGGGTAGGTGGGGAGGCTCACCCAGTTGATGATGATGCCGGTATAGGAGGCGACACAGATCTCGGCGAAGAAATCGACGTCGAAGTCCGATGCGAGCTCTCCCCGCTCCATCGCGTCGCGGAGGAGTTCGCCAAAGCAGGCGTGGAGGTGTCGGTTGCGCTCCGGGCCGACGCCGTCCACCTGGGAGACGCGCACGAGCTCGAGAATCAGCTCGCGCGTGAGGTCGCGGGAGCTGTTCGCGGCCTCGTCCGCCGCGCTGCGAAAGAAGCGATCGAGCTGCTCTGCGATCGATCCGGGGTGCTCTCGAGCCTCCTCGAGCATGCTGCGCATGCGGCGCAGCGAATCCTCGGCAAGCTCCTGGACGAGGTTCTGCTTCGTGGCGAAATGATTGTAGAAGGTCTTCTCCGCCACATCTGCGGCGTCCGCGATCTCCTCTACGGTCGTCGCACTGAAGCCCTTCGCCTCGAAGAGCGAGGTGGCCGCCTCCATGATCCGGTCGTGAAGCTCGCGCTTGCGGCGTTCCCTGCGGGAGGAGCCGCCCGCCGGATCGGGGGCTGCGTCGCTCAACCGGCGCTCCGGCCCGCGCGGTCGAACTCCGGGATGACGTAGCGCCCCATGAGTTCGATCGTCTGCATCACCTTCTCGTGGGGGATCTTGAAGGGATTGACGAGGCAGAGCAGCAGATCGCAGCCCGTCGCTTCGTAGGC
>CALDCK010000132.1 GCA_937937315.1 uncultured bacterium
CCGAGGCGCCCCACATCCAGCCGCTCCACGAGGGCCACGATCCAGACGGGCGGGTGGCCCGCTTCGACGCACCCTGATCTGCGCCCGCGCCGGGGTCGCCGCGCTCGATGGTAGACTCGACCGCAGCGATCGCGCACCCGAGGTCGAGGATTCCGGCCCGGAGCGGAAGAGCCCCATCTCGGTCGCGGCGAGTGACGGCGTGGCCGGGTGTTGAGTCGATCCGCGCGGCATCGGGCTTGTAATTCGATTCCGGACGCTTGAGACTGGCTCCGTGCGAGTTCCGCTCCTTCTGTGCGGCGCCCTACTCATCGTGGGCTGTCAGCCCCGGGACGTTCGCCCCGGGCTGTGGGTGCGCGGCGAGCTCGTCGAAGATCGCGTCGCCGACTGGTCCTTCACCGACGACGTCGAGGAGATCTTCATCGAGACGCGACCGTGGTACTTCCTGCCGCACTCGACGACGATCTGGTGCGTCCAGCGCGACGCAGCGCTCTATATCGGCTCCTACGGGGAAGAGAAGAAGACCTGGGAGCAGAACGTGGCACGCAACCCCGCGGCGAAGCTCGCGATCTCCGGTCGCCGGTACGACGTCACGGTCGCACCGGTCACCGACCCTGCTCTCGTCGACGAGCTCGATCTCCTCTACGCCGAGAAGTACGACATGGCCGAGGTCTTCGGCGAAGAAGTTCCCGAGTGGTGGTACTACGCCGTCGTACAGGATGGGCCCTAGGCTGACCAGGTCGAGGCGACCCGGCACGTAAGACGAGGAGTGACGCGTTGGGGACGCTGGATCGCAACCAGTCGGCCTTTACCGACCAGTCGAAGGGGTTCGCGAGCGAGGGCGATACCTATGCCGACGCCGAGGGTCTCGCCTGGATGCTGGCGGACCTGCCGACCTCGACCGACGCGGTCGCCCTCGACGTTGCCACCGGGACCGGGGAGTTCGCGCGGGCGCTCGCCCCGCACGTGGCGAGCGTCACCGGTCTCGATGCGACCGACGCGATGCTCGAGACCGGAAGAGCGTTCATCGGACAGCACGGCATCGAGAACATCCTCTTCCAGAAGGGAATCGTCGAATCGATGCCCTTCGAGAGCGAGAGCTTCGACCTCGTCGCGACCCGCTACGCCTTCCATCACTTCGCCGAGCCCAGGATCGTCCTCTCGGAGATGGCGCGGGTGTGCAAGAAGGGAGGCCACGTCATCCTCGTAGACATCGTCGTGCCCGAGGCGGAGACCGCCGCAGAGTACGACTACTACGAGTGGCTCCGCGACCGATCCCACACTCGCTGTCTCGGCTTCGAAGAGGTGTGCTCGCTCTTTCGACTCTTCGGGCTCGATGTGGTTTCGGCCCGGACCCGGGACATCGAGGAGGCGGCCCTCGAGTGGATGGACTTCTCCCTCACGCGAGCGGAAGACCGAGAGGAGATCCTGCTGGCGCTGGCCGAAGAGCTTCGGGGCGGCGCGAAGACGGGGCTCGCCCCCTACGAGCGCGGCTCGGTCCTCTACTTTCGCCAGCGCGATGCGTCGGTCGTGGGCCGGAGGCTCCGGTGAGTCGCGTGGTCGAGATTTCGGAGCTCCTCGTGCCCCTCCCTCCCTTCATGGGACGCGTGCACCGTGGCCTCCTGAAGTGACGGGTCGCGCGCGCTTGCGAGGTCCGGAGAGCCCGCCGGACGAAGCGAGATCCTGGTGGCTTCGCGAAGCCCTGGCTTCGGACCCCGGCACCCCGTGCCCGCCTCTGGTGGGCCCGCTTCGGGCGGACGTGGCGATCGTCGGTGGGGGATACACGGGTCTTTGGACGGCGTACCACCTGAAGCGAGCGGATCCCACCACCGAGGTCGTGCTGCTGGAGGCCGACATCTGCGGGGGCGGACCGAGCGGACGCAACGGTGGCTTCATGTACGGGCTCTGGGAGGACTTCGGGATCCTCGTGGAGCTCTTCGGAGTCGAGGGCGCGGTCCGGGTCGGAGAGGCCTCGGAGAGGGCAGTCGACTCCGCGGTGGACGTCTTCCGCGGGGCAGGAATCGACATCTGGTTCGAGCGCTCCGGCCATCTCAATGTGTCGACGTCTCCGATCTTCGACGAAGCGATCGAGGAGTATCGCGGTCTTCTCTCGCACGAAGGCTTCCCCCCTGACCTCTACGAGGTGCTCTCTGCATCCGAGGTCGCCCTCCGATGTCGGTCGCCCCAGTTCCGCGGGGGCGTCTTGCAGACCCGGGGTGCGACCGTCCAACCCGCGCGCCTCGCCCGGGGTCTGCGAGCCCTGATCCTCGGGCTGGGGGTCCGGATCTTCGAGGGAACGCCAGTCGATGGGATCCAGGCTGGAGCCCCTGCCAGGATTACGACCCGCAGCGGCGAAGTCATGGCGGACCAGGTGGTCCTCGGCCTGAACGCCTGGTCGAACCAGCTCCCCGGGTTCCGACGGAGCGTCATTCCGCGTTCGAGCCACATCGTCCTGACGGAGCCGGCACCCGACCGGCTACGCGAGATCGGGTGGACGGGCGGTGAGGGGATCGGTGATTTCCGCGCGACGCTCCACTACCTCCGCACCACTCCGGACGGGCGGATCGCGTTCGGCGCTGGAACCGGGAGCTCCAGTCGGGAGATCGACTCCCGGATGTCCAACGACCCCACCTGGTACCGGCGCCTCGAGCGTCAGCTCCAGAAGTGGTTTCCGGAGTTTCGCGGTGTTGGAATCGACGCGGTCTGGGGCGGGCCGATCGACGTCAGCGCACACCACGTTCCCTTCTTCGGGTCGATCTGGGGCGGGAACGTCCACTACGGGATGGGATTCACCGGAGGTGGCGTCGGCCCCTGCGTCCTCGGGGGTCGGATCCTGTCGTCACTGGCCCTCGGCAGGCGAGACGAGTTCACCACCCTGCCTCTCGTGGGGCTTCGATCGAAGCGCTTTCCCCCGGAGCCCCTTCTCTCCATCGGCGCTCGACTCACCCTGGAGGCGATCCTTCGCACGGATGACGCGTGGGAGGCCGGGAGAAGCGGCAATCCGCTGCTCGAGATGGTGGCTCGAATGCCGCGGCGCCTTGGATACAACCTGGGCCACTGAGGGGTGCGGATTCGAGTCCTCGCCCCCGCGGTCGGCAGTGCGGAACGGCTCAGTCCTCGTCCCGATCGTCGTCCTCCTGGTTCAGGATCTTACCAGCGTCTCTCAGGAAGTAGCCGAAGATCACGATGGCGCTCCCGGCGAGTGCCGCGGACGAGATCCAGGTGAAGACGTCCCAGCCGTTCACTCCGCGGCCTCCATCGGCTCTACCGGCGGCCCGTCGGCTCCGAGCAGATTTCCGAGAATGAATCCAATCAGGCTCATCGGCAGGCTGAAGAACAGCGCGTACTCCTGCCAGAGGCTGAAGGTGGTGCCGTCGAAGGCGAACGTCCAGATGTAGGTGCCGTAGACCTCGTCGAAGGTCCCCAGCCACTGGATGCCGAGGTAGAAGGCGATGACGCTCACGAGACCCACCGAGCAGCTCAGCACACCCGCGAGTGGGGTCTTCCTCCCCTTCCAATAGAGACTCGCGAAGATCGGGACGAGGACCATCGACGTGAGCAACGTCGTCATGAAGACCACCAGCGCGAGGATCTTCGTAAACATGAAGGCGATCGCGTAGCCGAGCACCCAGGACACGACGACGCCGATCCGCGTGGTGCGAACGAGCTCCTCGTCGTCGGCGTCGGGCTTGACCAGCGGGCGATAGAGGTCGTAGGAGATGTTGGCGCCGGCCACGAGGGTGTAGGAATCGATGGTCGACATCGCAGTCGCCAGGACTCCGGCCAGAAAGACGCCCGTGAGTCCCACGGGCAACGCGAAGGAGACGGCGGCGAGCAGCGCGTCGTTCGAGTGGAGATCGGCCGGGAGGCGCCCGTCCGCGACCGCGGCCAGGGCGAGCATCCCACCCGCCGTGACGAGCCAGTCGTAGGCGATCCAGATGAAAATGCTGATCAGCATGGCATTGCGGGCCTGCCGCGCACTCTTCGCGGCGAAGACGCGCTGGTAGAAGCCCGGATCGACGAGAATGCTGAGGCCCGCCGAGGTGTAGGCGATCATCAGCCAGATGGGGATGTCGCCCAGGGGCGCGAAGTATCCCACGGGGGCGGCGGCTGCAACCGCGTCGAACCCTCCGACCTCGCCCATCAGCATCGGGATCGCGATCGCCAGTGTGATGCACATCAGCACGAACTGGATCGTGTCCGTGACGGCGACCGCCAACAGCCCTCCCAGGAGGGTGTAGGCCAGCGCGACGCCGCCCAGCAGGAGGGCGCCGAGCCATGGCTCCATCCCGAAGACCACATGGGTGATCCTCCCGAGGGCGAAGAGGCCTGCGGACGGAACCGAGTAGATGATGGATGCGAGCGCGCCGAGAACGCCCGCCGACCGTCCGTAGTTCCGCTCTAGGATCTCGGGAAGGGAGGTGAACTTCGCGCGTCGCAGCCGCGTGCTGAGCGCGAACGCCGCCAGGAGATAGATCCCGAGAGAGAGCTCCGAGTAGGCGAAGAATGCGACGATGCCTTCGTTGTAGGCGAGCTCGGAGGTGCCGAAGAGGATGTCGAGGCCGTAGTAGGTCGAGGCGAGGGTGCAGACAAGGATCGGGGTCGTCATCATGCGCCCAGCGAGGAGATACTCCTCGAAGCTCGGGGCTCGTCGGTAGACGTAGTAGCCGACGCCGAGCATCGCGAGCAGATAGACGCCGAGAACGATGAGGTCGAGCCCCGCGATGCCCGCTTCAGGCACGTGACCCTACTTCCCGTCCGCGATCGGGCACGTGACGCTACTTCGCGTCCGCGAGGATCTCCCGGGCCGCATTGTGACCCGGAATGCCGGTGACTCCCCCACCCGGGTGGGTGCCTGCCCCGCACAGGTACATCCCGGAGATCGGCGTGCGATAGCGCGCGTAGCCGGGGATCGGCCGCATGTGGAAGAACTGATCGAGGGTCATCTCGCCGTGGTTGGGATTTCCTTCCGGAAGCCCGTAGGTGCTCTCCAGGTCCGTCGGCGCGAGCACATGGCGGTGGAGGATCGTCTCCCGGATGCCGGGGGCGTACTCGGCGAGTGTGCCCACGACGACGTCCGCGAAGGTGTCCCGGTGCGTGGCCCAGCTCCCGCTGCGGAGCGCGTAGGGAGCGTAGCGGGCGGTGATCGAGACGACGTGCTGGCCCTCGGGTGCGAGATCCGGATCGCTGAGCGTGGGGATGAGCACGTCGAGGTAGGGGTTCTCCGAGCAGCGGCCGTACTTCGTGCAGTCGAAGGCACGCTGGACGTAGTCCAGGGAAGGGGCGATCTGGATCGGCCCGCGCAGGGCAGCGGCATCGCCACCCGCCAGAGCGGAGAACTCGGGAAGCTCTCGGACCGCGAGGTGGACGCGTACGGACGAGCCGCGGTACTTGATTGCGCGTAGGTTCCGCGTGAACGAGGCATCGAGGGTGTGCGGCTCGAGCAGCTGCTCGAAGGTCGTGCGTGGATCCGCATTCGAGACCACGACTCTCGCCTCGAGCTCCTCTCCATCCGCGAGCTTCACGCCGACGACCCGGTCGTCGCGGACGAGCGCCTTCTCGACCGGCGTTCCCGTGCGGATCTCGGCTCCGAAGCCACGCGCGGCGTCGCCGAGCGCCTCGGTGAGCGCGCCCATGCCGCCCTTGACGACGCCCGCAGAACGGAAGAGGCCGTTGCCGCTCTGGGCCCAGTTCGCGAGGAAGGTGTACGCGGTGCCCGCCTCCCGTGGCCCGAAGCTGATGCCCAGCATCGCGCTCGCACCGATCGCCGCCTTGACGACGGGAGACTCGAAGAACTCGCTGAGCAGGTCCTCGGCCGGCATCGGCAATACGCGCAAGAGATCGCCGATGCGCTTGCGGCCCAGCCTGCGAAGCGGGCCGAAGAGCCCGAGCCCGCCGCGCAGGTCCTGCATCCCCACCTCGGGCAGATCCGGCGGGGTCATCTCCATCAGGGCGCCCAGGACGTCGCCGATCCGGCTCATCAGCTCGACGAATCCGGGGTAGGCCTCGGCATCGGCTCGGGAGAAACGCGCGATCTCCTCGATGGTTCTCGCCTGGTCGCGCCAGATCGTGAGCTGGGAGCCGTCGGGCTGGGGACAGAACGCGACCGAGTCCGAGGCGAGGATCTCCACCCGGGACTCGACCTTCAGGTCCCGGCGTACCCGGGCCGAGAGGTAGCCTGGGCCGTCGGCGAGCGACGAGACCCGGAACCCGGGCATCAGCTCCTCGGTGACGGCTGCGCCCCCGATCGATTCGCGCCGCTCGAGCACGAGAACGCGGCGGCCCGCTTTCGCGAGGTAGGCGGCAGTGACCAGTCCGTTGTGCCCAGCCCCGATGACGATGACGTCGTGCGCAGCCACGTTCAGAACTCCTCTCCGAGGATCTCTCTTGCGGCGAGTCGGCCCGGACCGGCGGTGATGCCGCCCCCCGGATGTGTGCCGGAGCCGCATTGGAAGTAGTTCCGGATCGGGGTTCGATAGTCGGCCCAACCGATCGCGGGTCGGAAGCAGAAGAGCTGATCGAGGGTGAGCTCACCCTGGAAGATGTTGCCTTCGGTGAGTCCGATCTTGTCCTCCATGTCCCAGGGCGTCAGGACCTGCTTGTGCAGGATCAGGTCCTTGAGGTTCGGGGAGAACTCCGACAGCGTATCGATTACCGCATTCCCAAATGCCTCCCGCTGCTGGTCGCGATCTCCGTACTCGGGCATGTTGTAGGATGCGTACTGCACGAAGATCGACACGACGTGCTTCCCCGGAGGCGCCATCGTCGGGTCGATGGTCGTCGGGATCTCGACCTCCATGCAGGGGCGCTTCGAGAAGCCGTCGTACTTGGCGTCGTCGTAGGCCTGCTCGATGTAGTCGACGCTGGGGCAGATGTCGATCGACCCCTTGATCAGTGACGGATCCGGCATCCCCGGAAAGATGGGCGCTGCGTCGAGGGCCAGGTTCACCTTCCCCGACGACCCCCGGTACTTGAACTTGTCGATCGCGGTCACGAGCTCCGGCGGCAGCTCCTTCTCCTCCACGAGCTTCCGGAACGTCACCTTCGGATCGCAGCCCGAGACGATGGTCCTGGCGTAGATCTCGTCTCCGTTCTCGAGCGCCACACCCACGGCGGTCCCGTTTCGGACGATGATCTGGGAGACCGGCGCCTCGACGCGGATCTCCGCTCCGTGGCTCCGGGCCGCGCTGGCGATGGCCTCGCTGACGCCCCCGGTTCCGCCCTTCTGCGCGCCCCAGGCCGTGAAGGCCCCGTCCAGCTCGCCCATGAAGTGGTGGAGCAGCACATAGGCGGTGCCGGGGGACTTCACGCCGAGCATCGTGCCGATGATCCCGGAGAGCCCCATCATGGATCGGACGATGTCGGACTCGAAGTACTCCGCCAGGAAGTCGTCCACGCTCATCGTCATGATCTTCGTGAGCTCGTGGAAGGTCTGCTTGCCGAGGCCGTTCAGGTGTTTGCCGAACGCGCGGAGCGTGCGCAGGTCGCGCAGGCTCAAGGAGTTCGGGTTGGGCGGGACGTAGCCGAGGATGGGCTTCACCGCGTAGGCCATCTTGTACATCATCTCGGTGAAGCGCGGCATCATCTCCGCGTCCCGCGGAGAGTGACGTTTGAGCTCGTCCCGCGCCTTCGCCGGATCGGGATAGGAGATGAGGTGGTCGCCGTCCTCCTTCGGAACGAAGACGTGGTCGAGGGGGTGGATCTGCAGGCCGTGCTTCGCCAGCTCGAGCTCGCGAATCACCTCGGGTCGCAGGAGGCTCACGACATAGGAGCAGACGGTGAACTTGTATCCCGGATGGATCTCCTCGGTCACGGCGGCGCCACCGATGACGTGCCGCCGCTCGAGGACCAGGACCTTGCGTCCAGCGCGCGCCAGGTAGGCCGCACAGGTCAAGCCATTGTGGCCACCGCCAACGACGATGGCATCGTAGGTCTGCGTCACTTGGCTTCTGCTCCCCACGCCTTCTTCCGAGGAGGATCGAAGAAGGGCATCTTCACGACCGTTGCGGGCACCGAGTAGCTCACGGCTTCGATCACCTCCTCGATGAAGATCTTGTTCCCGGGCTTTGCGTGCTCGGGCCGGAGGCGCGCGATGACCACGTACTTCTTCAGGACCGGCGACCAGGTTCCGCTCGTTCCGCGGCCGATGTGCTTCGTCTGGGCGGCATCGGCGAACACGGGAACCGCTTCTGCCCAGGTTCGATCGGGCAGGTGGAGGGGCATGCCCCACTCGGCGTAGAACTTCTCCATCACGGTCACGTCGAGCTCGAGCCCGACCGTCAGCCACCTGGAGCCCTTCTCCTTCTCTTCGCGGAGTGCCCGCTGGCCGATGAAGAAGTCCTTCTCGAGGTCCACCATCCAGGCGAGCCCCAGGTCGTAGGGGGACGTCTTCTGGACGTCGAACATCGTCTGCGCCGCGGAGATGAAATCCGCATCGATGAGGAGGAGTCCGGCCTCGACGCGTGCCAGGTCCAGTGCCACGGTGCCGGCGGGGCGCATCTGGTAGCTGTCGCCCAGCTCCATCATCGCGTCCCAGAGCTTCACGGCGTTCTGGGGCTCGACGAACACTTCGTAGCCGAGGTCGCCGGTGTAGCCGGTGCGGGAGATCCAGGCGTCGGCTCCGGCCACGTCGGCCTGAGTGCAGTGGAAGAAGCGCAGATTCGGCAGGTCCGCATTCGTGAGCTTCGCCAGGAGGTCGCGCGAAGTGGGCCCCTGGATCGAGACCGCGGCGATCTGCTCCGAGACGTCTTCGACCGTCGCTTCCAGCCCGATGGCGTTGTGCTGGAGCCAGTGAAGCGCAGGAACCGCGGCGGTGAGCCGAAAGTGGTCGTCTGCCAGGCGCGAGACCGTCCCGTCGTCGATGACCTTCCCGTCGTCGTCGCACCAGGTCGTGTACAAGACCTGACCGATGCGGCATTTCTTCGCATCGCGCACGATCACGCGGTTCATCAGGGTCACGGCGTCCCGACCGCGAATGTCGTACTTCAGCAGCGGTGAGACGTCGAAGAGGCCGCAGCCTGTACGGATCGCGTTGTACTCGTGCAGGTGGTCGAGCTCGTACATCGTCGCCGTGAGGAATCCGGACCATTCCTCCCAGCGGCTGCCCTGGCACAGGGGGCCGACGCGCGAGTGCAGGGGTGTCACTCTCGGCATATGCTCTTCTCCGCTTGCTCGCGCCATATGGCGGCGCCCTGGAAACCGGGGGGAATGCAGTGATTCATGACGCTTCGAGCGACCGTGAAAGCTCGTTCGAAGGATGCGTCGGGCGTGCCTGAGCTGCAGGCCACGGCGAGAAGGACACGCGTACAGGTGGAGAGATGAGCGATCGGGGGCACTTCGACACTCTCTTCGAATCCGTCAGGATCGGTCCGGTGACGGCTCCGAACCGCTTCTATCAGGTGCCTCACTGCACGGGCATGGGTTACCGGATGCCCCAGAGCCTGGCCGCCATGCGGGAGACGAAGGCCGAGGGGGGTTGGGGAGTCGTCTGCACCGAGTACTGCTCGATCCATCCGAGCTCCGACGAGCAGCCCCTGCCGACGGCGTCGCTGTGGGACGAGGAGGATGTCCGCGCCCACGCCCTGATGGTGGAGAAAGTGCACCGGCACGGTGCCCTCGCCGGCGTCGAGCTCTGGCATGGAGGCGGCACGAGCCCGAACCTCCATACGCGCGAGGGCTCGATGGGTGCGCGGAGCCGGCCCGCCGCGGGGTTCCATCCCGTCCAGTGTCGCGCCATGGACAAGCGCGACATCCGGGAGCTGCGCCGCTGGCAGGTGGAGGCCGCAAAGCGAGCGCAAAGCGCCGGCTTCGACATCGTGTACGTATACGCGACCCACGGCTATCTGCTCGCGCAGTTCCTGTCGCCCGACAACCATCGCTCGGATGAGTACGGCGGCTCGCTCGAGAACCGGGTTCGCCTGGTGCGCGAGATGCTCGAGGATACGAAGGAGGCCGTGGGGGATTCCTGCGCGATCGCCCTGCGCCTGGCGACCAGCTCCGGAGGACCGGACGGAGAGCCCGATACCGAGGAGAAGCGCGAGGTGATCGCGCTGATCCGGGACCTCCCGGACCTCTTCGACCTGAGCGTGCACGACTACAGCCTCGAGATGGGAAGCTCGCGCTTCACGCGCGAGGCCGCCCTCGAGGACTACGTCTCCTACGTGAAAACGCTGACGCGAAAGCCCGTCGTCGGCGTGGGTCGCTTCACCTCTCCCGACACCATGCTTCGCCAGGTTCGCGAGGGGATCCTCGATTTCGTGGGCGCCGCGCGCCCGTCGATCGCGGATCCATTCCTCCCGAAGAAGATCCGCGAAGGCCGGATGGACGACATTCGCGAGTGCATCGGCTGCAATCTCTGCTACGCGTCGGATTTCCAGGGCCTGCCGATCCGCTGCACCCAGAACCCGGCCATGGGGGAGGAGTGGCGGCGTGGCTGGCACCCGGAGCGCATCCGCGACGCGGCCTCGGAGAGGAGCGTCCTGGTCGTCGGGGGCGGGCCGGCGGGTCTCGAAGCTGCCCGAGCGCTCGGGCAGCGCGGCTACTCGGTGACACTCACGGAGCGCACGCGTGAGCTCGGCGGAAGGGTCTCTCGGGAGGCGAGCCTGCCCGGACTGGCCGAGTGGGCGCGAGTGCGAGACTGGCGAATCGGCCAGCTCGAGAAGCAGAGCAACGTCGAGGTCTACTTCGAGAGCGAGCTCGACGCGGCGCAGATCCTCGAGTTCGGGGCCGATCGGGTAGCACTGGCAACCGGCTGCGACTGGCGCCGCGACGGGGTCGGTCGCTGGCACGCGAAGCCCATCGAAGGATGGCGATCCGCTCATGTGCTGACACCCGATGACGTCATGGACGGGAGGCTTCCGGAGGGACCCTGCCTCGTCTTCGACGACGACCACTACTACATGGGCGGGGTGGTCGCCGAGCGGCTCGCCCGGGCGGGCTGCGACGTCACCCTGGCGACGACGGCCCCCCTGGCCTCCGCGTGGATGGGCAACACTGCCGAGCTCGATCGCGTGCAGGCGCGCCTGCTCGAGCTGGAGATCCGGATCGAACCCAGCACGGTCCTCTGTGGGATCGCCGGCGAGAAGGCAGTGCTCGCGTGTGTCTTCACGGGTCGGGAACGGAGCGTGGAGGTGCCGAATGTCGTAATGGTGACCTCGCGCGAGTCGCGAGACGGGCTCTATCGGGAGCTGGAGGATCGGATCGACATCGTGCGGATCGGGGATTGCCTCGCGCCGGGCACGATCGCCGCCTGCGTCCGCTCCGGACACGAATACGCTCAGGGGATGGACTGCGAAGAGGCCGCGGCGCCCCCCCGCCGAGAGGTCCCCTTCCGCTAGTGCCACTCCGGGCCTCACGGATCGAAGACCTCGACCACGATCCGATCTCCGGCCTCGATCCTTCCGGGAACGTCGACCACTCCCACGACCCCCCGCAGCCCGAGGGCGAGCTTTGGAAAGCGCTTGCCGGCGACCGGTTCCCCGGAACGGGTCGTGTACTGCGCGTCGATCGACTCACCGATGTAGCTGCAAGGAGGGTTCTCCTCCTCGATGACCAGCGCCGCGCCGGAGGGGAAGACGAGACGACTTCCCCTCGGGAGCTGGGAGAAGCCCGGGATGCCTTCGACGCATAGGTTCGCTTCGAGGGTCGCGGCGGTCAGGGGCTCCTTCAGGTCCATCCGTTCCCGGATGAGATCGAGCTCTTCCTGCGAGACGCCGGACCACTGGCGCTCGTTGCGCCTGACGGTCCCGGTGGGATCGCGATCGTAGGATGCGGCGATGCGCTGAAAGCCCCGGTGCCGTTCGCCCACGAAGCCGTCGAGCTCGGCGACGGCGGAGCCCTGGGCCTCTTCGGGCTTCGGGGCCTCCACGGTGTGAATCGACACGAGCGATCCGACGAGTTCCTTCACGCGCGCCGTCGTCGGCGAAGCGTCATAGTGCGCCGCTCACCTCTCGCAGCACCTTCGACAGGGTATCGATGATGCGGCCGGCTTCGGTCTCGGTCAGCACGAGGGGCGGCTGGAGGCGGACGACGTTGGCGAAGCTGCCCCCGACGCCGATCAGGAGCCCGGCCTCGCGGCAGCGCGTCTTCACCTCTTTTGCGGCCTCGGCCGCCGGGGTCTTGTCCGCATCCTTTACGAGCTCGAGGCCGATCATCAATCCCCGGCCGCGCACCTCGCCCACCAGGGTGAGCTCGTTCTCGAGAGGCTTCAGAGCGCCCATGAGCTGCTCTCCCCGGATCGCTGCGTTCTCGGGAAGCCTTTCCTCCTTCATGACCTCGATGTTCGCCAGCGCGGCGGCGCAGCTCACGGGATTGCCACCGAAGGTCGAGAGATGGGAGCCGGGGGTGAAGGAATCGCCGACGTCGGGTCGCGCGATGAAGGCCGAGAGCGGAAAGCCGTCGGCGATCCCCTTCGCCATGGCCATGATCTCGGGCTCGACGCCATAGTGCTCGATCGCGAAGAGCTTGCCCGTACGCCCGAAGCCGCTCTGGACCTCGTCGCAGAGGAAGAGGATCCCCTCATCGTCGAGGATCTCCTTCACGAGACGAAAGTAGCTCTCGTGGGGTACCAGGATGCCGCCCTCTCCGAGCACCGGCTCTGCGACGAAGGCCGCGACGTTGCCCGAGCTCTGGTAGCGGATCGCATTGGCGAGCTGCTCCGCCGATCGCTCCGCGCACTCGGCCTCGGTCTTCGAACCGAAGGGGCAGCGATAGAAGTACGGCGCCGGCGCGAAGACGACGCCCGGCATGTAGGGCCCTCCCGACTTCTTGCGCCCGCTGTTCCCCGTGATCGAGAGCGTGGCGTAGCTGCGGCCGTGGAAGCTGTGGGTGAGGGCGGCGAACTCGTTGCGCCCCGTGAAGTGGCGTGCGAGCCGCATGGCGCCTTCGATGGCCTCGGCGCCGGAGCTGGCGAGGAAGCTCTTGCGCAGAGCTCCGGGCGTGATCCCGGCCAGCGCTTCGGCCAGACGTCCGGCCATTGGGCTGTAGTAGACATAGGTGCAGCAATGGACGAGCTGGTCGAGCTGCGCCTTTGCCGCGGCGATCACCTTCGGGTGGCGATGTCCGGCGTTGCAGACCGCGATGCCGCTGAAGCAGTCGAGGTACTCCTCGCCGCTGGCGGATCGGATCGTGGTGCCGAGAGCCGACTCCACCTCGACCGGATCGAAGCCCGGCACCATGCTCGTGATCATGTACTCGTCGTAGAGCTTCTTGGTCTGCACGGTTGCCTCGTCGGTCTCTAACGGTTGCGGGGAAAGCCGAGGTCGACCCCACGGTCTTCGGGGTCGGGCCAGCGCGTCGTCACCACCTTGGGTCGCGTGTAGAAGTGCACACCGTCCGGTCCGTAGATCGAGTGGGCACCGAAGAGCGAGTTCTTCCAGCCGCCGAAGGAATAGAAGCCGAGCGGAACCGGAATCGGCA
>CALDCK010000133.1 GCA_937937315.1 uncultured bacterium
GATGCGATTCACGCCGACGAAGCGTGCGCGGTCGCCGGCGACCTTCGCGTAGGGGGGGACGTCCTTCGACACCATCGAATTGCCGGCGGTGAATGCCGACTCCCCCACCCACACGAATTGATGGACGCCGCTCTTCCCGCCGATCACGGCGTAGTCCTCCACGATCACGTGGCCGGAGACCGCCGACTGGCCCGCGAGCACGCAGTGGTTGCCGATGCGGCAGTCGTGGGCGATGTGGAAGGCGTGCTGGATCAGGTTGTGGTTCCCGATCTCGGTGCGCCCTTCCCCCTCGACGCTGCCGGCGTGGATCGACGCCTGCTCGCGGATCACGTTGTCCTCGCCGATGACGAGCTCCCCGGCCGTGCCCTCGTAGGAGAGGATCTGAGGGGGAACTCCGATCACGGAGAAGGGGTAGATCTTCGTACGCGCGCCTACCCGCGTGCGGCCTGTGACGTGGACCTGCGCCCCGATCTCGACCCCGGCCTCGAGCTCGACCTCGCCATCGATCACGGAGAGCGGACCGACGACGGCGTCGTCGGCGATCTTCGCGCCGGGATCGACGACTGCAGTGGGATGGATCTTGGACACGCCTGGGCTCAGCTCTTCTGGTTGTACTTCTCGATGATCACGTCGGTGATGTCGAGGGCCTCACGCGAATAGAGGACGCCCGGAGCGCCGCGGCGCAAGATGAGCGTGAAGCCCCGGGACTTCCCCGCCTCTTCGATGATCTCGACCAGCTTCTTGGTGAGCGGACCTTCGAGGCGCTTCTGATCGACCTGGAGCTGCCCTTCGAGCTCTTTCATCTTGTTCTGGATCTGATTGCGCATTTCCGCCAGATCGAGCTGCTTCTGGTACAGGGCGTCGTCCGAGAGGACGAACTTCTTCGCCTTCAGGTCCTCCTCGAGCTCCCGGTAGCGCTCGACCATCGGCTGGATCTTCGCCTCGGCCTCGCGCTGCTTGCGAGCGAACTCCTCCCGCGCGGCCTTCCCCTCATCGGTAGAGCTGATCGCCTGGTCGATGTCGACGACTCCGATTCGTACCGGTTCGTCATCGGCCGCCGTACCCAATACCAGCAGGCTGGCGAGAGCCAGCACGACGAGGGCCTTGTGAATGTGCACGATCATCCTCCCAGAGAGCGAAGCGGTAGTGTCAAACGACGTTGGAACGGAGCCGGTCCGATCGGCCCGGGGCCCGTGGATCACGAGGGGCGAAGCGGATCGGGAGCATAGCGCGGGGCCCGGTCACCCCCGGGGGATCAGAATCCCACGCCTCCCACGGAAAACTCGAACACCGGAGAATCTTCGACGGAGAGCTTGTCCAGGGGAAAGCCCAGCACGACGGCCAAGGGCCCAAAGGGGGAGAACCACTGGATCCCGCCCCCGGTACCGTAGCGCCACTCGGTGACGTCCAACAGGTTGTTCTGGTTCTCGTCGAAGGCGTTCCCCATGTCGACGAAGAAGACACCCTGGAGGCCCACGGTCTCGGAGATGGGGAAGCGATACTCGAAGCTCGTGGCGATGAACTTGTTTCCGCCGACGACATCCGTCTCGTCGAGGTCGTCGAAATCGTCCTCGTCCTCGTCATCGAGGGAGTTGCACTTGCCGTTGCCATTCCCGGAGGTGGTCAGGCCGTCGTCGACACAGACGAAGTCGCCATCGTCGTTGAATCGGTAACCGAGGGGCGAGAAGAGCCCGCCGCCGACTTCCTGGAGGATCGCGCGCCGCGGCCCCACGGAGCGGGCCTCGAAGCCGCGCAGACCGAACTGGCCGAGGCCTCCGAGGAAGTAGCGCTCCGTGAGGGGTAGCGTCAGGTCCCGGTCGATCCGATCGAGGGTCTTGAGGTTGTCGCCGATCAGGGAGGGGTCCGCGAGCAGGGGCGGCGTGTCGTAGTCCGAGATGGAGTTGAAGGGCACGGCCCAGCCCGCACGAGCGCTCACGACGAAGGTCGATCGCTCGAGCAGCCAGCGCGGTGCGCCCAGGTAGAATGCGCCCTGGCTCTCGAGGCGGAGGAATTGGGAGAAGCCTCCCAGCCCTGCCCCTTCCAGGGAGACCCCGATCCGCCGCCCGGCGGTCGGCGCGAAGCGGTCGTCGCGGCTGTCGTGGATCACGGACAGACCGAGCATGCTGCTGGTGAGCTCGTCCTCGAAGATCTCCCGCAGGATGGGCGCCGCGGCGTTCACGTCGCTGTCGTCGTCGAGGGAGCGCCGATCGAAGCTGTAGCGGAGGAATCCCCGGGTGCGGTTGTCCTCGCTGAGCGAGTGGCCCAGCACGACTGCGACGCCGGTCTGATCCTGCCGGAACGAATCGAATCGAAGGCTGGTCTGCGAGATGGTCGTGCCGAGACTGAAGGTGCTGCCGAGGAAGTAGGGGTCGGCGAGATTGATGAAGAACCGCTGGGTCCGGCCGCCGAGATCGGCGGAGATGTTCGCGCCGTAGCCGCGGCCAAAGAGATTGGACTGGGAGAGCGACCCGGTGACGACCAGGCCGTCCTGGGAGGAAAAGCCCGCCCCGAAGCTGAAGGAGCCGGTCGGACGCTCCACGACACTGACCTCGAGATCGAGCTGATCGGTCTCGTCGGTGGGCTCGACCTTGAAGTCCACCTCCTCGAAGAAGCCCAGGCCTTCGATGCGGCGACGCGCGAGCATCACCGCGCGCTGGGAGTAGAGCTCTCCCTCCACGATGGGGACCTCGCGTCGGATGACGGGGTCGATCGTGACAGTGTTCCCGGAGACGTTCACCCGCCGGATGAAGTAGAGCGGGCCCTTCCGCACGTCGAATCGGACGTCGACCACCTCGGACTCGGCCGAGAGGTTCGAGAGGGGATTGACCTGCGCAAAGTAGAAGCCGCGATCCTGGTAGTGCTCGGTGAGGGTTCCGATGTCCTCGGTCAGATGGCTCCGGTTGAAGTAGTCGCCCGTCTTCAGCTGGAGCAGATCGCGCAGGGAGTCGATATCGACCGTCGAATCTCCGCTGACGTCGAGTTCGCCCACCTTGAAGCGGCGCCCCTCCTCGACGTCGACGGAGACATAGAGCCCGTCCTCCTGGGGATTCACGTCGGGCTGGTCCAGCTTCACCTGGAGGAACCCCGCGTCCGTATAGGTGCGCTCGACGCTGCGAAGATCCTGGAGGAAGAGCGGCTCCGAGTAGGTTCCAGACCGGTCGAACCAGGAGGTTGCATAGGACCAGAAGCGCCAGGTCTTGGTCTGGAATTCCTCGGTCAGCTCGTCGTCGTCGAACTCGGCGTTGCCCTCGAATGAGATCTTCCGGAGCTTCAGCTTCTCGTTCTCGATCACCGCGAAGTCGATCCCGACCGACGCCTCCCCGAGCGGCTCGATCTCGAAGGTGACGTCGGCCAGGTAGTACCCCTCGGCCCGGTACAGCGCCCCGATCCGCTCGCGGTTCTCGTAGAGCAGCGGGTAGTCGAGGGTCGAGCCCGTAGTCAGGGTGAGCAGGTCGCGAATCTTGTCGCTCTCCATGTTGTCGTTCCCGCTGATCGCGATCTGCCGGACGACGGGGTTCTCCTCCACATCGTAGATCAGCACGCGCCCCCCCTCGGGAGCGGCCTCGCTGAAGACCCTCACGTTGCGGAAGAAGCCGAGAGCGTGGACTTCCATGATGTCGCGCCCGACCTGGGCCGGGTCGTAGCGCTCACCGACCTGGGAGGCGATGCGAGCGCGGATCGCGCCCTCCTCGATGCGCCGGTTACCTCGAACCACGACCTCGGAGATCAGCTCGTCGCCGGTGAGGCTCGGCTCCGACAGGGAAGGATCCGCCAGAACGATGTCGAAGCGCACGGCGACGCCGGCGTCGCTTCGCTCCGTCTCCGCCTCGACGGTCACGACCGCCGGGCTCGAGCGCAGGGTGGCCAGATCGGCGCGGACCGCGATCGGGTCGTAGGGCTCGCCGGCGCGGGTGTTCAGCCGCCCGAGGAGCTCGCGTTCGAAGCCGGCGGCGCCGGTGATCTCCACGCCCGTCACCAGGGCGGGCGCGGCGCCGACGACCTGCTCGAGCACCCGGTCGGAGACCTGCAACCTGCGGCCCTGGAGCGACTCCTCCTCCGAAGCCGTCCACACCTGCGTGTAGCTCGGGAGTCCGGCCTCGGCCGGCGTGACCCGGACGTCGAGGCTGTATCGACCCGCGAGCTCGGTGAGACTTCCGGTGACGACGTAGTCGGCATCCAGCGCCCGGGCGAGGGATCGTACGTCGGCATCGCCGACGGGCGCATCGATGTCGAAGCGCGGCGACGCATCCACGACCTCGACCCGACCCGACGCCGCGAGGCTCGAGGCCAGGAGCTCGGCCAGGGACCGGGCGAGATCGCCCTGCTGCTGTGCGCTGTGCACGCGGAAGGGCGCGAGTGCGATCCTGGGCAGGTCCTCGGGCGGGCTCTCCGCCGGGGGCTCCTGGGCCGCCGCGCCAGCGCCCCACACCGCGAGCACAAGGAGGAGGAGCGCGGTGCAGATCGCGACGTGCGCAGGGCCTCGCACGATCACGAGCGTCGTCGAACGCGCGGCGTAAACGACGAAAGGAGCGCTCGTGCGCGCACGATGTCCTCCGATCCGGGGGCCGGCGAGGGGAACCGGCGGGACTCTACTCGGAGGAGGCAGCCGTGACAAGCCCTCGCCTGGACACTTTCCCGAATGATCGCGCGTACTTAGAAGAATACTGGCGCTCAGGAAGTCTCGGGCCGCGGCACGCCGGGCTCCTCGAGATAGCCGTCCACGAGGACGACCCGCCGCCCGAGTCGCGCCGCGATCTCGGGGCTGTGGGTCACGACGACGAGGGCCGTCCCATGCACGCGATTCATCTCGAGCAGGAGATCGAGGACCTGGTCGGCGGTCTTCGGGTCGAGGTTGCCCGTCGGCTCGTCGGCCAGGAGTAGAGCCGGCTCGAGCACGAGGGCGCGGGCGACGGCGACGCGCTGCCGTTCGCCCCCGGAGAGCTTGCCGACCGGGTGGGTGATCCGATGCTCGAGCCCCACCTCGGTGAGCAGGTGCCGCGCGCGACCCCGCATCTCATCGAAGGGGAGTCCGCCGATCAGCCCGGGCATCATGACGTTCTCGAGGGCGTCGAACTCGGGGAGCAGGTGATGGAACTGGAAGATGAACCCCAGATGGCGATTGCGAAAGTGGGCGAGGTCCCTGGGAGTCTTCGCGAATACGTCTTCACCGCGGAAGAGGACCCGGCCCCCGCTGGGTCGATCGAGTGTGCCCATGATGTGCAGCAGCGTCGACTTGCCGACCCCTGAGTTGCCGAGGATCGCCAGCCGCTCCCGGGGCCGGAGACGAAGGTCGACGCCGCGCAGCACCTCGATCGATCCGTCTCCCGTCGTGAAGGACCGCCGCATTCCCTCGATGGACATGAGCTGATCACTCATAACGGAGGGACTCCACCGGATCGAGTTGCGCGGCCTGCCGGCTCGGTAGCAGCGTCGCGCCCAGGGCGAGCACGAGGGCGACGCCCACGGCGATGGCGATCTGACCTGCATCGAACTCGGCCGGGAGCGTAGAGAACTGGTAGACGCTCGCGGGAAGCGTGTCGATGCCGACGAAGCCCTCGATCTGACGCTGGATGAAGGCGATCTGTGCCGTGACGGACAAACCGGCGACCACGCCGAGTGCCGTTCCCACGACTCCGATCAAGGTGCCCTCGAGCGCGAAGATCCGCTCGATGCTTCCGTCTTCCGCTCCCATCGCCTTCAAGATCGCGATGTCGTTCGACTTCTCCATGATCATCATCACGAGCGTGGCCACGATCGAGAACGCCGCCACCACCATGATCATCGTGAGCAGGATGAACATCATTACCCGCTCGCTCTTCAGCGCCTGGAAGAAGGCGGGGAAGAACTCCTTCCAGTCTCGCGTGTAGTAGGGGAACCCCAGGGCCTGCTGCACGGTCTCGGCGACGCGTCTCGAGCGGTAGAAGTCCGTGGTCCGGGCCTCGATGCCGTCGACCACGTCGCCCACCCGGCGAAAGTCCTGGGCAGCGGCGAGGTTCACGTAGGTGAAGACCTCGTCGTACTGGAAGAAGCTGGACTCGAAGACCCCGGCCACGCGGAAGCGCTTGAGTCGCGGCGCCGGGCCCAGAGGGGTCTGGGGACCACCGAAGGGAGAGATCAGGAGCAGGGGATCCCCCACGATGACCCCCAGCGCCGCCGCGAGCTGACTCCCGATCAGGATGGCGGGCTCCTCCGGGTTGGATGCGTCGGCCTCGAGCGCGCCGATCTCTCCGTGGACGAGGTCGTCGCTCAGATCGGTCACCTGGGAGACGCGGGTCGGGTCGACGCCTCGCACCCGCACCCCCATGATCTCGCCCCGCTCTCCGCGCACCATCCCCTCGGCATCGAGGAAGGGGGAGGCCCCCACCACTCCCTCGGTCGCGGTGACCGTCGAGAGGATCTCGCCGTAGTCCGAGATGGGGCCGAGACCACTGTGGACCGTAAAGTGGGCCCGGTTGCCGATGATCTCGTCGCGCCAGGTGCGTTCGAAGCCGTTCATCACGGACAGCACCGTAATGATCAGCCACACGCCCGCAGCGATTCCCACGACGCAGATGCCGGTGATCACCGAGATGAAGGTCTGCCTCCGCTTCGCGAGGAGGTAGCGGACGGCGATGAACCACTCGACGCCCCCGCGGACATCGAAGATCCCGGCCACGGCCAGGGGGATCAGGCCGAGCGCCACGGCCAGGCCGATGAGGGAGAGAAGGAGCCCGCCCGCCGCCGCCACGCCCGTCTCCGCACCGGGAAGCGCCGCGGCGACGGCGACCCCCAGCGCCAGCGACACGGCGAGCACCCGCAGCATGGACTCGACCTCGCCGACCCCCGCAGCGGGCTCCCGGCGTCGGCGGAAGAGCAGCCAAAGCGCGCCCAGGGCCGCGACGGCGGTCGGCGCCGCGGCGTAGATGACCCGGCCGGTGCCGCCCAGCACGAGCGCGACGCCCAGTCCCAGCGCCGTCACCGTGACCCACGCCAGCCGCGTCCCGGATACACGACGAAGCACCTGGCGCGCGAACATCACCCCGAGGGCGACGGCCACCGCACAGCCGAGCGACGACAGTGCCCAGGCCATCAGCCTCTCCGCGAGGCCTCTCCCCGCGAGCTCTTCGGCCTGAGCGTAGACGGCGAGCGCCCCCAGGGCGATCGACCACACCCCACCCACCCAGAGGAGGCTCCGGGTCCGCCGGGCCGCCCGGGCGAAGCGCTCGAGCGCCACCACCGCCGATCCGGCGAAGAGCAGGGTCATCGCATTGATGCCGAGGGCGATGACCAGGATGAGCGCAAGCGCCACTGTGCCGCCGGCGGCGGTCAGGACGTCCCAGAGCATCGAGCCGAGAGAGGCCATCAGTCCTCTTCTTCCTCCGCGTCCTCGCCCGAGGATGCCCGGGGCCGCATGTGGGGAAAGGCGACGACCTCGCGCAGGGTCGGCGCGTCTGCGAGCACCATGGCGAGCCGGTCGACGCCGATCCCGAGCCCACCGGTGGGCGGCAGCCCGACCTCCAACGCCACGAGGTAGTCCTCATCCAGGGGATGGGCCTCCTCGTCGCCAGCATCCAGATCCCGGCGGCTGGCCTCGAGCCTCTCTCTCTGATCGTCCGGATCATTGAGCTCGCTGAAGGCGTTTCCGATCTCCATCCCCCCGAGGAAGGGTTCGAACCGCTCGACGAGTCGCGGGTCCGAGGTCGAGCGCTTCGCCAGGGGCGAGAGCTCGACCGGGTAGTCGGTGATGAAGGTCGGCTGGATCAGCTTCGGCTCGACATGCTCGCTGAACAGGTCGTCGACCAGCCGCCCCCAGGTGGGCGCGTCGCCGGGCGGCAGGCCCTTCGCCTCGCAGGCGGCGCGCAGCGTGGGCAGCGCATCGTGCTCGAGGATGTCGATGCCGGTCTCCCGGGCGATGGCGTCGCGCAGCGGGATGCGCGGCCACTCCCCGGCGAGGTCGATCTCCTGGCCGCCGAATTCGATCCGCGACCCCCCGATCGCGCGCTCCGCGATCGACTGCACCATGGCCTGGGTGAGGTCCATCATGTCGCTGTAGTCCGCGTAGGCCTGGTAGCACTCCATCATCGTGAACTCGGGGTTGTGCTTGCGAGAGACCCCCTCGTTCCGAAAGACCCGACCGATCTCGTAGACGCGGTCGATGCCTCCCACGACCAGCCGCTTCAGATAGAGCTCGTCGGAGATGCGCAGGTAGAGGGTCTGGTCGTAGGCGTTGTGGTGGGTCGTGAAGGGGCGCGCTGCGGCACCGCCGTAGATCGGCTGGAGCACCGGCGTCTCGACCTCGAGGAAGCCGCGCTCGTCCAGGAAGGCCCGCATCGCCGTCACGATCCGGCTGCGCAGGAGCGCCGCGCGCCGCGCCTCCTCGTTGACCAGCAGGTCGAGATATCGCTGTCGAAAGCGCGCCTCGACGTCCGAGAGCCCGTGCCACTTCTCCGGAAGGGGCCGAAGCCCCTTCGCCAGCATCTCGACCTCGCGAACGTCCACGGTGAGCTCGTCGCTCTTCGTCCGCCAGAGCGGCCCCACGACTCGCACGAAGTCGCCCACGTCGAGCTTCTTGACGAAGCCGAAGCATTCGGGCGTCGTCTCGGCCTTGCGGGCGCTGATCTGGAGGCGCTCGCCATTCTCGAGCAGCGTCGCAAAGACGAGCTTTCCGAACGAACGAAGCGCGACGACGCGGCCGACCACCGCGACGGGCTCGTTCTCCTTCTCGAGCGACTCGGCGTCCCGCTCCGAGAATCGTCCCCGCACCGATGCAATCGACTCTCGCGGACCGACCCGCGCCGGGTAGGGATCGACCCCCGCGGCGCGCAGCGCCTCGAGTCGACCGCGACGAGCGTCTCGCTCCTTGCGACTCACGCGCCCTCCCCTTCCGCGCGAAGGAGCAACGTGGCGCGGATGAAGCGATCCAGGTCTCCCTCGAGTACGCCGTCCACGTTGCCAATCTCGACGTTCGTCCGGTGGTCCTTGACCCGCTGCTGGGGATGGAGCGTATAGGACCGGATCTGGCTGCCGAACTCGATCTGCTGCTTCTCCCCTCGGAGTGCAGCCATCTTCTCCTCCTGCTCGCGACGCGCGTGCTCGTAGAGTCTGGAGCGCAGCACCTTCATCGCCGAGGAGCGGTTCTTGTGCTGGGAGCGCTCGTTCTGACACTGGACCACGATGCCCGTGGGCAGGTGGGTGAGGCGGACGGCCGAGTCGGTCTTGTTCACGTGCGGTCCGCCGGCGCCGCCGGCTCGATAGGTGTCGACCCGAAGGTCACCTTCGTCCACCTCGACCTCGATGGCGTCATCGATCTCGGGAAAGATCGACACGCTTGCGAAAGCGGTGTGGCGGCGCGCCTGGGAGTCGAAGGGGGAGATCCTCACCAGGCGATGGACCCCCTCCTCCGCCTTCAGGTAGCCGTAGGCGTAGTCGCCGGACACGGTGATCGTAGCGCCGCGCAGACCCGCCTCGTCCCCGGATTGGACGTCCAGGATCTCCACGCCATAGCCGTGAGCCTCGGCCCAGCGGGAGTACATCCGCAGCAGCATCTCGGCCCAGTCGCAGG
>CALDCK010000134.1 GCA_937937315.1 uncultured bacterium
GGGCGCGGGGAGCCTAGGGGGGCACGAGAATCGACGGCCGCGGGCCCGCCCGAAGCACTCAGCGCGACGATCGCCCGCCGAGCTGACGCAGCGCCGCGAGGGCGACCGGCCGCAGCACCCGTCCGAGGGAGCGCCGAATCCGTCCCACCTTCGGCGTGTTCGCAGCGGAGCCGAAGTGTTCGATGCCGAGCTCCTCGCGCAGATCCTGGGTAAGGAGCTCGAGGGGCGCATCCAGCGGGATCCCCGTGCCGTCGGCAATGCGGACCATGCGCTGGAAGTTCGCCACGACGCCCGCCGCGTCGACGAAGGCCTCGGAGCCGACGGCGGCGAGGAGCGCACTCCGCGCTGCGCCGAGCTCGGCGTCGTCCTGGCCGAGCACGGCCTCGGCGAAGTGGACCAGCTCTTCGGAGTGCGGAATCCCGACCGGGCCAGCGCCCTCTCCTCCGGTCAGGGCGGAGAGATCGTACTCGGCTCCGCGCGTCGCGCCGCTCGCACGGAGCAGCAGGGCATGCGCGGAAGTTCAGTAGAAGCACTCGTTCAGGGCGGAGACCCGCCCCGCCAGCAGCTCCATCTCGGCCCGGCCGAGGGCTCTTCCGGCCCGCGGATCCGCGACCTTCTCCACGGGGACGTAGTGAGCCGCCGAGAGCTCCTGAAGCGAGCGGACTGCATCGGGCACGAGGCTCATGGCGCGAATCACGTTGGCGGCCCGGGGTCCGGGGTAGAGATCTGCCTCCGCACCCCGAGCGGCTCCGACCGGGATCATCGACACCCAGCCCACGTCGGCGCGGGCGCCCGGTGGCCGATAGCGGGAGGGCTCGCCCGGCAGGGGCTCCGGGAGCGGATGGGGCGGGACGCCGAGCCCGCGACAGAAGGCGTCGACGCTGACGACCGCCACGACGAGGCCGAGAGTCTCGACGTACCGCTCCTCGCCGAGACCCGACGCGAGCACCTTCTCGAACCAGGTGCGCGAGAGGCGACCCGGGTCGTTCACGACCTGGTGGACGACCTCCACGGCGGCCTCGGGCAGAACCCCCTCCGCGTCGTGGACGCCTTCCACGGCGAGGGGCGAGAGGGCCTGCTTGCGCTCGAGGCAGAGGGCGCAGGTCGGCGCGGTGCGGATCGCCCTGGCAATGGCCACCCGCTCGGCACCGCTCCACCAGCAGCCGGGCCGGGCGAGGCGATCCCAGGTGAGCCGATGCGCCTCGGCGATGTCCGAGCGCACCGGTACCGGGGCGTCGACGAAGGCGAGACCGGTCAAGACCCGGCGCTCCCGGCAGGAGCGCCCACCTTCGGCGCGCGAAGGGTACGCATCGTGCGGGTGGAGTAGCTGAACTCTTCGACCCGTTTCTTGATGCGCCAGCCCTCGTCGGTGCGAACGAGCTCGTCGCAGTAGTAGCCGCCGTCGAACCAGAGAAGGGATTCGTCTTCGCCCGTGAGCAACGCCATCGGGTTGTAGAAGCCGGACCGACACGTCGCGGCGTCGCCCTCGATCGCGACCTCGCGATTGATCACCATGTGCTGGCTCATCGAGAACATCGCCAGGGTCTTCTCGAGCCAGGCGCGAACCTCCTTCACGCCGCCCGAGGTCCCGCCGAACGCGCTGTAGTCGATCCAGGCGTCCGGCGTAAAGCAGGACTCCCAGAGATCCCAATCCTTGCGATCGACGCCGGTCGCGTAGCGGGTGAGCAGGTCATCGATCTCGATGCGATCCGAGATCTCCTGGAGGGAGAGCGTCATGCGAACCTCCGACGTCCGGCGCGGCGAGTCCGCGGCAGTATAGCCCCCGCAAAGGCCGATCAGCCCTCCACCAGGTGCCAGGCCTCCTCCGCCCGCTGCCGGACCAGGGCTCCGTATTCCTTCGCGCGATCGGAGCTCGCGTTGCCGTCGAGCCCGCGCTTGTAGACACCCTGCACGATCGCTGCCGACCGGAACATCACGAAGACCATGTAGAACTCCCAGTTCTCGATCCCGGCCCGGCCGGTGAGCTCGCAATAGCGCGCGATCACCTCCGCCTCGGAGGGAATGCCCGCTGCCGCGAGATCGATCCCCACCAGCGAGGCGCCGGGAGTGGCCTCGCCCCGATAGGACTGACAGAAGTAGGCGAGATCGCCGAGGGCATGGCCGAGGGTCGACAGCTCCCAATCGAGTACCGCGACGATCCGCGGCTCGCTCTCGTGGATGATGCAATTTCCGACCCGGTAATCGCCGTGAACGACGCCGGCCTCGTCGGATTCCGGGACGTTCGCGGGCAGCCACTCCATCAGGGCGTCCATCGCCGGAATCGGATCGGTCTTCGACGCCTCGTACTGCCGACTCCAACGCGAGATCTGACGCGCGTAGTAGTTGCCAGGTCGGCCGAAATCCGCGAGTCCGACTGCCACGGGATCCACGCTGTGGAGCGCGGCCAGGACGCGTACGAAGTCCTCGTAGAGAGCGGATCGCTCCGGCGGCGTCAGGCTCGGGAGGGCGCTGTCGGTGATCACCCGCCCCGGCACCCACTCCATGACGTAGAAGGTCGTCCCGATGACCGAGGGATCCTCGCAGAGCAAGTGCGTCCTGGGGACGGGCACCTCGGTGTCGCCCAGGGCCGAGATCACCCGGAACTCGCGGTCGACCTGGTGGGCGGAACGCAGGAGATCCCCGGGTGGCTTCTTGCGCAACACGTAGCGCGCACGCCCGGCTTCGAGCAGATAGGTGGGATTGGACTGCCCGCCCTCGAACTGGCGCACCCCGAGCGGCCCGGAGAAGTCCGGCAGGTGCTTCGCCAGGTAGTCGGCGAGTGCCACCTCGTCGAAACGATGCGCCTCGCGGACTTCTGTGATCTCAGGGGTGTCACTCACGGGCTCTCCAATCGGCATGCGTCCTCGCTCGCAGACTGGCAGAACCGGCCCGGCCCTGGCAAGCGCCCGGCCCCGCTGGCCCGCGCGGTGCCCTCCACTACACTCCATCGATTCCAGCGGAGGAGGTTCCCATGGCGAGCGAAGCGGCCCCGTCGATTCCCTTCAACCCGGTCCACCCCGACTGGTACGCGGAGCACGGCTATCCCCACGACTTCTGGACCCGCCTGCGCCGGGAGGACCCGGTCCACCGCTGGGAGAAGACCGAGGGGCTCCCCTTCTGGGCGATCACGAAGCACTCGGACATCGTCATGATCGGCAAGCGCCCGGAGCTCTTCCTCAACGCGCCCCGGGTCGTGATCAACCACGTCCCGGAGGATCCGGCCCAGGCCCAGTTCCCGCCGACGCTGATCCAGATGGACCCGCCGAAGCACGCCATCTACCGCCAGCTCGTGAGCAAGCGCTTCACCCCGCGCTACCTGCGGCGAATGCATGCCGACATCGAGCGCATCGGCAAGGAGATCGTCGATGCCCTGGTCGAGCGCAGCGACGAGGGCGAGTGCGACTTCGTGAAGGAAGTCTCGGCACCGCTCCCGATCGCAGTGATTGCCTGGATGCTCGGCGTCCCCCGCGAAGACTGGGAGCTGCTCTTCGACTGGACGAATCGGATCATCGGCGCTGGCGACCCGGAGTACAGGAAGGAAGGCAAGACCCCGGCCGAGGGCGCAATCGAGAGCATGACCGAGCTCTTCATGTACTTCGCGAAGCTGGTCGAGGAGAAGAAGAAGAACCCGGCGGACGACCTGGTGACGGTCTTCACCCGGGCGGAGATCGACGGAGAGCTCCTGCCGCCGATGGACGTCCTCGCCTGGTGCCTCATCATCGTGATCGCCGGCAACGAGACCACCCGAAACGCCACGACCGGGGGCATGCTGGCACTGATCGAGCACCAGGACGAGCTGCGGAAGCTCCAGGCCGACGCGTCCCTCCTGCCCTCGGCGATCGAGGAGGTCGTGCGTTGGGTCACGCCCATCATCCACTTCGCGCGGGAGGCGGCGGACGACGTGGAGATCCGCGGCAAGCAGATCCGCAAGGGCGACGTCCTCGCACTCTTCTACCCCTCGGCGAATCGCGACGAAGAGGTCTTCGACGACCCCTTCGAGTTCAGGGTCGATCGCAGCCCGAATCCCCACCTCTCCTTCGGCATCGGCGAGCACTTCTGCCTCGGCTCCCACGTAGCGCGGCTCGAGATGATGGTGGCCTACAAGCACCTGCTGCCCCGAATCGAAGAGATCGAGCTGACCGGCCCACCGGAGCGACTTCACTCGGCCCTGGTCGGCGGCGTGAAGCACCTGCCGATCCGATACAAGCTCCGCCCCGCCTAGGCGATCCGATCCCGTCCGAGCGCGTGGCCGCGAGTTCCGCCGCAACGGAGACCGAGACGACGCGTGTCTCGGAAGCGCAGATCGTGCTGGCGATCGCGCTGCTGGCGATGGCCTTCCTCTTCAGCGGAATCGGTCGCTACGGCGTCGTCAACGCCGACGAGGCCATCTACCACGGCATCGCCGAGCGCATGGCGGAGACGGGAGACTTCCTCCACCTCGACTTCCGCGGCGAGCCCCGCGTCTACGACGCATTCATGAACGCGCCGCTACACTATTGGGCACGCGCCGCCCTGATCTCCCTCTTCGACAGCAGCCGCGTCACGATGCGCGCCCTGTCTGCCCTCTTCGGCGTGCTCACGGTGCTCGCAACCTACGCCCTGGGCCGCCGACTCGCGGGGCGTCGAGCGGGGATCCTCGCCGCTCTGGTGCAGCTCAGCACCTTCCACTTCGTCTACCTCCACGGCGCTCGAACGGGAGAGCTCGACACCCTCGCGACGTGCCTGATCGTCGGCGCCGCCTGGGCGCTCTTCCGGGCCCTCGAAGACGGGCGCAGCTTCGTTCCCCACCACCTCCTCGTGGCCGCGTTGGTGATGACGAAGGCGCCCCTCGCCGTCGTCCCCGTGGTCACCTCGATCGCGATCCTGGCGACGCGGTCGGACGGCCGCCGAGCGCTGCCGCGCTACCTGGCCACCGGTGTCGGCGTCCTGCCCCTGGCCCTGGCGTGGCACGCGACCCAGGTGTTCCTCCACGCGGGCCGGGTGGGCGGCGTCCTCGGATCGATGCTCGGCCAGGCGAGCGGCGCCGCGCCGGACGGCGAGGCCCTGGGGGTGCTCGGCAACGCGCGCTTCTACGCGACCACCGTGCTCCACGGCGCGTACCCCTGGTCCGTGGTCTACCCCTTCGCCCTGCTCCACAGCCTGCGCCGGGATCCGGGGGCCGTGGCGGTGCGGCGCGCCCTGGCCTTTGCCGTAGCAGTGCTCGGGTTCTTCCTCCTCGTCTCGAAACACTTCCCCTGGTACGTGATGCCCGCCTATCCCTTCCTCTCCCTCGCAGTGGGCGTGTGGCTGGCGGACCTGACCCGCCACACCGCCAACCCCTTTGCCGGCTGGGGCGCGGGCTTCGCCCTGGCCGCCCTCGCATGCGTCCAGGTGGGAGCCCTCGATGCGAACCCCTTCGGCGAGCGCGCGCTGACCTACCCGATGGAGGCGAGCTGGCGCTTCCCCGGACCCTTCTCGAATGCGGCGCTCCTGCTCCTGGCCGGAGGGGTTGGTCTCGGTATCACGGCGGCGCTGCGGCATTCCGCCCGCGACCGCCTGCGGGTTGCGGCGGGAGGTGCAGTCGTCGCCCTCCTCTTCGCCGTGGCCGCGGTCCGCAACCTGGCCCCCCTCGCCTTCCTCGACCACGAGGCGCCGATCGAGGGCACGAAGCAGATGCTCGACCTCGCGCGGCGCGAGGGAAGGCCGGTACGCCATCCGGTGCGGCTGCGCCGCCCGGTGATCCAGATCGCCCGCTTCCACTTCGGCGAGGACTTCGAAATCGTGCCGGTCTACGGTCCCGGCGGCACCGACCTCGACCTCTACCCGCGAGACGACCCGACCGTGCTCGAACGCTCGATCGGTCGCGGAGGTCTCACCCTGCGGCTCTCCCCCTGAGAGCTGCGGGGGGCCGGACCGGAATCGGCGGCCCCCGACGACGGTCGGTCCCGGATCGAGCCAAGTGCTCCCATGGATCGTCGGTCCCGGATCGAGCCGAGTGCTCAGCCGGGCGGTCAGTCCCGCAGGTAGCCCAGCGCCCGCAGCTTCTCCTCGAAGGAGGCGGGATCGTCGCTCTCGAGCGTTTCGACCGGCGTCGGCGGTCCGTAGGTCGCGATGCGGTGCAGCACACGTCCGCGATCGATCTCGGCGGACAGCACTCCGGGGATCACCCGACCGTCGAGGTCCTCGGCGACGGGCAGTCCGAGCAGGTCGAGGAGTGTCGGCGTCACGTCCTGGATGTCCACGACACCGAGGTCCCGCCCGCTCTGCACGTCGGCGCTCCAGAAAGCCAGGATGCCGTCCCGCGCGTGCTTCCAGCGCTCGTCTCCGACCAACGGGCGCACGATCGCACCGCTCGGACGGTCGACGTTCCAGAACTCGATCCAGTAGCGATCCGATCCGCGCACGGCCATGTCCGGCGCGTCGCCCATCGCGTCCGGCGGCAGGGGGACGACATCGACCGGGAACGGCTCTCCGTCGTCCGAGCGCAGCTCCCGAAAGATCCGGGTCAGGTATCGCTCGAGCGCCGCCCGTGGATCCTCCGTCACCTCGATCGGCACGCCGTGGCTCACCAGCTCCTCCCGGCTCAGGAGCCTCGGGGCGAAGTAGAAGTGCCAGAGGTTGTGGAAGACGAGGGTCCGATCGTGGTCGATCACGCCCGGGGCGCTCCAATGCAGGAGCCCCTTGCGAGCGAGGAGCTGATTCGGATCGACGGCGTAGTCGAACGCTCCGAAACCGTGATCCGATGCCAGGACCACCACGGTGTCGTCGTCGGCTTCGTCGAGCAGCTCACCCAGGAAATCGTCGATCTCGCGATAGATCGGCAGCACCGACTCGGCGAAGCCCACGACGTGATGCGCGTTGTCGCTTTGACCGAAGACGTAGAGAAAGACGTCCCAGGGCTCCCGCGCCAGGAAGAAGCGGGCGTGCTCAGCAGCATCGGCGGTGATCTCGGGCAGCAGATCGAGAGAGAGGAACTCGTGGGGCAGGTAGTAGCCGAAGCGCTCCTGAAGCTCGGCAGCGAGCTCCCGCGGGTGGGTAAAGGGGTGACGAATGCGCTCGAAAGTGGGGGAGAGACGGAAGTCGACGCCGGTCTCGCTCGGGCGATCGAAGCGGATCCTCGCCCAGGCATCGCGACGGGCCACCGGGCCCGCAACGCGCACCCGGAGCCAGGGCGAAAAGCCGCCGACGGAGAAGTCGTAGGTGCCGAGGACGCGCTTCTCCGGGGGACCGATGCCCTTCTTCAGTACGCGGAGGCGCACGCGGTCGTAGCGGGTCTCGCCGTCGTCCTCGGTGTCCACGAAGCGGGCGAGGAACACGTTCGATGGATCCTCGAAGGCCGCGGAGAGCGGGAGCGAGAAGGTCTCCAGGGTCGGGTCCGGGGGAACAGGGCGGTCGGGCATCGGCTTCACCGCGAGCGGAGGCCCGTGACGCTTCGGAGTCATCAGACCCGAGACCATCACCCCCTCCACGGGAGTCGCGGGATAGGTCACGGGCACTCCCACGGCGGCGACCCGCCGCTCCGCCCGGGACGCCAGGTCCCAGAGCGTGGGCGCACCCACGTCGGCCGAGGTCGACTCGCTGAACTCGCGCTCGGCCGCGTTCCAGCGGCCGAAGGTGTAGACGCCGTGACGTTCCGGGAGAACTCCCGTGAAGAGCGTGGTCCAGGCCGGCGGCGTGAAGTAGCACTCGACGGAGCGCAGCGTCCCGACCACCCCCTCCCGGGTGATCCGCGCCAGGTTCGGCAGCTCGCCCTCCCGGAACCGCGGGCGCAGGTAGTCCCAGCTGGCCCCGTCGAGGCCGATCACGACGAGGCGACGCCCCGCGGCGCCCCCATCCGCAGAAGTGAGGAAGGCCTCGAGGCTCGCGTGGCGGCGCTCCGTCCGGGTCGGCTCGGATGCGGGTCCGCAAGCGGCGACCAGCACGATGGCGACCGCCCCCGAGAGGCGGGCGCGACGGCCAACGCGCCGAGCGAGTCGCGCCCCGCATCTCCTCTCCCCTGCGGCGAACATGGCGCGAGGAGCGTAGCAACCCGGCGACCGGACGATCCTTCGGCGCCCTGGTAGCCTCGGCGCGCCCCGGAGGATCCGTTCCTCGTCCGGGGACCGAGTCGTCTCGCGCCCGCCGCCTGATCCGTCTCGACCGGCGCTGGACGCCGGGCCGGAGCTACTTACCCGCGAGCCGCGCCACCACCGGCGCAAACGCGTCGATCGCAGCATCTCCCACCGTCACGTAGGAGATGCCGTAGGTCTCGCGGCGGCGCTCGAGCTCCTCGCACAGCGCATCGGGCGTCCCGATCAGGCCGTGGGGATGGCGCAGCATCTCCTCGGCCGAGAGGCCGAGGGCCTTCCCCATGCCGGCAGCGGTCGCCTCGGCGGCGTCGGTCACGAAGGTGAAGTAGGCGCCGATCTCCAGCTCGAGGTCGTCGAAGCGATCCCCCGCTGCCTCGCGCACCCAGCCGACCTTCTCCGCCGTCGCGTCGGCAGTGGAGGTCGCGACACCGTCGGGGCCGATGATGCCCGAGCGGTTGTTGAAGTTGAAGCTCACCACATTCGCCTCGCGCGCCGCGAGCCCGAGCACGCGACGGCCGCCGCCGCCGATCATCAGAGGCGGATGCGGGCGCTGGACGGGGCGCGGCGCACCGCTGAAGCCGGAGGTCTCGTAGTACTCGCCCTCGTGCTCCACCGGCTCTCCGGAGAGGAGCGCCTTCACGAGCTCGACCGCCTCCTCCAGGCGCGCAATGCGCGTCCCCGGGGAGTCGAACTGGAATCCGGCGGCTTCGTACTCGGCGCGGAGCCAGCCCGCTCCCATGCCGAGCTCCAGACGGCCGTCGGAGAGCAGGTCGAGGGTCGCGGCCTCCTTCGCCAGCATCACCGGGTGGCGGTAGTCGTTGCAGAAGACCCGACATCCGATGCGGAGGCTCTGGGTCGCGGCGGCGGCCGCCGCCATGGCGGGCACCGAGGCCAGCTCCTGAAGGGGATGATTCGTGGACTCGAGGGCCGGGCCGGGCCCGAGGTAGTGGTCGGCGAGGTGGAGCGTCGAGTAGCCGAGCCCTTCGATCCGGCGCGCCCGGTCCGCCCACTCGGCTCCCGAGGAGGCGCTGAAGGTCTGGACGGCGAATCGGAACGGCCGGTTCGAGCTCGACACTTGGATTCCTCCCTCGGCGTCGCGCGAAGGCGCGACGGGCCGGTTCATTCTCGGGCATAATCGCCGGGGACGAAAGAGGAGAACGCGTGAGTACAGGGCAGGACCGCACCAACGACGCCTCGGCCATTGCGGCCATCAACGACGAACGCGCCATCGAGCGCCTCATCGCGCGCTACGCCGACGCCGTGAACCGCCGCGATGCCGAGGACTGGGCGGCGCTGTGGACCGAGGACGGAGTCTGGAAGGCCTTCGGCCACGACTTCGTGGGCCGGGAGCAGGTCCTCGCGACCTGGCAGGGAGCGATGAAGGGCTTTCGCTTCGTCTTCCACGTCATCCACAGCGGCGTGGTCGAGGTCCAGGGCGACGTCGCCCATGGACGATGGACCATCTCCGAGCAGCTCCAGACCGCGAGCGGAGATCCCGCCGTCCTCCTCGCGCTCTACCATGACGACTACCGGCGGGAGCCGGACGGCTGGCGCTTCGCACGCCGTGAGCTCGACGTTCGGTACCAGGGACCGCCCGATCTCTCGGGCGAGCCGGCGACGTAGGCCGGCCACAGAGGAGGACGCCGTGGGGCTCCTGCTCAAGAACCTCCTGTTCACGTTCGTCGTTCCCGGCACCGTCGCGGTCTACCTGCCTCTCTCCATCGCGAGCGATTCGACACCAGCCCCGGGATGGACGCGACTGCTGGCGGTCGGCGCCCTCACCCTCGGCGCCGCGATCTACGCGTGGTGCGTCTGGGACTTCGCGAGCTTCGGGCGCGGTACGCCGGCGCCCATCGACGCGCCGAAGAAGCTGGTGGTGCGCGGGCTCTACCGGTCCGTCCGGAATCCCATGTACGTGGGAGTGCTCTGCGTAATGCTCGGCTGGTCCCTGCTCTTCGTCTCCGCGACTCTCCTCCTCTACACCGCGACCGTCGCAACGGCCTTCCATCTCTTCACCACTCTCTACGAGGAGCCGCACCTCCGGCAGGAGTTCGGAGACGAGTACGTCCAGTACTGCGCGGACGTGGGACGCTGGCTACCCCGGCGTCCGGGTTCCTAGACCGCGCGTGCCCGTCATCGAGGTCCGTCGCGAGGTCCCGGAGGACGCGCCCCGCGTGCACGCGGTGCAGCGAGCCGCCTTCGGCCGGAGCGACGAGGCGGATCTGGTCGACGCCCTGCGCCGCTCGACGGAGCCCCAACTCTCTCTCGTCGCCGTCTGCCAGAATCAGTTGGTCGGACACGTCTTCTTCTCTCCGGTCCACATCGCGGATTGCCCCACGGCGCCGGGGGTCGCCGGCCTTGCGCCCCTTGGCGTCGAGCCCGACTTCCAGGGCCGCGGCGCAGGCGGTGCGCTGGTGCGGGAGGGTCTGCGCGTCTGCCCCGCCCTCGGCTGGCGCGCAGTCTTCCTCCTCGGTGACCCGGGCTACTACACGCGCTTCGGCTTCGAGCTGGCCGCACTCCGGGGCTTCCACTACGAGAGCGGGCTCTTCGATCGGGGCTTCCAGGTGCGCGAGCTCGATCCCGGCGCCCTTGCGGGCTGCTCCGGATGGGTTCGCTACGCGGACGCCTTCGACGCGCTCTAGGGGAGCGGAGGCCCGGGCAGATGCCGCCCTCGGTCAAAGCAGGGTGCGGAGCACCTTCCCCGAGAAGGGCGACGGACCGTGGTGACGCTCGAGGGAGTCGGCGATCTCGAGCCACTCCGACTTCTGTGCCACGAACATGTGGTAGCGAGGGCGCGCCTCGATCGCGTCATCGAAGGTCGCGGCGGGGAGCTCCACGAGGGGGAGCCCCTCCAGGACCAGTGGCAGGGGGGATCCACAGGTCCGGCAGAAGCAGTGGCGGTAGGCGGGCGGGCGGGACTCGGCTGGCGCATCGAAGGTCGCGACGGACCTCTCCCCCGCGAGCCAGCGAAAGTCGTCGATCCTCGCGTAGAGGGTCGAGGCGAAGGCGGCGCCGTAGGCCTTCCTGCACTTCACGCAGTGGCAGAGCTCGATCTGCGAGAGCTCCCCGGCGACCTCGAATCGGACCGCTCCACACAAGCAGCTTCCTGCGGGCATCGCGCACCCTCCCGGCTGCGGCGTCGATCCGCAGCGTGATAGCCTCTACCGCCGCGTCGTCGCGCGGCGCTCGCGACGGCCGACGAGACGGAGGGTAGCGGCGCCCATGGCAGACACGTTGGAGATCGCTCCCTACGACCCGGACTGGCCCCGCCGCTGGCCCCGTACACATCACATCCACGTCGTGCAATCGGGCGGGGACGAGGAGCGTCGCACCCTGGCCTTCCGGGACCCTCTGCGCGCTCATCCCGACGTCGCCCACGAGTACGCCGCCCTGAAGCGTGACCTCGCGCCCAATTCCTCGGCTCGTCGCCACGAGACGCGACAGGCCTACGCCGAGACGAAGGGTGGCTTCATCGAGCGAATCACCCGGCGCGCGCTCACCGCGGAGTCCCGATGACCCTGCGCGTGGTCGGAGCCGGCGTGGGGCGGACCGGGACGAAGTCCCTGAAGCAGGCCCTCGAGCACCTTCTCGACGGCCCCTGCTACCACATGCTCGAGCTCTTCTCCCTTCCCGAGCACGTCCCGGTCTGGCACAACGCCGTGAACGGCGGCACGACCGATTGGCGCCGGCTCTTCTCGAGCCATCGAGCCGCCGTCGACTGGCCCGCCTCGGCCTTCTACGAGGAGATCGCCGAGACCTATCCCGACGCAATCGTCCTGCTCAGCGTCCGGGAGCCGGAGTCGTGGTGGCGCAGCGCGGAGAACACGATCTTCCCGGCCATCGACGCCCATGGCGACAATCCGTGGAGTGACATGGTCCGCGCCATGATGAGCCGCCGCTTCACCCCCGATTACCGACGACGCGACGCCGCGATCGCCGCATTCGAGGCCCACAACGCGCGCGCCCGCGCGGTCGTTCCCTCCGAGCGGTTGCTCGAGTGGCAAGCCAAGGACGGATGGGAGCCGATCTGCGCGGCCCTCGACCTTCCGGTCCCCGACCTTCCGTTCCCCCACACCAACACCAGCGAGGAGTGGGCGGCCTCCGGGCGGGCCCAGAGCAAGACCTAACAATCCGTCAGACCGGCCCGCAGCGGACCCGCCGCCGAGCGTGTAGCATCGCCCGGAACCCGCAACGCAAAACCCAGGAGTCTCGAGATTGTCCCGACCCAGAAGCTGGCCCACGGTGATCGACCGACTGAACCAAAGCGCGAGCGGAGAGATCCGCATCCGGATGGGCTCCCCGGGCAGCGCTCAGGTCACCCGCGTCCGCTTGCTCGCCGAGTGGACGAACCTCGAGGCGAAGACCGTCGGCTCGACACTCATCCTCAGCCTGCCCCGCAGCTGAGGCCAAAGCGTGAGCGCGAAGACCCCGGACCTCGGCCGACTCCTCGCTCCCTTCCTGGCCTCGGTCGCCAGCGAGGCGCGACCGGGATTCCTGGCGATGCTCGAGCGCGGCGCCGCGGCGCGCTACCGCGAGTGGGCCGACCGCCTGGGCGAGCATGCGCCCGGAATGCGCGCGTGTGCGCAGCGCGAAGAGGAGATCGCCGACCGGGTCGATGGACTCTTCCCCCTCGACGCCGCCGACCGCACGACCCTCGAAGCGTCGCTCCCCGGAGCACGCAAAGCCTACCTCGCGCTGTTCGAGAACCTCTCGATCGGAGACCAGCTCGCGATCCAGGCCGGCGCCGAGCGTCAGGGCGCCGCGGCCTGGCGCGCCCTCGCCCAGCAGCAGACTGCTCCCGCCTTGAGCGAGGCGCTCGAAGGCTGCGCTCAGCTCGAGGAGGAGAGTGCGACCTATCTCGAGGCCCTCGTCGCATCCGACCTCGCGCCGCCTACCGGCGGTTGACACTCGTGCGGCCTACCGGCGGCTGACACTCGTGCCGCTTGCCGGCGCCCAACGCTCGCGCCCCAATCGGCTTCCCGCTCTCGCGGAGGACTTCCGGATGTGTCGGAACATCAAGACCCTCTTCAACTTCGAGCCGCCCGCCACCGACGACGAGGTACGCGCCACATCCCTGCAGTTCGTGCGCAAGCTCTCCGGCTTCCAGAAGCCCTCGCGAGCGAATCGCGACGCCTTCGATCGGGCGGTCGAAGAGGTCGCGCGGTCGGCCACGACGCTCCTCGACGCCCTGGTCACCGAGGCCCCCACACGAGATCGCGAACGGGAGGCCGCAAAGGCTCGGAAGCGCGCGGCGCGGCGCTTCGGCACCGGCGCGGAGAATCCGGCATGAGCGCCCACGCGCGGCGGGGCTGATGGACGCGGCCGCTGCGGAGGCCACTCCCGTACTGCACTACTTCGACTGCCGCAGCCGGGGCCAGGCGCTGCGCTTCGCCTTCGAGGATTCGGAGGTGGAGTTCGAGGACCGACGCGTACCGGTCGAGGATCTGGGGGCCTTCCGCGCGCGGGCGTGCGAGGCCGACCTCGGCGGACCCTTCGGAGCCCTGCCGATCCTCGAGTGGGGCGAGGCGCGCATCGCCCAGACCCTCGCCATCGCCACATACCTCTCGGATCGCCTGCACGGTCCGGCGAGCGTGACGGCGACGGCGGAGCGACGCGCCCTGCTCGCCATGGTCACCTCTGCCGCCCTCCTCGACATGCAGGTCCCCTATCGGAGACTCCTATGGACTCCGGCAGATCGAACCGACGGGGCGCTCGCCGGCGTAGCCCGGGGACTGCTCGACTACCTGGGGACGAAGCTCCTTCAGCTCGACCGGGTCCTCGAGGAGCTCGCCGGCCCGCTCTTCGGCGGCGCCAGGCGGCGATTGCCGACTACTTCGTCTTCGAGATCCTGAGCCGTGGACGAGCCGTCTTCGGAACGGCATTCGGGCGATGGATCGAGCGCACTCGACGACTGCCGGCCCTGGAGGCCCACTTCGAAGCGCGTCGGCCCATCGCGCGCCTGTTCGAGGAGGGGCGCGTCCCCTTCTGCGTCACGGCGAGCCCGAGCGAACGCGCTCTGCGACCGCGGATCCTCGGGCTACCTCTCCGCTGACGGGCCCACAACCCCCGGGGCCGAGCGCAGCCCGACGCCGCCGGAGCCCGCGCGTAGCAACCCGTCTCCGACTCCGGCATCCTGCTCCGGCACGTAGCCCCCCCGAGAAGGGCCCACATCGGAGCCGCGTTGGACCCCACCGAGACCCTGTTGACGATCGCCGAGATCTCGATCGCGGTGATCGGCTTCGCGGGGATCGTCTCCGTGCTGCGACCTCGTTCGTCTCCCCACGCCGATGCCATGCATCGGCTGCGCATGCGCATCATGATCGAGACGAGCGCCTACGTCGTGGCCTTCGCATTCCTGCCCCTGCTGCTCGTCGGCGCCGAGTTCCCGTCGGTCACGACCTGGAGCATCGGCAGCGGTGTGCTCGCCGCGGCCGCACCGATCCAGGTCACCAGCATCTAAGCAAGACAGCGCAGGATCTTCGGCTCGAGCCTGCTCCGCGAGGCGCTGCTCTTCGACGCCTCGACGATCGTGTTGGCCCTGCTCGTGGAAGGCGCCCTCATCGCCAACGCCTTCGGCATCCTCTTCGAGTCGCGTTTCGCCGGCTATCTGGTGGGCCTGCTCCTTCCGCTCTGGACTGCGGTGGCCATGTTCATTCGCGCCATCCTCTCGGCGGATGGACTGAGCCAGCCCCGAAGACCCGCGACGCCGCCCGCCGAGCCCGAGTTCTGAATCCGGGGGGGTATGCCACCCCCGGCCGGTCCCCGGAACGCTGGAAGAGCTTGTCATCGCGTCGCGAGCTCTGATCCAATGACCTCTCACCCAGAAGGAGTCGACGCATGATCGTGCCCATCACCGCACTGTACGCCGGAGTGCTCACGCTCATCGTCGGCGTCCTGGGATTCCAGGTCGGATCCACCCGGAGCCGGGTCGGGATCTCGATCCTCCATGGCGACGACATGGACCTCGCCGAGAAGATCCGCCGCCACGCGAACTTCACCGAGAACGTTCCCCTCGCGCTGATCCTGATGGCCGTCCTCGAGCTGAACGGGACCTCCGCGGGCCTGCTCCACGGGCTCGGTATCGTCCTCGTGCTGGCTCGCATCGCGCACCCGATCGGGCTCCACCACGACAACATGCGACACCCGCTGCGCGCGGTCGGCGCCGGCGGCACGTTCCTGGTGACCCTGATCGCGGCGCTCACTGCGATCTGGCAGTTCGTGAGCCGCTGACCGGACGGTGGGAGGCGACGGGCCACCGGCGGAGCGAACGCGGCGAGCGACGATCGGCCGCCGCCTCGGCATCGGCGGCTCAGGGGCGCATGAATTCGAAGTCGGTGTCCGGATCCAGGCTGTCGGCGGTGAAGCGGAGCTCCTGGGCGACGTCGTCGGAGGAGCGTTCGCGACGCCAGATCTCCACGACCCGATGCAGGAGCTGACGACCGAGGACGTCGGCCGCGACGCCCCGCGCGGCCGCCTCTTCCAGCAGCGCGTCCATGTGACGATCGACGAGGTCCTTGGCATCGCTCACTCCACCCTCCTCCCTCAGAGCCGGTTCGCGGCGAGTAGATCGACCGGGCTCTGCAGGTCCACCGTACCGAGATAGCCCCCGGCCGAAGCCAGGGCATCGTGGGCGGCGTAGCCGAGGAGCTCCTGGGAGCGGCGCGGAAGCTCGCGCACGATCTCCAGCGGCGTGGCCAGGTAGTGGTTCTCCTCGGTCCGCAGCCAGCCCAGCACGTAGCTTAGGTGCATTCCACGACGCCATTCACCCGAAGTCGTATTCGCGCCGCCACCGTGGATCGTGGAGCCGAGATAGAGCACCGCAGAGCCGGCGGGCATCTCGGCGCTGACCATCTCCCCGGGCTCGGGCTGACGCTCCAGGGGCCAGCGATGGCTGCCCGGGGCGACTCGGGTCGCTCCGTTCGCCTCGCGGAAGTCCGTCAGGGCGATCACCGAAGCCACCTGGAGCTCCGGGTGCGGGCGGGGCATGTGGACCCAGACGAGCTCGTCCCGGTGCAGCATCTGCGGCTCGGCGCCGGGCCCTCGATCGAGGACGTGGGCGATGTTGAGTTGGTAGCTCGCGCAGGACTCGAGAAGAACCGCGTCGCTCACCGCGAGCAGCGTGGGGTGACAGAGCACCTCGGACGCGAACACCCGGGACTTCGCCGCAACGGCGGTCACGTGTCGCGTCTTTTCCCCGAAGAACCAGGCCACGGCCGGGTTCAGGAACTCGCGCTCGGGGCGCGCCGCCTCGAGCAGCGGATCCACCTCGGCGTTGAAGCGCGCGAGGGTATCGGCGTCGAGCAGCCCTTCCACCACCACGGCGCCATCCCGCTCGAGCGATGCGACGATCTCCTTCGTCGAGTCGCTTCCCTTCAGTCGAGCCAGCTCCGTCACGATCGCCCTCCGCACGGGGTCGGGCCCCACAACGATGGTGACATACTGCACCGCCGTTCGGAAATCGTCGCCAGTCAACGACGCGTGGTAGGCTCTTGGCCTCGAGGACCGGCGCCCGCCGCTGCTTCGGGACGGAGACGACGCGTGAGCCGCAACGCCACCTGCTGCCTGTGGATCGCCCTGGCACTCCTCGCCTGCGGACCCCTCGCCTGTGCAGGCGACGAACGCGATGCGACGGAACCGTCGACGCGCGGGCCGGATCTGCGCACGGAGGCGCCGACGGCCGGGTCCACGCCCTGCACCGAGCCACGGCCCGAGATGTGCACGCAGCACTACGACCCGGTCTGCGGCGAGAGAAGCGATGGCAGCCGCGGGACCTACAGCAATGCCTGCGTCGCCTGCGCGGAGCCCCGGGTCGCGAGCCATCGACCCGGCGCCTGCGAATGAGGCGCCGGTAGATCGTGGACCCTGCGCTTCCCCTCCTCGCCCTCGCCGTCCTGCTGGTGCTCCTCGGACTGGCCGGAACGCTCCTCCCGGCGATGCCCGGCGCGCCCATCATCTTCGCCGGCCTGGCGCTCGCCGCCTGGGCGGAGGACTTCGCGTACGTGGGCTGGGGGACGCTCGTGGTGATCGGGATCCTCACGGCCGTGAGCTACGCAGTCGACTTCGTCGCGGGCTCCCTGGGCGCGCGACGCTTCGGGGCGTCCCGGCGGGCGGTCGTCGGGGCCGCCCTGGGCGCAATCGTCGGCCTCTTCTTTGGACTTCCGGGCATCCTGCTGGGCCCCCTCGTGGGCGCGGTCCTCGGCGAGCTCTCGGCACGCCGGAGCCTGGGTGAGGCGGGACGCGCCGGGCTCGGCACGGCCCTCGGGCTGGCCCTCGGCGCCGCCGCGAAGCTCGCACTCGCGCTATCCATGGTGGGAGTGTTCGTCGTGGTTCGCTTCTTCTGACGGAGAGCTCCATGCCCACGCGCATATTCCTCACGCTCTCCGCCCTGCTGTGGCTGCCTTACGGCCTTTACTGCTTCTTCTCCCCCGGCGCCCTGGCGAACATGGCGGGCGTCGTCTCGGGGTCGACCACGGGATCGATCGAGCTTCGCGCCATGTACGGAGGGCTCCAGGCCGCGATCGGTGCGCTGGCACTGGCGGGGCTCCTGCGCGACTCCCTGCGCCGACCGGCGCTCGTCGCCCTGGTCTTCCTCTGCGGCGGACTCGCCCTCGCCCGGCTCTCGGGTGCGGTGCTCGAGAGCGAGCTCTCGGCCTACACCGCCATGGGGCTCTTCTTCGAGCTCGCCAGCGTCGCGTGCGCCGCGTGGCTCCTGGGGCGCGAGCCCGCCCTCGCCTGAGCCCCCACGGACCACGCCGCGCAGCCCATGGCCTCCGCACTCCCCACCGCTCTCTGCGCACTCGCGGTCGGCGCGCTGCTCGCGTCCGAGCGGAGCGACAGCCGGCCGGGGATCTGGCTGGCGAAGCCCGCGGCAGCCGCCTGCTTCCTGTGGGCGGCTCTCGCGTGGGGCGCGCTCGATTCGCCCTACGGCCGCTGGATCCTCGGCGGCCTGGCCCTCTCGGCCTGCGGGGACGTGCTGCTGATCCCGCGCAGCTCCGGCGCATTCCGAGCGGGCATCGCGGCCTTCCTGCTCAGCCACGTCGCCTACGCCGTTGCCTTCGCATCGAGCCCCTGGGAGCTCCCCGTCCTGGCCCTCGCCGCCGGCGGCGTGGCCCTGGCGGCGTGGCGCATCCAACGCTGGCTGCTGCCCCACGTCCCCGGCGACTTCCGCCTTCCGGTGATCGCCTACCTCGCCGTGATCTCGACGATGGTCGCCCTCGCCGTCGCCGTCAGCGCCGCGGGCGGGCCGCTCCTCGTCGCCATCGGAGCGATCGCCTTCGCCGCCTCGGACATCTCGGTCGCGCGGCACCGCTTCGTCGCCGAGGACTTCGCGAACTCCGCCTGGGGGCTACCCCTCTACTTCGCCTCCCAGCTCGCCCTCGCCTCGACGGTGGTGCCGGCGCCAGGGTTCTAGGAAGAGCGGCGCGCCATCTCCTCTTTCCAGTGCACGCCGTCGAAGCGCGTCACCGACAGGGTCTCGGGGTCGACGCCCTCGAGACAGCGCGCATTCACCGTGATCTTGCCGGGCTCGGACCGGGAGACGCGGAAGGGCGAGATCCCGCAGGTGCGGCAGAAGTGGTGCTTCGCCGTGCGCGTGCCGAACTCGTAGGTTCCGATCGCGCTCCACGGGGTGAGCAGGCGGAAGTGCTCGGGCTCGACGCCCCAGTGGATGTAGGCGCTCCGCACACAGATCGAGCAGTTGCAGACGTCGAGGTCGTCGAGCTCCCCGTCCACCTCGTAGCGGATCGCGCCGCAGTGGCAGGAGCCCCGATGGGTCGGCACGCGCATCCTCCCGTCGCCAGGCTCAGCGAGGCTAGCAGGCCCTCAAACCCGGGCGCCGTCGCGCCGATGAGGGGAGACCTCCATGAGCGCCCCCGCGCACACTCCCTCCGCGAGCATCGGAACCCGCGAGCACTACCGCTGGCTCGAGGGCATCGTGAAGGTGACCCTCGTCCTGAACCTGCTCGACGCCCTCTTCACCCTCACATGGGTCGTCTCCGGCCTCGCGACCGAGGCCAATCCCTTCCTTCACGACCTGGTCCATCGTCACCCGGTCTCCTTCGTCTCCGCGAAGCTGGCGCTGGTCGGTCTGGGCTCGCTGCTGCTGTGGCGAGCGCGCAGCCGGCCCCTCGCCGTCGTTGCGATCTTCGTGGCCTTCCTCGCCTATTACGCCCTCCTCCTGATCCACGTCGACTACCTCGCTACGGTGCTTGGTATCCTGCTCTTCGGCTGACGCGCGCCCGACGTCCGAGCCGCGGAGGGAGGCATGGCCTACGACGAGGGAGTCGCCCAGCGTCTGCGCGAGGCGCTCGCGGACGAATCCGACCTGGTGGAGAAGAAGATGTTCGGGGGCATCGCGTTCATGCTCCGGGGGAACATGTGCTGCGGGGTCGTAGGCGAGGAGCTGATGCTCCGGGTCGGCC
>CALDCK010000135.1 GCA_937937315.1 uncultured bacterium
TCAATCGCCTCGATCGAGAGAGGTCCGACGACGAATGGCGCTCCGACCGCGGTCAGGGCTCTCGGTTCGGCAGGTGGACGGGGAGACCGTCATCCTCGACCGGGACCGCGAGCAGCTGCACCAGCTCAGTGAGACGGCGAGCTTCGTTTGGAGTCGCCTGGATGGTATGCTGACAGAGTCCGAGATTGCCCGAGAGCTCACCAGGGCTTTCGATGTCTCCGCGTCCGATGCTCTGAGAGACGTGGAACACTTGATCGAGGAGCTCGGCGCTCTCGATCTCATATGCAGGACCAATGAAGATGAGTGAATCGCAACGCGATGAGCATGCGCTGGATGGATCGGGCTCCCGCAGGGAGTTCATCAAGAAGGCCGCCTATGCCGTACCGGCGATTCTGTCGGTGAACGTGGCGCTGGTGGCCGCCCGCGCGGCTTCCCATGAGATGGAAGAGGGTGGGAAGGGGGGTAGCACCCCGCGCGGTCAGCGTGGCAGCAAGGGCACGCCGTCGCGCTCGACCCGCCCGAGCCGCGGGGACGAATAGCCTCCGCTGGACCCGCCCCTCCCCGAGATCCTCTCGCTCCGGTGCTGCGACCGTGGGCTGCGGCTGAGATGCAGTGTCCCCGGCGTCGCAGACGTGCTTCGCCTCTGCTTCGCAGAGCTGCTGGATCCCGTCGGAGCGGACTCCGTCGATCTCGAGTACTCGCTGTACGACGACGGCGGGACGTTGGTGGCCGAGTGCCCCGGGCGCGAGCCGATCCGGACCAGGGACGAAGGGCGCCTGTTCTACGCCGTCGAGCAAGAGCTCACGATCGCATTGCAGTCGCTGCGACCGGACCTTCTCTTCCTGCACGCCGCTGTACTGACGCTGGACGGGCGGGCGATCCTGCTCGCGGGGGATTCCGCAGCGGGGAAGTCGACACTCGCCTTCGCCCTGGCCCGACACGGATTCGCATACCTGAGCGATGAGCTCGCGCCGATCGCGCTCGAATCCATGTGCGTCCATCCCTACCCGCGAGCGCTGCTGCTCAAGCAGCCGCCCCCGGATGGGTACGAGCTGCCGGAGGCGACGCGCCGTACCGCTCGCGGTCTACACGTCCCCGTGTCTGCTCTGGGCCGAGGACGCCCCCCCGAGGACCCCGTTCCCCTCGATGCGATCTTCTTCCTGGAGCCATGGCGGGCCGGGCGAAGGGCCCCACGCGCGAATCCTGTGCGGACCGCGGAGGCGGCGCTTCGATTGCTCGCCAACGCGCTGAATCCCGCAGCCCACCCCGACGATGGCCTCGACGCGGCGATTGCGATCGCGGGATCTGCTCGCTGTTTCACGCTCTCAGCCGCGGAGTTGCACACGACCGTGGAGCTCGTGAGCCACGAGCTGGGCCATCGCACCGGGCCCTGAGTCGGGCAGATCCGCCGGAGCTTGGGGGAATGCTCCCGGATTCGATTTCCATTTCTCCCGAGAATGGCTCAGAATCAGCAGGCTAGGAATCGAGGAGAGCCGTTCGTTCAGCGAGCGGGCCGCGGGGCGTATGCGCTGGTCAAAGATCCAAAGGACGTTGCCTACGGGGCTTGGATTGCTCGGGGCTCTGCTCTGGGCAGGAGCCGCCGTGGCTGTCGACGTCGTACCGAACCTGGTCGGGGGCAGCGCCACGACGCAGCTCCCGGAGGTCGGCTCCCTCGACACAGGAGACGGGACTTGCACCGCTACCCTCATCGGCTGCCGTACGGTGATCACCGCCGCCCACTGCATTTGTGAGGTGAGTGGCACCGGTGCCGCCTGCCCCGACGGAACGTTCTTCCTCGATCTGAACGACTACCTCGTCTTCTTCCCCAACGGGGGAGAGTTCCCCGTGAGCTCGGCTTCCGTCGCGCCCGGCTACGACTTCGGGATCGAGGGTGACCTCGCGGTCCTCGAGCTCGCGTACCCGATTCGCAGCGTCGCACCCGTCCCCATCAATCTGGTCGGCTCCCCGGCCTTCGGCACGAGCGGCGTCGCGGTCGGATTCGGCACGCAGAGCGACAGCTCTGCCGACTCCGGCATCAAGCGCCAGGCAGCCGTGGCGACGAGCACCTGCTCCGGCTCGGGCATCTCCGATGCCGAGCACGTGTGCTGGGACTCTGGCGCCCCGGCGATCTGCCTGGGAGATTCGGGGGGGCCTCTCTTCGCCGACGTGGGGGCCGGATCCGCCGTCGTGGGAGTGCTGTCGGGGGGCGCGCCCATGATCTGCACCCCAGGCGACGTGACCTTCAGCACAGACGTGTTCGTGCAGTCCGGCTGGATCACGGCCGAGGCCGGCGCAGACCTGGATGCGACCGCGTGCGGTGATGGGCCGCAGGTCGGTGACGTGGGCGTGACCGTCGACGGCTTCGGCGGGGTCGTGAGCTCGAGCGAGACGGAATCCTTCGAGGTTCCGGCGGGCGTCAAGCAGCTGCGTGTCGCGCTCAACGCCGAACTCGGCGACCCTCCGAACGATTTCGATCTGTCGGTGCGCTTCGGCTCCCCCCCCAATCCGGGGAATTCCGACTGCGCGCCCCTCCTGCTCGGAAGCTTCGAGTACTGCGAGTTCCAGGACCCCTCCCCGGGAACCTGGTACGCCGAGGTCAAGGTCTTCTCGGGTGGGCCCGGCGAGTATCAGATCGTTGCAACCCAGATTCTCGAGAACCCGGCGCCGCCCGCTCCCGGTCTCGGAGACCTCTTCGTCGCCGACTTCCTCTCCTGGGAGGTGTTCCAGGTAGACCGCGCGACGGGAGACCGGGCGATCGTCTCCTCCTCGCTGCGCGGGAGCGGGTCGGATCTGGCCGCACCGGAGGGCCTGCGTCTCGACGCGAACGACGATCTCGTCGTGGCGAACTTCGAGGATCGATCCGTCCTGGAGATCGACACCGCCAGCGGAGATCGCAGCGTCGTCTCGGGCTGCGTCGACCTCACGTGCTCGGGCACCGTGGGCTCGGGGCCCGACCTGCTCGGCCCGCGCTTCCTCGCTTTCGAGGACGATGGAGACGTGATCCTGACCGATCGCGAAGGACCGGGCGTGAACGCCGTCGTTCGGATCGACCCGGCGACCGGGAACCGGACCACGGTCTCGGGCTGCACCAGCTCGGCCTGCACCACCGTCATCGGGGCCGGGCCCGCCATGGACGCCCTCTTCGGCGTCGTGGTCGAGGCCTCCGGCGACATCGTGGTTGCCGATTCCTTCGCCCTGCTCCGCATCGATCCGCTCACCGGCGATCGGGTCGTGCTCTCCGGATGCACCGACGTCGGGTGCTCCGGCACGGTCGGGGCGGGGATCGCCTTCGAGAAGCCCCAGGAGATCGAGCTCGATGCGTCGGGGAACGTGCTGGTGGCCGACGGCGATCCGACGAGCCCGCCGTTCCGTGCGGTCCTTCGGGTCGATTCCGTGTCCGGCGACCGCAGCGTCGTGTCGGGCTGCGCGGATGCGGCGTGCAACGCGATCGTGGGCGCCGGGACGCTGTTCAGCGAGGGCCTCATCGGCCTTCAGGTGGAGAACACGGGCGCCATCCTCGTGAGCGACAACCAGCAGCGGGCCCTGTTCCAGGTCGACCCCAACAACGGCGGGCGAACGGTCGTCTCCGGCTGCGTCGATGCGGCTTGCTCGTCCCTGGTGGGGAGCGGAACCGAGTTCACGAATCCGCTGGGCCTCACGGCGATCCCGCTGCCCGAGCCGGGGAGCGGACTCGGGGTCGCGGCTGGCATCGTCCTCGTCTCGATGCTTCGGCGCCGTCGAGAGGCGCGTGCGGCCCGCGCTGGAACGGGTCTCGTCTAGGAGCCCCGGCCCGTCTGCGACTTGGCTCGCCAGGCCCGAACGGGAGGGGCATGCCGAACACGCTGGCTCATCTGGGGGCCCAGGGGCTGCTGGTCCGGGTCTGGCCACGGGACGTGTCCACACGCTGGGTCGCGCTCGGCTGCGTGCTACCGGACGTGCCCTGGATCGGGAACCGGATCCTGCTGGCCGGCCTTCCCGGGATCGATGCGGACGAGCTGCGCCTCTACGTGATCGCCCAGTCGTCGCTTCTGTGTCTGGTGCTGCTGTGCTTTGCGCTGGCGATGTTCGCGAGGCGTTGGAGGCCTGTCGCGGCGGTGTTGGTCGCGAGTGGGGTGGTGCACCTGGTCCTCGATGCAGCGCAGACGAAATGGGGGAATGGGGTGCACCTGATCGCTCCCTGGAGCTGGCGCCCCTGGAATTTCGAGCTCTTCTGGCCCGAAAGTCTCCCGACCTACGTCCTCACGGCTCTGGGGCTCGTCTTCGGTGGGTGGGCGCTGCGGGCATCCCTTCGCCAACCGCTTCGGGCCGTCCGACCCCCGCCGCCGAGGGTCGCGATCGCTCTCCTGCTCTTCCTCGCGTACCTGACGCTGCCCGCCTGGCTGCGTGGCGGCCCCGAGCGCGCCGACAGCCACTCCTTCCGGACACTGCGCGAGCGGGACGCGAGGCCCGGACGGCGCGTCGCCCTCGACCGCGTCTGGATGCGTGAGGACGAGGGAGCGTCGGCGCTCATCACGCTGGGGAGAGGGGAGGAGATCGTCGTGACGGGAAGAACGCTCGGTCACTCGGGGCGGGTCTCCGTTCGAGGGCACTTCGCAGATGCAGGAACCCTGGTCGCCGAGGACATCCACGAGCATCACTTCCCCCGCGATCTCGCCTCCTACCTCGGCTTGAGCCTCGTCGCGCTCGTCTGGGCCGCGGGCTTCCTGCGACTTCCCCCGATCGGCCGAGCTCGAGCGACGACTCCCCAACTCGATCGTGAGGAGTCGAGTTAGGTCGCCCAACCATCTGCAGGTTCAGCGGCTGCTGGCACCTCGACGACCGCGGGGTTCCGGTGGCGTGGCCGTTGCGCGTCCAGGGGTTCTGGGACGCGATGGAGAAGCCGGACTTCGTGGCCTATGAGTGGCGAGAGGAGGAGTGAGCTGCATGGGGAGCATCGGAACGTGCGGGCTCTGGATGCCCCAGATGGCGAGCCACCGCAGACCGAACCTCGAGGCGGTGCGGGATTCCGGTCGCAGCTCACGACTCCTCGTCGAAGCACTCACGCTCCTCCTGCTCATCGCGCTCGCCCCACGAACCGCCTGCATCCGGCGTCGGAGCCGGGAGTCTCGCGACCCGACGAGTAATGACGAGCGGAGTTCACTAGCATCGATATCGATCGTGCCGGAGAGACGTCATCCACCATGACCGCATGGCGCTGAAGCATCCACCGGGCAGGCTTCGCCGACTCGGATTCGACCTGGCCGCGCTCGCGCTCGGCACCGTGCTCTCGCTCGCGTTGACGGAGTTCGGATTCCGCATCTGGTACGACGCCGGCTTCGAGGTCCGCGACCTGCGCCCCGTGCCGTGGGGTCTCGGGCCGGGGGGGATCGCCGAGTACGACGAGGTCCTGGGCTACGTCCCGAGGCCCGACTCCTCCTATGCCTGGCGCGGGGGGTGGACCGCGAACATCGACTCCGAGCGGATTCGAAGGAATGGTCCGGTCGAGTCGGCGCGGATGCCGCGGACGCCCGGCGTGCTCGCCGTCGGCGACTCGTCAGCGTTTGGAGATGAGGTCGAGGACGCCAACACCTGGCCGGCCCGGCTCGAGGTCGTGACCGGTCGGCGCGTGTGGAACGCAGGGATGGGGGGCTACGGGATCGACCAGATCGTGCTGCGAGCGGAGCGGCTCATGTCGCGATTCGACGTCGAGACGATCGTGC
>CALDCK010000136.1 GCA_937937315.1 uncultured bacterium
GGTGGACGGCGCCGGCGCCGGTGACCTCGGCGGCCTCGAGGATCGCGTCGGCGTCGAGGTAGGAGTGCTCGAGCCGCACGGCCTCGTCGGCGTCGCCCAGGAAGGGGGCATCGGCGTCGGCGTCGACGTACACCGCGACGCAGCGGACGCCCATGTCGTGGGCGCTGCGAATGATGCGGCGGGCGATCTCTCCGCGGTTGGCGACCAGCAGGGTCTCGAAGCTCACAGCCGGAACACTCCGTATCCGTTTGCGCCCTCGATGGGCTTGTTGCGCACCACCGAGAGGCAGATTCCCAGGACCGTGCGCGTGTCGCGCGGGTCGATGATTCCATCGTCGCTGATCGCGCCGGTCGCCTCGAGGGCGATCGAGCCCTTCTCCTGCGCGGCCTCGACCGCGGCGACCAGCTTGGCGTCCGCCTCTTCGTCGAAGGGCTCGCCCTTTCGAGCGGCCTGACCGCGCCGCACGATCGACATCACGCCCGCGATCTGCTTCCCGCCCATCACGGCGATCTTCGCGCTCGGCCAGATGAAGGTGAAGCGGTTCTCGAATGCGCGACCGGACATCGCGTAGGTCCCGGCGCCGTACGAGTTGCCGACGATCACCGTGAGGTGCGGCACCGTCGAGTTCGTGACGGCATTGATCAGCTGCGAGCCCTTCTTGATCATGCCGGCGTGCTCGTAGTCGCGGCCCACGACGAAGCCTGTGAGGTTCTGCAGGAAGAGAAGGGGGGTGTCGATCTGGTTGCAGAGCTGGATGAAGTGGGCGGCCTTCTCCGCGGACTGCGGATCGAGCACCCCGTTGTTTCCCACGATGCCGATCGGGTAGCCGTGGATGGAGGCGAAGCCGCAGACGAGAGTCGTCCCGTAGCGCGGCTTGAACTCCTCGAAGCGCGAACCGTCGACGACCCGACCGATCAGCTCGCGCACGTCGACGGGCCGGCGCAGGTCCGGGCTCATGAGACCGAGCAGCTCCTCCGGGTCGAGGGTCGGCTCGTCGCCGGCCAGTCTCGGCGGCGGACCGGCCTTGCGCCAGTTGAGATGAGACATCACCTCCCGGCAGAGTCGCAGCGCATCGGGCTCGTCCTCGGCCAGGTACTCGCCGAGGCCCGAGATCTCCGCGTGCATCTGGGCACCGCCCAGGGTCTCGTCGTCGGACTCCTCGCCGGTAGCCATCTTCACCAGGGGCGGGCCGGCCAGGAAGATCTTCGACTGCTTCTTGATGACGATGTTGTAGTCCGACATCCCCGGCTGGTAGGCGCCACCTGCCGTCGAGGATCCGAACACGACGCACACCGTCGGGATCTCGAGCTTCGAGAGCTCGATCATCTCGTAGAAGAATCGACCGGTCTCCGCGAAGTGGTCGATCCGGGCGCCGCCGGCGGTGGAGTCGCCGTCCTTCTTCTTCGAAGCGCCCCGCATGCGCAGGTCCGCGCCGGCCGACTCGACGAAGCTCACGTAGGGGAGGCGATTCTCCCGCGCGATCTGGAGGGCGCGCATCCACTTCTTGCCGACGTAGGGCGTGAGCGCGCCGCCGAGGACCGTCGGGTCGTTGGCGAAGATCACGCATTCGACGCCGGCGATGACACCGATTCCCATCACGGCGCCGCCGCCGACGGTGTAGGACGAGTTGTAGGCGGCGGTGGGGCTGATCTCGAGGAAGGGACTGTCCGGGTCGAGGGCCAGGGCGAGACGCTCGCGGACCGGGAGCTTCCCGCGTTTCGCGAGGCGTTCGTGGTGGTAGGCCCCGCCGCCGGCCTCGGCCTCGTCGAGGAGCTCGTCGATCTGCGCGAGCTTCTCGAGCATGGAGGCCCGGTTCTCGACGAACTCTTCCGAGCGCGAATCGAGGTTCGAGCGAAGGGGCGGAGCGAGAAGGGTGGGTCGATGCATGACGCTCCCTGCCATCGGAGGAATGGATTGACAGCTAGGTAACATCGGTGGTAACAGAAAGCAACGATAATTACCGTCCAGCCTGCCAGGAGGTTCCGTGGACGAGATCCTCGTCGAGCGAAGCGATCGCGGCGTCGTCACCCTCACCCTGAACCGGCCGCGCCGGAAGAACGCCATTCCGGGCTCGATGTGGGAGCCGCTCCGTCAGATCTTCCACGAGGTGCGCATCGACGACACGGTGCGGGTGCTGATCGTCACTGGCGCCGGCGGTGACTTCTGCAGCGGCGCGGACCTCTCGACGAATGCCGAGGACACATCGAGCACCCACCCGATCCGCTCCATGAGCACCGTGAACGCCTGCGCCCTGGCGCTCCACGAGATCGGGGTTCCCACCATCGCGAAGGTGCGTGGCGACGCGGTCGGCGCGGGCATGAACCTGGCCCTCGGCTGCGACCTCGTCGTCGCCAGCGACGACGCGCGCTTCTGCGAGGTGTTTGCTCGCCGCGCCCTCTCGGTCGACTTCGGCGGGACCTGGCTGCTGCCGCGCTTCGTGGGCATGCACAAGGCGAAGGAGCTGGCGCTCCTCGCGGACATCCTTTCGGCGAAGGAGGCCCTGGAGATGGGCATCGTGAACCGGGTCGTGCCCGACTCGGAGCTCGACGGCTTCGTCGAAGACTGGGCGAACCGCCTCGCCGAGGGTCCGCCCCTGGCGCTGCAGCTCACGAAGCGAATGCTCAGCAACGCGTTCTCGTCGAGCTTCTCCGAGGCGCTCGATGCAGAGGCGAGTGCCCAGTCGGTGAATCTCGTGAGTCGTGACACGCGGGAAGGCGTGGCTGCCTTCCTGGAGAAGCGTTCGCCCGTTTTCAAGGGACGCTAGGAGGGAGCCATGGACCCGGTCGTGGTGACGAAGGGGCGGGGCGTGATGACCGCCACCCTCGTCGACGTGGAGAATCGCAACGCCCTGGGCTTCGCCCTGATCGACGGCCTCCTGGACGCCGTGGAGGCGGCGAATGCGGCCCCCGATGTTCGCGCGCTGGTGATCACCAACGAGGGCTCGACCTTCTGCGCCGGCGCCAACCTGAAGGAGCGCTCCGGCGCCAAGGATGCCGGCAGGAGCCGGAGCGGTCGCGGCTTCGAGGATCTGCTCCAGGCGATCCAGACGTCCCCGACGCCGATCGTCGGTCGCATCGATGGACACGTGGTGGGCGGTGGCAATGGCCTCGCCTCGGCCCTCGACATCTCGATCGCGCGGGAGGACGTGAAGTTTGGCTTCACCGAGGTGAGGCTCGGCGTGGCTCCCGCGATCATCTCGGTGGTGTGTCTGCCGAAGATGCGGCAGGGCGAAGCCATGGAGGCCTTTCTGCGGGGCAACCGCTTCCCGGCATCGAAGGCCGCCGAGCTGGGTCTGATCAACCGAGCCGTGCCGGCGGGCGAGCTCGACGCTGCGGTAGACGAGGTGCTGGCGGATCTGCGCAAGGGCGGACCGAATGCTCTGGGCTTCGCCAAGCGGCTGGTCTACGAGGTGCCGCTCATGGGCCAGAAGGAGGCCTTCCAGTGGACCTCCCGTCTGTCCGGCGAGCTCTTCAAGGGCGAGGAGGCGGCCGAGGGCATGAAGGCCTTCCTCGGCAAGCGCAAGGCGCCCTGGGCGACGGAAGGAGACGAGTAGATGACCCGGCCGACGCTGCGAACCGAGTTCTGCGAGCGGGTCGGGATCGAGTATCCGGTCGTGCTGGCGGGAATGGGTCCCGTCGCCGGAACCGGCGAGCCGGTCGCGACCGCTGAGCTCGTCGCCGCGGTGTCGAACGCCGGCGGTCTCGGAGTGATCGGCGGCGTCGCCTACTCCCCCGACGCCCTGCGCGACGAGATCCGCAAGGTGCGCTCCCTCACGTCGAAGCCCTTCGGCGTCGATCTGCTGCTCTCGCCGAACTTCCTCGTGCCGCGCGGGGGCGGGTCGCGCGGCGGCTCCCGCACACCTCGGGTCGTCAAGCTTCCCCAGGAGCACGTGGACGCGGTCGAGCGCATCGCGGCCGGGCTCGAGATCGAGTTGAAGTCGGCGCCGCCCGAGGCCGCCGCGATGAGCGGTTCCTGGGTGCCCGAGGGCAAGAGCTGGGCCGGGTCGCAGATGGAGGTCGTTCTCGAGGAGGAGGTTCCGGTCTTCGCCTCGGGTCTCGGCACGCCGGCGCCCTTCGCCGAGGCGCTGCGGGCCAACGGGGTGACCATCCTCTCGCTCGTGGGCACGGTGCGCGCGGCCGCCCAGGTGGCGGAGGACGGCGCGGACTTCGTCGTCGCCCAGGGCACCGAGGCCGGCGGGCACACCGGGCGGATCGGCACGCTGGCGCTCCTGCCCCAGGTGATCGAGGCCGTGGCCCCCACGCCTGTGATCGCAGCGGGAGGGATCGCCGGCGGGCGCGCCCTGGCCGGCGTCCTCGCCATGGGCGCCGTCGCCGCGTGGTGCGGAACGGTCTTCCTCGTCTCGGAGGAGGCCAATCAGCCGGATCTCCAGAAGCAGCGCATCCTCGCCGCCGCCGCGGAGGATACGATCGTGACGCGTCTCTACAGCGGGAAGACCATGCGCAACATCTCGAACCCCTTCATCGAGGCCTGGGAGCGCGAGGGGCTGATGGCCCTGCCCATGGGGGTCCAGGGCATCCTGATCAAGGACCTGGTGCACTCGATCAACGAGGCCGGACGGCCCGAGCTGCTGATGAACGCCGCCGGTCAGACCGCGGGCATGCTGAAGGAGAAGCGCCCGGCGTCGGTGATCCTCGAGGAGATGGTGGGCGAGGCCTCGGAGATCCTGGGTTCGGATCTCGCGCAGCGGGTGACGGCATCGCGATGACCCGAGAGAAGGCCCCGATGCTGCAGGAGAGCCGGGATCTCGTGGCGGAGTCGGAAGAGCTGGCCGCCTTCCTCCACACCCTCGATCCCGAGGACTGGAGCCGCCCGACGGGCTTCATGAAGTGGACGCCCTGGGACGTGGTGGCGCATCTGCACTACTTCGATCTCGTGTCCCTGGCGTCCCTCGAGGGCGAGGCCGCCTTCGCGAAGGAGCGCGACGCCCTGCTCGCGGCCATCGCCGAGGGACGCACCAATCAGGGGATCGCCCGCGAGCGCTTCGGAGACATCGATCCCGACGAGCTGATGAAGCGCTGGCAGGAGACCGGCCACGCGATGGCGGTCGAGCTCGGCGAGTCGGATGCGAAGCGGCGCCTGCCCTGGTTCGGCCCGGACATGGGCGTTCGCATGTTCACGACGGCTCGTTTCATGGAGACCTGGGCCCACGGTCAGGAGATCTACGATCTGAAGGGCGTGAGCCGCTCCTACAACGATCGCATCGAGAACGTCGCCGTGATCGGCGTCCGCACCTTCGGCTGGACCTTCATGAACCGCCGCGAGAAGCCCCCCGGACCGCCGCCCTACGTGCGCCTCGTCGCTCCCTCCGGAGCGATCTGGGAGTGGGGCGAGCCCAGCGAGGAGGAGTTCGTGCGCGGTAACGCCGTCGAATTCTGCCACGTCGTCACCCAGGGTCGAAACGTCGCAGACACTCGTCTCGAGGTGGTGGGGCCCGTGGCCACGCGTTGGATGTCCATCGCCCAGTGCTTCGCGGGGGGTCCGGTGGACCCGCCGAAGCCCGGCGTGCGCGCGAGCGCATAGGAGGAGGTTCGGATGGATCTCGAGTACGGAGAGCGCTACGAGGCGTTCCGCGGGGAGGTGCGCGACTTCCTGGCGAAGCACAAGGACAGCCGTCCGACCGCCGGTCCCTACGAGGCGAAGCGCGACGAGCTCGCGAAGTGGCTGGGCCTCCAGATCGACCACGGCTACTGGGCGCGGACCATTCCCCGGGAGTACGGCGGCTTCGGCGCCGAGCCGGACCTCCTCGAGACCGTCATCATGGACGAGGAGTTCAACCGCGCCGGCGTCGCCCGGGGACTGAATGCCCAGGGGCCCTCGATGCTGGTTCCCACGCTCCTCGAGCACGGCACCGAAGAGCAGAAGAAGCGCTGGATCGGGCCCACGCTCCGGGGCGAGGTGATGTGGTGCCAGGGCTACTCCGAGCCCGGCTCGGGCAGCGACCTGGCCAGCCTCCAGACGTCTGCGACGACCGACGGCGACGACTTCGTCATCAACGGCCAGAAGATCTGGACCAGCAGCGCCGACATGTCGAACATGATCTTCGTGCTGGTGCGCACCGAGCCCGACGCGAAGAAGCACGCGGGCATCAGCTACATCCTGGCCTCGATGGACACACCCGGCATCGAGGTACAGCCGCTTCGAACGATGTCCGGCGACATCGGCGACAACTCCTTCAATCAGGTGTTCTTCCAGGACGTCCGGGTGCCCCAGAGCAATCTCGTCGGCCGCCGCGGCGAGGGCTGGCGGATCGCCAACACGACCCTCAAGCACGAGCGCAACAGCCTCAACTCGAACGCCGAGGGCACCCTGATGCGTCTCACGCGACTCATGGAGCGAGAGACCAGCAACGGGGTCTCCGCCATGGCGAGCCCGGTCTACCGGGATCGGCTGATGCGGCTCCAGGCCAGGGCTCTGACGATGAAGCACCACGGCATGCGCATGTTGACCTGCAGCCTGAAGGGCGAGTCGCCCGGCGTGGCGGGGCTCATCACGAAGCTCCAGAACTGCCAGCTGAACTTCGACATCGCGGGCCTCGCCATCGACGTGATGGGCGAGCTGGGGGCCCTCTACGATCACACGAAGTACGAGCGCGAGCGCGGCTACTGGCAGGCCCACTCGTTCTTCTCCCTGGGGCTGATCATCGGCGGCGGCACCGCCCAGATCCAGAAGAACATCATCTCGGAGCGCGGCCTGGGCCTTCCCCGCGAGCCGAAGCCGGCGAAGGCCTAGAGGGCGAAATGGACTTCGGACTCTCGGACGACCAGCGCCTGCTCGAGGAGACGATCCGCAGCTTCCTGGCGGACCAGGTGCCGATCACGCGGGTGCGCGAGCTCCGCGGCAAGGATTGCCCCAACGATCGCTCGATCTGGAGGCAGCTGGCGGAGCTCGGGATCACCGGCGTCCTCGTGCCCGAGGCCCAGGGCGGGAGCGGCCTCTCGCTGCTGGATGCGGCGCTGGTCTCCCAGTCCCTCGGCTACGCGGCCACGCCCGCTCCCTTCCTCTCCTCGGCGGTGATGACACCGGTGGCGCTCACCGAGGTGGGAAGCGACGAGGCCCTGGAGCTGCTCGCACCGGTCGCCGCCGGTGATCAGGTGTTCGGCGTGGCGGCCACCGAGACCTTCTCGATTCGCGAGGACGCCGGCATGACCTTCGAGGGTGGTGCCCTCTCGGGGAAGGCCATGATGGCCCTCGACGCGGTCGGTGCGGAGCGGGTGCTCGTCGCGATCGGTGGCGATCGGCTGGCGGTCGTGGGCGGCGACGCTCCCGGGCTCGGCGTGACTCGGCTCACGACGACGGACGCCACGCGTTGCACCGCAGAGCTCGTCTTCGACGGCGTGGCGCCGGAAGCCGTCTTCGAGGGGGCGTCTCGGGCGATCTCCCGCATGCTCGAGGCCGGTCGGATCGCCCTCGCCGCGGACGTGTTCGGCGCCTGCGAGTCGATGATCGAGCAGGCGGTGACCTATGCCGGTGAACGCAGGCAGTTCGACCGGGTCATCGGCTCCTTCCAGGCCGTGAAGCATATGTGCGCAGAGATGATCGCGGAGCTCGAGCCCGCCCGGTCACTGCTCTGGTACTCGGCCCACAGCTTCGACGCCATGCCCGACGAGACGGCGCTGATGGCCTGCCACGTCCTCGCCCACTGCTCGGAGATCGGTCGCGAGATCGCGAGTGTCGCCACCCAGGTCCAGGGCGGTATCGGCTGGACCGACGAGCAGAACCTGCACTTCTGGTTCAAGCGCATCGGCGTGGCGCGCCATCTGCTGGGCGGCCCCGATCTGCTGCGCGAACGCGCAGCCGCGTTGCAGGGACTGGCCTAGCGAGCCGCCGCGCTCAGTCCGAGGCGAGGCGGTAGACGAGGGCCTCGAGCATGGCCGACATCTCCTTCGCCTCGGTGGTCGCGCCGTAGACGGCAAAGTCCGGACGCACCAGGACCGCCGCCGCCTCGTTCGTGTGGAACCAGCGCTCGTAGGACCCCTCGACGTCCTCGACGACGACGTCCGCGCTGCCCGGGAGATTCTCGACCGCGCTCCCCGCCGCCAGGATCGAGACCTGGCGCGCGCCCAGGCGTGCGAGGGCCAAGCGCGCCTTCTCCGACAGGGGAGCCGGCGGTCCGTTCCAGAGCAGGGCGAAGCCCGGGCCGACGTGATCGTCGAGGAGCGCCTCGCTCCCGTCGACTCCGCGCACCTGGGCCTGGACCGCGAGGCTTCCCGTGAGGGGGTGACGCGGCTCCGGCGCGAGGAAGCCCTGCTGCAGGCCCGGAAGTCGCATCGCCCCACCGCCGCCGGGCTGCCCGGCTCCGTCGATCATCTGGGCGTCTCGCGCGGCCGCGACCTGGGGGTCGAGGGTGCAGATGATGCGGCCCATCTCGACGGCGATGCCGATCACCTGGCGGACGTGGGGCGCGCGCTCCTGCTGGTAGGTGTCGAGGAGGGCGTCGGACTCGCCGCGCAGCACCAGCGCCAGCTTCCAGGCGAGGTTCGCGGCGTCGCGCATTCCCGCACACATGCCCTGGCCGAGGAACGGCGGCATCTGGTGGACGGCATCTCCCGCCAGCAGCACCCGGCGCGTTCGCCAGCGCTCGCCGACGAGCGCGTGGAAGCGATAGACCGCGGAGCGGATCACCCGGATCGCGTCCGGGTCGACCCAGGCCGCGACCAGCTCGCGCACCCGGTCCTTCATCTCTTCGCCTTCGCCCGGGAGCAACATGAACTCCCAGCGGATGTAGGGCCCTGCGACAGGGATGAAGGTCGTCGGGCGCTGGGGGTCGCAGAGCTGGAGGGGCATCTCCGGGAGCGACAGCTCTGCGACGCTGCCCTCGACGGTGGCGTCCACCACGAGCCACGGCTCGTCGAAGGCGAGATCCTCGATTTCGAGCCCGGCGATCTCCCGGGTCGGGCTCGCGGCTCCGTCGCAGCCGACCACGTAGCGGGCCCGCAGCGTCCGCGTGCGGCCGTCCCCGACGTCGCGCAGGGTGAGGGTCACGCCCCGATCGTCCTCGTCGAGGCCGACCAGCTCCCGCCCGAGTCGAACCGAGACCGAATCGCGGCCGACGGCGTCGTCGCGCAGCACGCGCTCGAGGGAGGGCTGGTGGAACATGTAGTCGGGTCGCCAGCCCTGACTCGCGATCTGACCCTGGACGTCGATGGACATCAGGAGCTGGCCTCGGGCGTTGCGGAACTCGTAGCCCCGGACGGGGCCCGTGATCGGCAGGATCTTTCGAGCGAGGCCGAGGGCCTGGAAGGTCCGCATCACCTCGTGATCGAAGTGCACCGCACGGGGGAGGGTGTGGATTTCCGGCTCGCGCTCCACCACGACGGTCGTCAGGCCCTCGCGGCCCAACAGGCTGGCGAGGGTGGCGCCGGTCGGGCCGAAGCCGACGATGGCGACGTCAACGACCTTCGGATCTTCCACGTTCATGTCTCCGGCCCTTGGGGTGCGAGGTGGGTGCGCACCCGGGGAATCGGCCCGTCATCGCTACGAGGTGGCTGCCCCGGGTGCTTCCTTCGGGGAGCGGCTCAGCCGAACTTCCCCCACTGGGTGCCGAGGGCGACGGCGGGATCCATGAGGCTGGGCTTGACGCTGGCGTCGAGGAGATCGCCGTCGGTGAAGTGCTCCAGGGTGTGGCCCCAGGGGTCGCGCCAGTAGTCGAAGACCTGGCTTCCGAGGATGTGCCGACCGATGCCCGCGTGGTGGTCGTAGCCGCGATCCCGCAGATGCTCGTGGCCGATCATCACGGCGTCGACGTCTTCCACCTCGAAGGCCGCGTGATCGAAGCCGACCTCACCCACGCCGATGCAGAGGAGGGTGTGGTGGTCGACGGGAACGTCGCCCCGGTCGCAGCGCAGGAACGAGGTGATCAGATTCTTCTCGTCGCCCAGATAGACGTCGTCGGAGCTGATGAAGCCGAAGCGCGAGGTGTACCACTCCCGGCTGTTGCGGAAGTCGGACACGCGCACCACGCAATGGCCCAGGCGCTTGACCCGCGCCGGGCCGCGTTCCACGCGCTGGAGCTGATTCGTGCGACGCCGCTCGCCGCCGGTGTTGTAGGGGAGGGCGCGAGGCGGAGTGAGGGGCTCGGCCGGCTCGCGGCCGTGCACCACCTCGACGGAGAAACCGTCCGGGTCCGTCAGGCGCACCCGCTTCCCGCCCCCGGGTCCGTCCAGGTCCTCCACGTCCGAGGCGCCGTCCATGCGGGCTGCCGCCTCCAGGTCTTCGGCGCTGGCCGCTTCGAAGCCGACCCCGGCGAAGCCGGTCGGGCCTTCCTCGGTGTGGTGGATCCAGGGGTCCGGGTCCGTGCCGCGGACGTAGAGGGCGTTCGCACTCCGCTCCGCGCCGATCAGTCCGAAGTCGTCGAGGAAGCTCGCCATGCGGTCGAGATCTGGCGCACGAAAGCGGACGAAGGCGACGTCTGTGACCTTGATCATGGATCCCTCCTCAGGCGATGACGGCCGTGTCGGCCGGCTCTTCGATCACGTGGTTCTCGATCTCGCCCAGGCGCTCGATGGCGATCTTCACGACGTCGCCTACCACGAGCAGCTTCGGTGGCTTCATGGCGATGCCGACGCCCCCCGGCGTGCCCGTCGCGATGACGTCTCCGGGCTCGAGGGTGAAGGCGGTGGAGAGGTGCTCCACGAGGGTGAAGGCGTCGAAGATCAGGTGCTTCGTATTCGAGGACTGGCGGAGCTCGTCGTTCACCCAGGTCTTGATCCCCAGGGAATGGGGGTCGTCGACCTCATCGGCGGTGGTGATCCACGGGCCCATCGGGCAGTGGGTGTCGAAGGACTTGCCAATGGTCCAGGTCGGCGTGCGCAGCTGCCAGTCGCGTACGGTGACGTCGTTCAGGACGACGTAGCCGGCGATCGCCTCGACCGCGCGATCTTTCGGCACGTGCCGGCAGCGTCGGCCGATCACGACGCCGAGCTCGCCCTCGTAGTCGAGGGCGGAGGAGACCCGCGGCATGTGGAAGGGGTCCGACGGCCCGATGACCGAGGTGGGCTGCTTGTTGAAGACGAGCGGGAGCTTCGGCGTCTCGAGACCGGCTTCGGCCACGTGGTCCGCGTAGTTGAGGCCCACCGCCATGATCTTCGGGGGCCGTCCGATCGGCGCCTCGAGGCGGACGTCGGCCAGGGGAATCGTCGTCGCGCCGTCGCTGGCGCGGGCTGCGGCGGCGAGAGCGTCCGGCCCCGCACCCAGCAGGGCCGTCATCTCCCTCGGAAGATCGGGGGCGGCGCTGGCGAGGTCGACGATGCCGTCTCCCTGGACGACCCCCACCCGGGTGCCGGATGAGTCGGTGAACGTGGCGAGCTTCATGGAGCCTCCTGATGGCGCACATTATGGGAGAATCGAGATTAAACGATCGTATAAATCAATTTATACAGTCGATTAAGACCCGCTGCAAGGCTCCGGGTCCGGGTCGGGCGGCGCGGGCGAGACCGTCGAGACCGGACGGCGCGGCAGGCCCGCGGGGCGCGCTGCTAGGTTCGGGCCGTGGGCTCTCGATCGAGGGAGGAGTGTCGTGGAGATCCAGCTGGACGAAGGGGCCCTGCTGGCCGAGCTCGCCCCCCTCCTCGACGCACCGCGCTGTCGGGCCGGGCTGCGCAACCTCGCCGGCGACCCCTTCTTCGTCGCCTTCTTCCTCACCAGCGTCTCCCAGGGCGAGGGCCTCGGTGAGGCCGCCGTCGGCATGATCGGGCAGGACGAGCTGGCGGCCCGCATCCGCGACCTGCCGAAGCAGGAGCGCGAGGAGCGCGGACACAAGGAGCGCACGATCGATGCGGCGCGCGACCTCTTCCCCGAGTGGTTCGCCGGCGACGCCTATCGCTTCCCCGATGCTCTGCAGGGTCGCACCTACTACGTCGAGGTGCTCGAACGCAACCGGGAGCGGCTTCGCGCCGAGGGCCGCTACTCGCGGCTCAATCTCTACCTGACCACGACCTTTGCCTACGAGATCATGGTTCTGTTGCTGTATCGCGCCGTGGCCGATGCGGTGCGCAGCTCGCCGCTGCCCGCCCCGGTCCGCGACCGGGTGGTGCGGGTCATCGACGGCATCCTCGAGGAGGAGGAGGGACACGTCGGGGTGGTGGGCCAGCACGCGGCACTGCTCGAGACGCCGCGGGGGGATCTCTCCCGGGATGCAGAGGATCTGCTCGATGCCCTGGCGGAGCTGGAGCTCCGCGACTATCGGATCCCGGCGGAGATGGCGGTGCGCGCCGTCGTCTCGATGATGGAGCGCTACTGCGACCCGGTGGCCTATCGGGCCGAGATCGAGGCCAGCGCCCGCGCGGCCTAGCCGGCGCGCGGGTGTGAGGAGGGGCGATGCTCGACTTCAGCTTCACACCGAATCAGCAGGAGTATCGCCAGGCGCTGCGTCGTCTCGCTCTCGAGAAGCTCCTGCCGCGCTACGCCGAGGGCGACCAGGAGGTCTATCCCCAGGAGCAGATTCGCGAGATCAACGACTTCGCCCAGGAGTTCTGGCGGGGTCGCGAAGAGGAGTGGGACCTCATCAGCTGTGGCATCACCGCCGAGGAGGTGGCCCGCGGTGACTTCAACTGCGTCCTCCCCTGCCTCGGGCGGCCCTACCAGAGTCAGTTCCTCACCGACTTCTCCCCCGCCCAGCACGATCGCTGGTCCGAGGAGCTCTCCACCGGGCGCGAGATGATCGCCCTCGGCATCACCGAGCCCGATGCCGGGTCGGACATGGCGAAGCTCAGCGCTCGCGCCGAACGACGGGGCGATGGCTGGGTGCTCCACGGCATCAAGAACTCGGTGAGCTTCCTCGATGCCGCGGTCTTCTACGTCTTCGTGCGCACCGACCCGAAGGCGACGGGCTGGCAGGGGATCTCCGGGTTCCTGGTGCCACGGGACACGCCGGGGCTCTCCTTCGAGGCCTATGACGACCTCGGCTGTCGCGCGATTCCGCGGGGCACGCTGCGGATGGATGGCGTCGAGGTGCCGGGTGACGCCATGGTCGGCTCTCCGGGCTCTGCCCTGGTTCGCATCAGCCGCTTCTTCGACGTGAACCGGGCCGTGATCGGCCTCAAGTGCATCGGCGCCGCGCTCCAGAGCGTGGCCGAGACCATGGAGTACGCCGGCAAGCGCGAGGCCTTCGGGCATCCGCTCTCGGCGAACCAGGGGGTGACCTTTCCCCTGGCCGAGGGCGTGACCTACCTCGACCACGCGCGGCTCGGCTGCTACCGCGTCCTCTGGATGCGACAGAACGACATGCCCTGTCGCCACGAGGGAGCCATGGTGAAGTGGTGGGCGCCGAAGACCGCGGCCGAGGTCATCCACAAGTGCCTGACCCTGCGCGGTCACTACGGATACACGAAGGAGCTTCCGCTTCAGCAGCGCCTTCGAGACGTGATCGGCTGGCAGATCGGGGATGGTGCGGAGGAGGTGATGAAGCTGCTGGTGGTGCGAGAGCTCGGAACCGGTGTGGCGACGAGCTGATGGGTCGAGGAGGGGAGGGAGCGTGACGAGGAAGGCGAGACCGATGCGGCGCGTGATCCAGTGGTCCACGGGGAATGCGGGACGGAAGGCGCTGCGCGGGATCCTCCGCCATCCCGATCTCGAGCTCGTCGGCGTCCACGCCCACGCCCCGGAGAAGGTCGGTCGCGACGCTGCGGAGCTCTGCGGCCTGACCGCGCCGACCGGCGTCGTGGCCAGCGACGACGTCGACGCCCTGCTCGCCCTGGGCGCCGATTGCGTCTGTTACACCGCCCAGGGCGAGACCCGCATCCGCGAGACGATCGACGACCTGTGCCGCATCCTGGCCTCGGGCGCGAACGTGGTGAACACGGCGATCGTCTCCCTGGTCTATCCGCCCTTTGCGAGTCCGAAGCTGCGGGAGCGCCTCGAGGCCGCCTGCTCCGAGGGCGGCAGCACCTTCTTCACCTCGGGCTTCGATCCCGGCTGGTCCGGTGACGTGATTCCACTCTCCCTCGCCTCCTGCTGCGAGCGGGTCGACTCGGTGCGCGTCTCCGAGCTCATGGACTACTCCACCTACGAGGATCCGGGCTTCACCGGCGTGTACTTCGGCTTCGGCCGTCCCCTCGACTATGCCGCGCCCCTGCTCCAGCCCGGCGTGCTGAAGGGCGGTTGGGGCGGCATGGTCCTGATGCTCGCCGACGCCTTCGGCGTAGGCCTCGACGAGATCCGGGAAGAGCACGAACGTCTGCCGGCGCCCGAGACCTTCGACACGGCCATGGGTCGGATCGAGGAGGGCAGCTGCGCCGGGGTGCGTTTCGAGGTGCAGGGAATCGTCGACGGGCGTCCGACATTCGTCGCCGCCCACGTGAATCGGTTGCGCGACGACATCGGTCCCGGCTGGGACCGCCTCTCGGCGGGCAAGCGCTCGGGCTACAAGATCGAGGTGGTCGGCTCGCCCTCCTTCACCTGCGAGATCGAGCCCATGGGAGAGGACGGCGACCACAACACCGCGGGCATCACCGCCACCTCCATGCGCGTGGTGAACGCCATTCCCGCGGTCTGCGACGCGGCCGGCGGCGTAGTGTCCATCCTCGACCTTCCCCTCTTCACGGCGCGCCATTCCTGACGACCTGCGCCGCGCGATCCTGGGCGGCGTCTTCGAACCCACCCGGGTGAGTGGGGCGTCGGCCAGGCCGCGCCAGGCGGCATCCTCCGGCTCCGGGGCGATCGCATCGCCGAGCTCGGCGATGGCGTCGTCCCGGAATCCGGCCGCGCCGACACCCTGCTAGGCTTCGCCACCGCCCGCCCGGGAGCTCTCATCGAAAGTGCGATTCCGAACCTTCTTCGTCGCGATTGCGTGCGGCCTCGCCCTCGGAGCGTGTGGCGTCCAGGCTCAGGGCGTAGAGACCGGACCCGAATGGACCCTCGCGGATGCGCTGGCCCGACACCGCGCCCTGTTGAGGGAGGCCGAGGGTCTCGTCTCCGCGGAGGATGCCGCCGGGGCCCCCGCGCCCGCGGCGTTGGGCGACGATTTCCTGGCGCTCGAGGCCTCTCTGGTCGAGCGGGGGCTCCTCGCGTCGGGTGCGATCGACGACGCGACCGAGCGGACCCGGATCGCGGGTGCGGCGTCGTCCGAGGCAGGTCGACCGGACGCGGAGGCGCCTCGGACCGCAGCTCTCGCCGCCCGCGAGGCCGCGCCGGCGCCCGTGTCGGCCGCCCCGCCCGAGGGCAGCGCTCCCGCCGATGCGGCCCACCTCGGACGCCTGGTCGCCGACGGCGCGCCGACGTCCCTCGTCGACGGAGAGGTCGAGCGACTCGCTCGCGCGCCGCGGCGGGACGCCTCGGAGGTGCGGGAGCTCGTGCAGGATGTGCTCTTCGTGGCGGTCGCGCGGACGGCGGTGGAGCTGCGTCGCAGGATCGATGCGGTGCGCAGGAACACCGAGCTCCAGGCGGCGCTGCGGGCCGAGCTGAAACACCTGGGTGCCTCCCTATCCGAGGCATCCGGCGAGCTTCGGGATTCGCTGGTCGGCAACGTCGAGAGTCTGGAGGGCCGACTACGGGTCGCGCGCGAAGGCACCCGCCTCGCCGAGATCGACCTCGGGGAGCAGCTTCGGCACCAGGAGCTCCTGCTGCGGAACCTGGCGCGCGTTGCCGCGGCGTTGCACGACCGGGCGATGGCGGCGATCCGGGAGTCCAGCGGAGGCTGACGCGCCTCGGTTCAGGAAGCTCGCGCCGGCATCAGCCAGTCGAGAAAGCGGCGAGGCGTGGGGTCGACACAGAGCTGCGCCCAGCGGATACGCCGCGAGCCGCCGGATCGGGCGGCGAATCCGGTGAGGAGGCGGCGCGCCTCGAGCCGCGCACCCGAGCGGCGCAGCATCCGGGCGAGATCGATGGCGATGTCCGCGTCGTCCGGTGCGAGCTCATGGGCGCGTCGCAGCAGCCGCAGCGCGTCGCCCCGTTGACTGCGTCGGGTGCAGTGGGACCGGCCCTCGCACAGGGCCTTGACCGCGTCCGACCTTCGCGAACGCTTGAGCTCGAGGTGGGCGATGGCCTCCCACACGTCCGCGCGTTGCGGGAAGAACTGCACGGTCTCGAGGCAGACCCCCAGCGCCCGATCCTCGAATCCCCGGCGTACGAGGCCGCTCACCGCCTGGCTGAAGCTGGCCAGCGCGGCCTCGCGCTGACGCGACCGCGCCAGGAGCGGCGCGATCTTGCGGTGCACGTCCGGGTCGCCGGGCTCGACCTCGAGGATGCGCCGGTAGAGGCGGATCGCCTTCTTGATCCGCCCCCGCCCTCGCGCCTGGGAGGCCTGGGAGAGCAGCTTGCGGCGGTCGTAGGAGTGCCTTCGGCGCAGGATGCCCATACCAGCTCCATCGGCTGAACGGCGCGGGCGATGGAGGGCGCCGGGCCTCGACTCGTGTCTCCGGCGCGCCGGCGAGCGGGCGCCGTCCAGGGAGACCGCGGTCGCGATCAGGGGCCTCCC
>CALDCK010000137.1 GCA_937937315.1 uncultured bacterium
GAGATCGGGTGTCCAGCAGGCAGTACGCTGCTGTGAGAAAGAGGCCGCGTTCGGGGAGGGTCTCGTGGAGCGAGCGATTCACCCATCGGAGGGCTGCGCCGGGACCCCTGGGATCGCCGGTCTCGACATCGATGAAGGGCAGGCGGCTGCGGAAGAGGACCGCGAGCATCGCTGCGGCCAGTCCGTGGCCCGCCGCGTCGGCGATCAGCAGGGCCACGTATCGGTCATCGATCTCGATGACGTCATAGAGGTCACCGCCAACGCTCTGGCTGGGTCGATAGTGGCTGCGGACGTGGAAGCCCTGAAGCTGCGGGCTGCTCCGGGGCAGCAGCCCGCGCTGGATGATTCCAGCTCGATCGAGATCGGCCCGAATGACGTCTGCCTGTTGGCCGAGGAGGTTGCACGCCTCACGCAACTGATCCACGTGAGCGCGCAAGCAGATGTTGGCGTCTTCCAGCTCCCGATGGAGTCGATCGCGTTCGGCGAGCAGCCGCTGATGATCGAGCGCCTTCTGGACCACGTGGAGGAGCGCCTCACGCTCGCGAATGGGCTTCGAGAGGAAGTCGAACGCTCCGAGCCGAAGAGCCTCCACTGCCTTCTCGTAGTTGCCGAAGCCGGTGAGCACGATCCAGCTCGTACCCGTGTGGTGGGAACGCGCCCAGCGCATCAGGCTCAAGCCGTCCTCGGAAGGCATGCTGAGGTCAGTGATGACGAGATCGAACGCCTCGTGGGACAGCCGAGCTCTCGCCTCCGCCGCGCTCGCCGCGATCTCGACCTCGTGATTCTCGGTGCGAAGCATGAGGGCGAGGAGTCGCCTCAGATCATCATCGTCATCGATGACCAGGATGCGCCCGCCCCCAACCTCGACGTCGCTCTCTAGATTCGCCATGGAGCCCCCGTGGCTCGCGATACGTCTCGCGTCGAGTCTCCCATTCCGCCCGATGGCGCGCTGTGAAGCAGTTCACAGTGCACGGGTCGGGAGGGGCTGCGGGTCTCGCGCGCAGGTGCCTCTCCGAAGCCGTCAGCGAGCGCCAGGACGACGAGCCAGTTCAGTCCAGGCCGCCGACGGCTCATAGGTTTCTCGTGAGAGGTGTCGTCGTCGTTTGCTGGCACCTGGCGAGGTCCACGAGCACGCGGTGCTCCAGGCCGGCAGCACCCTGACTACGAGCCATCTCTAGCGAGTCCCTCATCCTGTCGACCGCGGACTCCTGCTGTGCGCCATCCCGCCGGAGGTGACACTCGGCCCGCAGTCGCAGGAGCTCGGCGGCCATGTAGCGTTCGGACGTCTCGATCGAGACGTGCTCGGCTTCGTCGAGCAGCGTCAGGGCATACTCGATCTGACCCAAGGAGATCCGGATTTCGGCCTCGATGGCGATGCAATAGGTGGCCCCCAACTTCGTGCCCGTCGAGGCGATGGTGGAAGATGCGCTCTGTACCCGGGCGATGGCCGAGCTCGGTTTTCCGCTTCGGGCGGCGCACCAGGCGAGAACGAGCTCCCCGAGGCCTCGCCAGAGTGGGAAGCTCTTCGCGATCGAGAGGTCGACGGCCCTCTCGGCATGCTCTTCCGCAGCGCCCGCATCGCCGCCGAGCTGATGGAGGATTCCACGAAAAGCTTCTGCCGAAGCCAGATTGACGACGTTCCCCGAGCCCCGCGCACGAGCGATCGCGTCGTTGCTGAGGGCGGTAGCCTGCTGGGAACGACCGAGGAACCAGAGGGCGATTGCACCCTGAGCTCTGCAGTCCACCGCGGGATCGCCCGTGTAGTATCTACGCAGTACTCGCTTCTCCAGGGAATCGGATAGCGCCATTCCCGCCTCGAGCTCTTGCAGGGCGCCACGGAAGTTCCCGAGATAGAGGTTCGTCAGCCCCAGCGAGTAGCGGGCCCAGGCCATGTAGCCAGGGTCTCCTGCGTTGCGTGCGTACTTGTGAAGTCTCAATGCCAGATTCCTTGCAACCTGAAGTCTGCCGCTGAGGAGGTTGGCTGCGGCGAGGCCCGAGAGCACTGGAAAGAGATGGTCCAGATCCATCTCTTGTTCGCAGATGACCTGCGCCCGAGCGAACGCCCTCTTTGCCTCACCGTCCGCGAAACCTCGAAGCGCCTGTCTCGCGATTCCCAGATCGATCAGGAGCGCGACTTCGTGTCGCATGCGCTCCGAGGTTTCGTCCAGCGAGTGCACCAGCTCGAGCGCCTTGCGAATGAGAGCGGTCGCTTCCGAGAACTCCGATCGCTGCGTATGCAGCTGCGCTCCCTTCGAGAAGAGCTCGATGGCCTGAAATTTCTGGCCCGCCATGGCGTAGTGCTCCGCCAGAGCCTGCGGGTGGCTGTCTCGAAGTTCCGGAAAGCCCTCATCGATGGCTCGGGCGGCTCTCGCGTGGATTCGGCGCGCCCGTCCCCGACTGACCGACTGCCGAGCGACTTCACGAATCAGCGTGTGTCGGAACTCGTACTCGGGATGCTCCTGATTTCCGCGCCTAAGCAGGATTCCGGCCTCGATCAGAGCGTCCAGCTCCTCATCGCAGTCGGTTCGCTCCGAAACCGCCCGAATGAGGCCGAGCGAGAATCGGTTCGCAAGCATCGCGCACACCTGAGCGAAGTCCCTTCTCGGGCCCAGGCTGTCGAGGCGAGACATCATGAGTCCCTCGAGCGTTCGAGGGATCCCGGGCCGGAGTGGGCTCGATCCGAACTCGAAGACGCCGCCATGCTCCTCGACGTCTCCGGAGTCGATCCAGGCGCGCGCGAGCTCGACGACGAAGAGAGGAACTCCATTGCTGCAGTCTGTGATCCGCCGGACGACATCGTTACAGCATTTCTTGCCACGCCAGATTCCGGCCAGGACCTGCCCAATGTCGCCGTGGGTCAGCGGGCGGAGGTGTAGCCGTGCGAAATCGCGTCTGACCTTCCAGCGATCGGGTCGACTTCGGCAGGTCATCAGGACGAGAATGCGGCGGGTAGGAGCCGCGGCCGCCAGCATGTCCAGGAGATCGAGGAGCGAGGGGTCCGCGAAATCCACGTCTTCGACGCAGAGTACGACCGGACGGGATTCACAGTTCCAGCAGAGCCAATCCCGGACCGATTCGAGGGTCTTGTGACGCCTTCGCGTCGAACTCAAATGCGCAGTGGAATCAGCGTCGGGTCGGGGGAGAGAGAGAAGATCGCAGAACAGGGGAAGGCTCTCGGGGATCGACGAACCCGTTGCAGAGAGCGCACTGGCGAGCTTCTCACGCTTCTCGATGGGCGTGTCGCCCGACCGAAAGCCCAGCGTACCGTGCATCAAGTCGATCAGGGGTTGTAGAGCGCTGTTGGCGAGATCGTCCGAGCAGTTCGCGGCCAGCCAGGAATGGTGCTCGTCGTCGAGCTTGGAACGAAGTGCGCGTAGGAGGTGTGACTTGCCGATCCCCGCCTCGCCCTCGATGAGTACGACGCTTCCGTGTCCATCGACGGCTCGACGCCACGACTCGAGAAGGAGCCTGATCTCACGGTCGCGGCCCGGGATGCGCCGGGCCTGCGATCCCGCGTCGGAGTGAGACCTTTGCGTCGAGCTGGCGGCCTCCCGCTGGGCGGGCTCGACCTGGCGGATGATGCGGTTGAGCTGGATCGGATTCGCCGAGCCCCGAGGCGTGAAGAGTCCCATGGGCTCGTATACGAACTGATCCGGGGTGAGCTCCAGTGTCTCGCTGCTCGCGACCAGAGTGTCTCCGGGGATCTCGGCCTCGAGGCGCGCGGTGATGTTGATGGCCTCTCCGATGGCGAGGGTCTCGCGGTGATCGCGAGTGCCGATCTCGGTGATGAAGGCGTGCCCTGTGTGTGCGGCGAGGCGAATGCGGAGCCTTGGGAGACCGTCCTCTTCGAGCCGGTCGTTGAGGATCTCCATCTCGCGGAAGAGCGAGAGACCGGCGAGCAGCGCCCTTCGAGGATCGTCCTCGTGGGCATGCGGGTAGCCGAAGTACGCCAGAAGTCCGTCACCGAGGTGCTGCGCGACGAAGCCGCCGAAGCGTTCGATCGTTCGGGAGGAGATCGTGTGATACGCGACGATGACTTCGGAGAGCGGCTCTGCCCCGAGTCTGCTCGCGAGCTCGGTAGATCCCACGATGTCGCAGAAGACCACGGTAACGAGGCGAAGCTCTCCGACGTTCGTGAGGTCGTCGGGGGAGTGGGCCCCATTCGGGCTCGATCCGTGGTCCGAGCAGGATCCCGATCCCGAGGAGTCGTTCGGGTCACGACGGAGCCGAGGGAACGGGGGGAAGGTTGCCATCGGGCAAGCCTTTCCCGAAGAGGGCCGGCAGTCAGCGGTGGACAGTTTCCGGTGTGGAGGAAGCCGACCTAGCACTTCGGTGATGTCTCGCCCATCAGGATGCGGATCTACCCGCAGCGGTGTCAAGAGATTCCCCGCTCCGAGTTCCCCCGCGGGGGAAGAGTGGGGCTTGGGCTGTCGCCCCGAGCGCGGGAGTCGATCCGGCTAGAATGGAATCCCCGCAGCGAGGAGGATCTCATGGGCGACCGGGTGACGAAGACGGACGAGGAGTGGCGCACGGAGCTCACTCCGGAGCAGTACGAGGTGTGCCGAAGGAAGGGCACCGAGCGCGCCTTCACCGGCGTCTACTGGGACACCAAGGACGCGGGCGTCTACCGCTGTGCCTGCTGCGAGAGCGAGCTCTTCGGCTCGGATGCGAAGTACGACTCGGGAACCGGCTGGCCGAGCTTCACGGCGCCCCTCGAGGCGGGCCGCGTCCGCACCGAGGAGGACCGCTCCCTCGGCGTGGTGCGAGTCGAGGTCCTGTGCGCGCGCTGCGACGCGCATCTGGGCCACGTCTTCCCCGATGGCCCGACACCGACCGGCGAGCGGTACTGCATGAACTCGTGCGCACTCGATTTCCAGAAGGGTGAGGATTGAGCCGAAAGTGCGCAGGGACGACGCCATGCGGGTGATCGACACCTGGGTGAACGTCGACATCGGAGGCGAGGGGCGCCCCGAGTTCCTTCGACGCGTGGCGAAGGACTACTTCAAGCGCGACGACGAGGACTTCTTTCGCAGCTACGGCGTCGACGAGATGCCGGCGATGATGGACCGCCTCGAGGTCGAGAAGGCGATCCTGACGACCGTGGCGCACCGTCCCGACCCGACGGTGCTCCAGTGCGCGAAGTCGCATCCGGATCGTTTCGCTCTGGGTGCCCAGCTCGACCCCACCCAGCCGATGAAGGCGGTTCGCGCCCTCGACCTGCGCCCGGGAGTGGCGGAGAAGTTCCTCTACGACAACGCGCAGCGCGTCTTCTTCGGCGGGCAGGGCTCCGACCCGGTCGCCGTCGTTGATCCCGCCCGGATCTGATATACCGTCAGATCAACGCTCGGCCGAGGGGGGGACGGAGTCCCCGCCATCGGTCGGCCATCGATTGGGGCGGGCATGCGATTCGAGAACAAGGTGGCAGTCGTCACCGGCGCGGGCGGCGGCATCGGAGAGGGCTACGCGAAGGGCCTGGCGAAGGAGGGTGCTTCGGTGGTCGTCGCCGAGATCGCCCGCGAGCAGGGCGAGCGCGTGGTTCGGGAGATCCGCGAGAGCGGGGGCGAGGCGCGATTCGCCGAGACCGACGTGTCCTCGGAGGCTTCGTGTCAGGCGATGCGCGACGCGGCGCTCGAGGCCTACGGCGGTGTGGACTACCTGGTCAACAACGCGGCCATCTACGGAAGCATGGAGCTGCACTCGCTGCTGACCGTCCCTCTCGACTACTACCAGAAGTTCATGGCCGTGAATCAGACCGGGCCGCTGCTGGTCACGCGGGCCGTCTACGAGTCGATGGTCGAGCGCGGTGGGGGCGCGATCATCAACCAGTCCTCCACCGCCGCGTGGATGGGAGCGGGCTACTACGGCATCGCGAAGCTCGCGTTGCACGCGATCACGTCGAGCCTGGCCCGCGAGCTCGGGCCGCGAAACATCCGGGTGAATGCGATCGCGCCCGGCCCTACCGACACGGAGGCCACGCGCAAGGTCGTGCCCGAGGGCATCAAGGGCAGCATCCTGGCCAGCATGCCGCTCTCGCGGCTGGGAACCGTCGACGACATGGTCAACGCCTGCCTCTTCCTCCTCTCGGACGAGGCGCGCTTCATCACGGGCCAGATCCTGGCGGTCGACGGCGGCCAGATCATGCGGACCTGACCCGGGTCGTGGCGGATCGCGCAAGGACGACCGGCGTCGCGCCGAGTGGACGCGAGCTCGGCCCGCGAGCGCTCCAGACCCGACAGCGTCTACTCGATGCCACGGCGGCGCTCCTCGAGGTGAGCAGCGTGCGCGACGTCTCGGTGGTGGACATCGCACGCAAGGCGGGCACGTCGCCGGCTACGTTCTATCAGTACTTCAAGGACGTCGGCGAGGCGACCCTCCGACTCGCGGAGGACGCGGCCCTCGAGATGCCCGCCGTCGTGCAGCTCATCGACGGCACCTGGGACGGGAACCGGGGGCTCGAGAACGCGCGCACGATCGTCGAGGCATTCGTGCGGCATTGGGATGCGCACCGCGCCGTGCTGCTGGTGCGAAACCTGGCAGCCGACGAAGGCGATCGACGCTTCCAACGCGTTCGTCAGAGCTCACTCACCCCGGTGCTCGAGCACCTGGCGACCCAGATAGAGGCGTCGCAGCGCGAGGGGCGGGTAGATTCGGTCCTCTGCCCCCGGGCCGCGGCGGCGGCCATGGGGGCCATTCTCGAGCGCCTCGCCGCCTACCACCGGGAGCTCGAGGTGCTCGGCGTCACGCGGTCGGATCTGGTCGAGACCTGTGCGCGGATCCTCCACCAGACGGTGGCGGGCCGGTCGCCCGGCTCGTGAAGCTCGAGGCTGCCCTGCGAGCACGCGCTCGGAGCTTCGCCCACGCAGGGGCGGGGATCGGCGCGATGTTCCGGACCCAGCCGAACGCTCGCATTCACGCGGCGGTGACGGTCGTGATCGTCGGGCTCGGGATCTTCTTCGATCTCTCCGGGGGCGAGTGGTGTTGGCTGGTGATCGCGATCTCCCTGGTGCTGGCCGCCGAGTGCTTCAACACCGCCCTCGAGGCCCTCGCGGACGCCGTTGCACCGGATCCCCACCCCCTCGTCGGCCGGGCCAAGGATGCGGCCGCCGGCGCCGTGCTCCTCGCGGCCATCGGAGCGGGGGTGATCGGTCTGTTGGTGCTCGGGCCCCACGCCCTCGACTCGCTGCGGGGGGTGTGAGGTGGCGGAGGCCCCGGAGAAGTCCTTCCGCGTCCTGCCCCGGGTGACCGCAGCGAACGAGCACTTCTGGCGGGGCGGCGCCGAAGGCGTGCTGCGCTTCCTTCGCTGCGGCGATTGCGGGACCTGGGTACACCCCCCTTCGCCCATCTGCCCGTCCTGTCACGGCAAGGGATTGACCCCCGAGGCCGTCTCGGGTCTTGGGACCGTCGCGACCTGGACCCTCAACCATCAGCCCTGGGTGCCCGCGTCGGATCACCCCTACGCGATCGCGATCGTCGAGCTCGACGAGCAGAGCGGGCTGCGGCTGATGACGAACGTGGTGGGCTGCGCCGCGGAGGCGGTTCACATCGGAATGCGGGTTCGGGTCGTCTTCGAGGAGCATGACGACGTGTGGATCCCGCTCTTCGAGCCTGTGGAGGCCTGATGGAAGCCCTCGAGCGCCGCGCGGCTCTGACGGGAATCGGACAGTCGGAGGTCGGGAGACGCCTCGGCCGGGACCCGCTGGAGCTCACTCTCGACGCCTGTCTGGCGGCGATTCGCGACGCCGGTCTCACGACTCGTGACATCGACGGACTCGCCACCTATCCGGGCGCCTTCGGCGGCAACCCGGGCTTCACCGGGGCGGGCGTCACCGACGTGCACGACGCGCTGCGCCTCGAACTCGACTGGTACTCGGGGGGGATCGAGCGTCCCGGACAGCTCGGCGCCGTGATCGATGCCTGCGCGGCGGTGGCCTGTGGCTTCGCCACCCACGTGCTCTGCTTCCGGTCCGTCTGGGAGGGAACCGCCCAGGGGAAGGGAGGGCGCAAGGGCATCGGGCTCGATGGCGGGGGGAGTGGGGGAGGCGGTCGCGGCTTCCGCGCCTCGGGCGCGCCCATGGAGTACACGCTTCCCTTCCGCGCCTATTCGGCCGCGAACTGGATCGCGATGGTCGCGCAGCGCCATTTCCACGAGTTCGGCACGACCCGGGAGCAGCTGGCCTGGATCGCGCTCAATGCACGGCGTCACGCGGCGGGCAACCCGAAGGCCATCTACCGCGAGCCGATGACCCTCGACGACTACCTCGGCGCGCGTCTGATCAGCACGCCCTTCTGCCTCTACGACTGCGACGTTCCCTGTGACGGCGCGACGGCCATGATCGTGTCCCGCGCCGAGGTGGCGCGCGACCTGCGCCGTCCCCCCCTTCGGGTCGAGGCCGTGGGCAGCGCCCTGCGCGGCCGTCCCTCCTGGGACCAGTTCGACGATCTCACGACGATGGCTCTGAGGGACGCCGCGGCGATGCTCTGGGAGCGTACCGATCTGCAACCGGCCGATGTCGACGTGGCCGAGCTCTACGACGGATTCAGCTTCATCGCCCTCGCCTGGCTCGAGGCACTGGGTTTCTGCGGGCGGGGCGAGGGCGGTCCCTTCATCGAAGGCGGGGCGCGCATCGACCTGGACGGGGAGATTCCGCTCAACACCAACGGCGGTCAGCTCTCCGGCGGACGTCTGCACGGCTACGGATTCCTGCACGAGGCCTGCCTGCAGCTCTGGGGCGAGGGCGGCGACCGGCAGGTCCCCGGCGATCCGCGCGTTGCGGTGGCGGCCGCCGGGGGCGGTCCCCTGGGCGGGTGTCTGCTCCTGACGCGCGACTGATCGATCGCGGCCGGGCTGCGCCTCAGTCCACCAGCAGCTCCGGGTTGCGTGCCTCGATCAGGCGGCGGATTCCGTCGCGCCAGTGGACCTGCGTGGACCCCACCAGCTCGTGCATGCGCGTGGTGTCGAGGGGCAGGCTCGCGATCGAGGCCTCGGTGTGAGCGAATTTCGGCTCGAGCCCGGTGAGCTCGCCCATCCAGGCGCACCATTCCTCGATGGAGACGACGTCGTTCCCCGCCCAGTTGACTGTCGTAGCCGGGACGCTGGCGACATCGAGCATGCCCGGGACCTGGGCGATGTAGTCGTCCTCGTGGATGGGGCTGAAGACGTTCGGCGCATCCGGGTGCACCGGGATGGGGACACCGCTCTTCATCATCATCAGGTGATACCAGGGCCAGCCTCCGTTGTCGCCGTAGGGCACGGAGAAGCGCGCGATGGTCGTGGGAAGGCTCCACTCGCGAGCCGCAAAGCGGGCCATCGACTCGGCGGCGATCTTCGCGATGCTGTAGGTGGGCATCATGCCGTGATGGTTGTCCCCGAGCGGGTCGGTCTCCTTCGCGGGCGTATGCCCGGGGGGCGCGTAGACCCCGCCGGAGGAGCAGTGGAGCACCGCCCGTGCCTTGCGGCAGTGGGAGAGGAGCCGTCCGAGCCCTTCGACGTTGGCGCGGAGGTCGTGGTCGAAGTCGCCCGTCTTCACCACGGCGAAGTGGAGCACGTAGTCGAAGTCGGCGTCGAGATCGTCGAGGGGGTCGTCGCTCAGATCGAGCGCGACGCAGCGGACGCCCGCCGCTTCGAGGCGTTCGCGCGCCTTCGCATCTCCGAAGCGGGCCAGCCCGGTCAGACGGTGATCCTTCGCGAGGGACAGAGCCAGGGGGAGCGCCACCTGACTCGTGGGGCCGGTGAGCAGGATC
>CALDCK010000138.1 GCA_937937315.1 uncultured bacterium
CGGGGCGGGCCTCTGGGGGAGTGGCCGAGGCCGCGGTCTTCGAAGGTGCCGGCGGACCTCCGCGAGGCGCTCTAGCGGTCGGTCGGGACGAGTGGAACGACGCGCGTCGCGGGTCAGAGGATCACCTCGAAGCCCTCGAAGCGCGGGTGGTCCAGATAGGTCCCCTTCGGCGCCCGCGCATTCGCGTGGGCGCGCCGGAAGCTCTCGGACTCGGTCCACGCCTCGAAGTCGGATCTGGACTCCCAGACCGTGTGGGAGGCGTAGAGCGTCGCCTCCTCGTCGCTGGGTCCCCTCAGCAGGTGGAACTCCCGGAAGCCGGGAACGCCGTCCAGGTGCGAGTCGCGCTCCCGCCAGAGCTTCTCGAAGACCGGCTCACTCCCGAGGGCGATCCGAAACCGATTCATTGCGATGAACACGTTCCCTCCGATTCCGCGTCGCCAGACACTAGCGCCTCCGAGGACGGAGCGGCCGCGGCGTAGGGCAGCCACGGAAGCTACGCGTCGCGCGTGCGTTCCTCGAGCAGCGTGGCCAGGCGGCGCTTGTCGATCTTGCCGCTGTCGGTGAAGGGCAGCTCCGCCTTCTCGCAAACGAAGACGTGGCGCGGAAGCTTGTACGCCGAGAGCGAAGCCCGCAGGCGCTGGCGGCATGCGGCCTCGTCGAAGCCCGCGTCCGGGCGCAGCACCAGCGCCGCGGCCACGTTCTGGCCGCGCGTCGGGTCGGCGAGGCCGACCACGTAGGCCGAGCTCACCTCGTCCAGGGCCTCGAGCTCCACCTCCACCTCGCGGGGAGAGACGTTCGCACCGGCGGTCTTGATCAGGTCGCCGAGGCGCGCCTCGAAGAACAGCACGCCGTCGGCGTCGAAGTAGCCGGCATCACCGGTGTGGTAGAAGCCGTCGGCGTCGAAGGTGTCCTCGGGCAGGACCTTGTGGAGCCCCTGCATCAGGCTGTAGCCCCGCACGCAGATCTCGCCGCGCTCGCCGGCGGGCAGCACCGCTCCGCGCTCGGGATCGACGATCCTGTGCTCGACCCCCGGCACGGCGTGGCCGAAGGAGCCGCGCAAGCGCTCGGGGAGGTCGATGTCCATGCGATCGATGGTGTGGGGGCCCAGGGTCTCGGTCATTCCGAGGGAGTTCGAGCGCAGCTCCGGGTCCTTCGGCCGCACCGCCTCGGGCAGGACGTCGTAGAGGTTGCCGGAACGGATCGAAGACAGGTCGCGCTCGGCGAAGCTCGGGTGCTCGAGCGTCGCCTTCGAGTAGTGGGGCCAGCCCGAGACGATCGTCGCACGCTCCCGCTCGAGCAGCGCGAGGGTGGCACCGGGCTCGAAGCGCTCCTCGCAGATCAGGAAAGCGCCGCGCTCCATGCTCGAGAGCAGGGCGAACACCAGGCCACCCACCCAGAAGAAGGGCATGGGGGAGTAGATCCGGTCGTCACTCGTGACGTCGCGAAAGCCGTTCAGGTTGACTACGTGGTGCACGAGGGGCCCGTGACCGTGAATCGCCCCCTTCGGATCCGCCGTGCTGCCGGAGCTGTAGATCACGAGCGCCGCATCCGCGGGTGAGATCTCCGCCTCGACGGCGACCAGCAGCTCGGCCTCGACCGAGGGCGCCCGCGCGGTGAGCACCGCGACATCCTCCGCCCAGGCTCGCCCCCCGCGATCCCCCCAGACCACGACCCGGCGCAGACAGGGCAGCTCCGGCAGGAAGAGCTCCGGGCCCTTCGCCTCGATGAGCGAGGGCACAAAGCTCTCCAGACGCTCGAGACGATCCTGGCCCAGGATGTGGGACGCGGTGAGCAGGGTGTGCACATCGGCGTGGCGCAGCACGTACCCGAGCTCTCGCGGCGTGTAGAAGGTATTGATCGGAACCACCACGGCACCCACCCGTGAGGCCGCCAGCCACGCCACGACCCAGTCCGGTCCGTTCGGGAACATCACGCCGACGCGCGTGCCCTTCGTCATCCCCGAGGCCAGCAGCCCTCGCGCCAGCTCCGCCGACGCCGCCTCGGCCTCGGCGTAGTCGATCCGCCGCTCCCCGAGCAGGATCATCGGACGCGTGCCGTGGTCTCGAACCAGGGCCGTGAGGAAGTCCGGAATGGTGGCCGGTCTCGGCATCGCCATGAGCCCTACCTACCACCCCCTGTCTCCAACCGGAAGGCGAAACCGCCGGCGGCGATGGTTCGACAGTCGAATCAACCGATCGCCGCCGGCGGGCACCGGCGGGGTACCATGGGTTGCGAAGCGACGGGGCGGCACCCCGCGGAGGAGTCGTGGAGTTCTCCTGGCCCGAAGACGACGCCCGGTTCCGCCAGGCCCTGCGCGACTTCCTGGACGAGACCCTCCCCGACGACTGGGAGGAGATCTCACGCCACGGCCCGGGCAGCGACGATCAGTCCAGCTTCTCCCGGACCTTCTGCGCACGACTGGCCGAGCGCGGCTGGCTCACCCAGAGCTGGCCCGCGGCCTACGGCGGCGCCGACGCCACGCCCTGGCGCCACGCCATCCTCTCCGAGGAGATGTGGCGCTGCGGCGAGCCCCGGGGCTCCCAGTACATGAACGTGAACTGGATCGGGCCCACGATCATGAAGTACGGCAGCGAGGACCAGAAACGCGAGCACCTGCCGCGAATCTCTGGCGGCGACGTGCTCTGGTGCCAGGGCTTCTCCGAGCCCGAGGCGGGCTCGGACCTCGTCTCCCTGCGCACCCTCGCCCTGCGCGACGGTGACGACTACGTCGTGAACGGCTCGAAGATCTGGACCTCCTACGTGAACGGCGCGGAGCTCTGCTTCCTGCTCGTGCGGACGGATCCGGAGTCGAAGCGACACAAGGGCATCACCGTGCTGCTGGCCCCGATGGACGCTCCCGGCGTCGAGGTGCGCGAGGTGCCGGCGGTGGTCGGCGAGCGCTACTTCCACGAGCTGTTCTTCCGCGATGCGCGCATTCCGGCCAGCGCGCGTCTCGGTCCCGAGGGCGAAGGGTGGAGCGTCGTCAGCTACGCCCTGGCCTACGAGCGGGTCGGCGCCATGCGCTACGCCCGGGCGGGCCTCACCCTCGACGCCCTGGCGGCAGCCGCCGCCGAGCGCGGACGCCTCGACGATCCGGCGGTCCAGGAGAAGCTCGGCGCCGCTCGCGCTGCGGTAGAGGCCTCGCGCCTGCTCTCCTACCGCGTGATCGACCTGCGCGCGCGGGGCAGCGAGCCCACCGCCGACACCAACATCGCCCGAGTCGCCGGGACGATGTGCGAGAACGCGGTCTCGAACCTGGCCCTCGAGCTCTTCGGCGCCGAGGCCCTGGAGTACGGGACCTTCGCCGAGTCCTACTTCCGCCTCGCGATGACCGCGGGCGTGGCGGTGGGCACGACCGAGATCAACCTCAACCTGATCGCGAGCCGGTCTCTCGACCTGCCCCACGAGTAACCTGCCCCGCGAGACCCAGCGAGCGATCCAGTGGACTTCGAGCCGAACGAAGAGCAGCGGGCCATCGCCCTGGCCGTCGACAACCTGCTGGCCCAGCACGCGGGTCCGGCTCGCGCCATCGAGCTGGAGCGCGAGGGCAGCTACGACCACGCCCTGGCCGCCGCCCTCACCGAGGCCGGCTTCCTCGGCGCGCGCCTCTCCGAGGAGACGGGCTTCCTCGAAGCCGCCCTGGTGGTGGAGGCGGTGGCAAAGGCGGGAGGCGTCGTGTCGGCGGCCGCCGAGAGCCTGGTCGCACCGGGCGTCGCCGGTCGCAGTCTCGAAGGGCCGGTGGCGATCGCGCGCGCCGGCGAGGACGCTCCCATCCGCTTCGGTGACCACGCCCGCACCCTGCTCCTCGATGCCGGCGACGAGGCGCGCGTCGTCATCCTCGAGCCGGACTGGCGGGAGCCGGTCCGCTCGAACTTCATGACGCCCCTGGGCCGGATCCGCGTTCCCGAGGGCGCCGGCGAGAGCCTCGGCGCCGGATCCGGCTCGCGCCTGCGGCGCTGGTGGAGGCTCGCCCTCGCCCTCGACTGCCTCGGCGCCCTCGAGGCCGCCCTCGACATCACCGTCGAGTACGTGAAACGCCGACGTCAGTTCGGGCGGGCCATCGGATCCTTCCAGGCGATCCAGCACCGGTTGGCCCAGTGTGCGGTGCAGGTCGAGGCGACGCGCTGGCTCTGCTACGAGGCCGCCGCGAATGGAGCTCCCGAGGAGGCTTGCGCCATCGCCGCCGCCTACGCCACCGACACCGCGCACCACGTCTTTCGCGAGACCCACCAGCTCACCGGCGCCATGGGCTACACCCGCGAGCACGACCTCCACGTCTTCAGCATGCGACTCGAGGCGCTGCGGGTGGAGCTCGGAGGGACGGCGGCCCACCGTCGCGCGATCACCCGGTCGCGCTGGGCCTCGTGAGCGCGGGCATCGACCTCGCCCCGGACGACGGCCAGCAGGCAATCCACGGCGCCCTCGCGCGCTTCTGCAACGAGCGCCTGGTGGAGGGTGCCGTCTTCACCCGCGCGCTCTGGCAGGAGCTCGCCGGTCTGGGCGTGCTCGCCCTCGCGAC
>CALDCK010000139.1 GCA_937937315.1 uncultured bacterium
TACTACAAGCTGGGCAAGAACAGCCCGCACAGGGATCGCCCGGTAGACGAGAATCTGGATCTCCTCACGCGCATGAAGAACGGCGAGTTCAAGGACGGCGCGCACGTGCTCCGGGCCAAGATCGACATGGAGTCGCCCAACATGAACATGCGCGACCCGCTCATCTACCGCATCCGGCACGCCGACCACTACCGGCGGGGCGAGACGTGGTGCATCTATCCCATGTACGACTTCGCCCACGCCCTGTCCGACGCCATCGAGGGCATCACCCACTCGCTGTGCTCCATCGAGTTCGAGAAAGGCGACCGCGTCCTGCGCGCGAAGATCGACATGGCGTCCCCGAACCTGACGCTCCGGGATCCGATCCTCTACCGGGTCCACAAGGTCCCGCACCACCGGACCGGCGATACCTGGTGCATCTATCCCATGTACGACTTCGCCCATTGCCTGTCCGATTCGATCGAGAGCATCACCCACTCCCTCTGCACCCTGGAGTTCGTCGACCACCGGGCGCTCTACGATTGGATCCTCGACGAGCTCGAGCTCGAATCCCACCCGCAGCAGATCGAGTTCGCGCGTCTCAACCTCTCCCACACCGTGATGAGCAAGCGCGTGATGCGCGCCCTCGTCGAGGACGGAACCGTCGCCGGCTGGGACGACCCGCGCATGCCCTCCCTCGCGGCGATGCGCCGGCGGGGCTATCCGCCTGCCGCGCTCCGGGCCTTCGCCGCGGGCGTCGGGGTCGCGAAGCGGGCCAACACGATCCAGCTCGCGCGCCTCGAGGCCTCCGTGCGCGAAGAGCTCAATCGCACGGCCCCGCGAGCCATGGCCGTGCTCCACCCCCTGCGTGTCGTGATCGAGAACTATCCCGAAGACCAGGAAGAGGAGCTCGAGGCGATCAACAACCCGGAGGACCCCTCGATGGGGACCCGCCGGGTGCCCTTCTCCCGGGAGCTCTACATCGAGCGCGACGACTTCCTCGAGGATCCTCCGAAGAAGTTCCACCGGCTCGCACCGGGTCGGGAGGTCCGGTTGCGCTACGCCTACTTCGTGACCTGCACCGACGTCGTGAAGGACGCCGAGGGCGAGGTCGTCGAGCTCCGCTGCAGCTACGACCCGGCGACCCGCGGCGGCGACGCGCCGGACGGCCGCAAGGTGAAGGGGACCCTTCACTGGGTGTCTGCCTCCCACGCCCTCGACGCGCAGGTGCGCCTCTACGACACGCTCTTTGCCCGCGAGGATCCGCTGAACGTCGCCGAAGGGGAGGACTTCCGGGCGAGCCTGAATCCGGAGAGCCTCGTCGTCCTCGAGTCCTGCAAGCTCGAGCCGTCGCTGGCGTTGGCCAGGCCGGAGCGCGCGGTCCAGTTCGAGCGACTGGGGTACTTCTGCGCGGATCCCGACGGCTCCGCCGATGCGCCAGTGTTCAATCGCACCGTCACGCTGCGCGACACCTGGGCGAAGATCGCGCGCAAGGGCGCCTGAGCCGATCCGCCGGAGCCCGGTCCCGGTGCTTCCGCAGCGGGACCGCGGGGTGGTAGAGTGAGGCGCCTCGAGGAAGGGGAGCCCGATGCCGAGCCCGCAGCACGAAGCCGTCGTTCAGATGCTCGAGAGCCAGCCCCGGCCCGAAGCACCTCCGTCGCTGCAGGAGAGCCGCGCGGGCTTCGAGGCGATGGCGGGTCAGTTCGGAGCGCCGCAGGAGCTCCGCAGCGAGGCCACCCTGGCGGGGGGCGTTCCGGCGGAGTGGATCGACATGCCCGAGTCGAGCCCGGACCGTCTCGTCCTCTACCTGCACGGCGGCGGCTACGTGATCGGCTCGATCTCGACCCACCGCGGGCTGGTCGCACGTATCGCGCGGACCTCCGCCGCGCGCGGGCTCTCGGTCGACTACAGACTGGCGCCGGAGGACCCCTTCCCGGCGGCGGTCGAGGATGCCGTGGCGGCCTACCGCTTCGCCCTGGCGTCGGGCTTCGAGCCCTCGAAGATCGCCATCGCCGGCGACTCCGCGGGTGGGGGGCTCACCCTCGCCACGCTGCTGGCCCTGCGCGATGCCGGGGACCCGCTGCCCGCGGCCGGCGTCTGCCTGTCTCCCTGGACCGATCTCGAGGGCACCGGCGCCTCCGCACTCGATCCGGACACCCGCGACCCGATGATCCAGCTCGAGGGCCTTCGCGAGATGGGGCGCCACTACCTGGGCGACGTGGATGCGAGGCATCCCCACGCCGCGCCCCTCTACGCCCGCTACGAAGGCCTTCCGCCGCTCTTCCTCCTGGTGGGGACGCGCGAGCTCCTTTACGACGACACCACCCGGGTCGCCGAGCGCGCCCGCACGGCCGGCGTCGACGTGACCCTCGAGGTGGGAGAGGGCCTGATCCACGTCTGGCCCTTCTTCGGCGAGCAGGTCCCCGAGTCGGTCGCGTCGGTCGCCCGCATCGGCGAATTCGTGCGCAAGCACACCAGCTGAACCGCCAGACCCCGACGGACGGAGACGCCCATGGACTTCCTGGAGAGGCTCGAGGAGACCGAGGCGATCAAGCGCCTCAAGTACCGCTACATGCGGAGCATCGACCAGAAGCTCTGGGACGAGATGCGCCGGTGCTTCACGCCGGACGCGACCACGTCCTACAGCGGCGGGAAGTACGCCTTCGAGGGCATCGAGGCCATCATGAAGTTCATGGTCGAGTCGATGGACCGGTCGAGCTTCCTCTCGAGCCACCGCGTCCACCATCCGGAGATCGACTTCACGAGTCCGACCACGGCCACCGGGCGCTGGGCCCTCGACGACTACGTGATCGACACGCAGCACGGTCTCACGATCCACGGCGCCGCCTTCTACGAGGACCGCTACGTAAAGGTGCAGGGCGCGTGGAAGATCCAGCACACCGGCTACGAGCGCACTTTCGAGCAGATGCAGCCCCGCGCGGACCAGGGTTGGCGCGTGACCCAGCGGGGCTTCGAGGAGTAGGGCGACAGCGGGGCAGGGCGCTCCCTCGTCGGAGAGGTTGCGCCGGGTCCCCCAGGAGGAAGCCGTGCCGGTCGAACACGTCGATGGCGCCACCGCGCCCGAGAAGATCGCAGAGATCCTGGCCCGCGACGGCTGCTGCGTGGTGGATCGCCTGGTGGAGCCCGGGGTGATGGCCCGTCTCCGAGAGGAGCTGGCTCCCCACCTCGAGCAGACGCGGCTCGGTCCGGACGATTTCACCGGGCGTCACACGCGTCGGACCGGAGGGCTCATCGCCCGCTCTGCGATCGCGCGGGAGCTGATCGAGGACTCCCAGGTGCTGGGAGTCGTCGGCCAGGTGCTCGGCCACGCGCGCAACTTCCAGCTCCACCTCACCCAGGTGATCGCCATCGGCGCTGGTGAGTCCGCGCAGCCGATTCATCGGGACCAGTGGGCCTTCGACTTCTTTCCCTTTCCGAAGGGCTACGAGGTGCAGTGCAACACGCTCTGGGCCATGACCGACTTCACCGAGGAGAACGGCGCGACCCGGGTCATTCCGGGCAGCCATCTCTACGAGGACAAGCTCCAGCTCGGCGAGGGCGACACGGAGCCCGCCGAGATGGAGGCCGGGTCGGCGCTCCTCTACACCGGCTCCCTCTACCACGGCGGCGGCGCGAACCGATCAGGCGAGACCCGCTTCGGCCTCAACCTCACCTACGCCCTGGCCTGGCTGCGTCAGGAGGAGAATCAGTACCTCTCGGTGCCGCGGGAGATCGCGAAGGAGCTGCCCGAGTCGCTCCTGCGCCTCATGGGATACGCCCGAGGCGCCTATGCCCTCGGCTACATCGACGACCTGCGCGATCCGATCGAGGTCGTGCGCCCCGAGCTCTCGAAGACCGGCTTCGGCGATCTCCCCGACGCCCAGTCCCAGCTGCGCGACGGCTCCTCCGGATCTCGTCAGTCCCGGTAGCCCGCAATGCCGGAGCTCGACGAGTGCCCTCCTGGCGGCATCGTTCGCCCGGCCGTGGGCATGGGCGGGACCACCGGCTTCGGCGCGAGGCTGGGTCCAGCGCTTGACGCCGAGCGGCCAGCTCGGCAAGGTACTGCTCGACAATTGGCAACCCGTCCCTCGCCGGGCGCAATGCTGTGGCAACGAGCCCGTGTTTTCGGGACTACCGCTGCGGACTCCCCCCGGCGCGTCGGACCCGACGACGGCTCGACGCCGCTCACCGGAGTTCTCTCATGGCCGACGCGGATCCCTCCGCGCGCACTCCGGGGCGGACCTCCGAGCCCCGTCGTCTGAGAGACGTCCCGGCCTGGGAGGCCGAGGCGGACGTGATCGTCGTCGGCCTCGGAGCGGCCGGCGCCTGTGCGGCGATCGAGGCGGCCAACACCGGCGCCTCGGTCCTCGTCCTCGAGCGCGCCAGCGGCGGCGGCGGCACCACCGCCGTCTCCGATGGGATGATGTACTTCGGAGGGGGCACGGCGCTCCAGCGCGCCTGCGGCTTCGAGGACTCCGTCGAGGACATGGTGGGCTATCTGCTCGCGTCCTCCGGGCCCGAGCCGGACGAGGAGCGCATCCGGACCTACTGTGAGGAGAGCGCCGCCCACTTCGACTGGCTCGTCGAGCAGGGAGTGCCCTTCAAGGCCGAGTTCTATCCCGAGCGCATGCTCTCTCCCGGCGAGGAGGGCCTCACCTACTCGGGCAACGAGCTGGTGCACCCTTTTCGCGACCTGGCGAAGCCCGCCCCCCGCGCCCACATGCCCCAGAAGGAGGGGCAGGCCGGCGCCTTCCTGATGCAGAAGCTCATCGCCAGGGTCGAGAGCGCCGGGGTCGAGATCCGGACCGACTCACTCTGTGAGTCGCTGGTGCTCGACGACGGCGGTCGCGTGGCAGGAGTCCACGCGGTGGTGGCGGGGGAGGCGCGCGACTACCGGGCGCGGCACGGCGTGATCCTCTGCGCCGGCGGCTTCATCAACGATCGCGCGATGGTGAAGCAATACGCGCCGGAGCTGCGCCGCGCGCGCTTCAAGGCCGCCACCGAGGGCGACGACGGCCGGGGGATCCGCATGGGAATCGGTGCCGGCGGCGCGGCGATCCGCATGCACATGGGATCCGTGACGCTGCCCTTCTATCCCCCGAAGTCGCTCATGCGCGGCATCTTCGTGAATCGATCGGCCCAGCGCTTCATGCCCGAGGACGTCTACCAGGGGCGTGCCGGGGAGATCGCGCTGCTGAAGCAGGACGGTCGCGTCTGGCTCGTCCTCGACGATGAATGCTTCGAGCGCCCGGTCTTCGCCGGCGGCGAGATCCACGCCGGCGAGACCCTGGCCGAGCTCGAGCAGGAGATCGGCTTCCCGGCGGGCGCCCTCCAGAGCACGGTTGCCCTCTACAACGAGCACGCCGCCCGCGGCGAGGACCCGGTCTTCCACAAGTCTGCGGAGTACGTGAAGCCCCTCGTCACGCCACCCTTCGGCGCGATCGATCTCTCCTGGGACAAGGCGATCTACGCCGCCTTCACCCTGGGCGGCCTGGCGACGAACGTGCGAGCCGAGGTGCTCGACGCCGACGGCGCGGTGGTTCCGGGACTCTATGCCGCGGGTCGCACCGCGGCCTCGATCTCCTCGCCCGGTTACAGCAGCGGGACCTCGATCGGCGAGGCCACGCTCTTCGGGCGCATCGCGGGTCGCAACGCCGCCCGCGCTTGAGTCAAGACCGTCGCACCCGAAGAAGGAGGTCCCGAGGATGGCCGAGAAGACGACCGATCAGATGGTGAGGGAGCTCTACGCCATCGAGCAGATCAAGCGGCTGAAGGCGCGGAATCTGCGCTGCCTCGACCTCAAGAGGTGGGATGAAATGGGTGAGACCTTCGCGGAGAACTGCACGACCTCCTGGGTGGACGGGAAGCTCCGCTACGAGGGGCGCGACGCGATCATGGAGTTCCTGAAGAAGACGCCCTTCGCCGTGGGCGAGGTCGCGATCACGGTCCACCAGCCCGCGTCCGCCGAGATCGAGATCACGAGCGAGACGACCGCAAAGGGGATCTGGCGTCTCTATAACCCGGTCTGGTTCCGGCACACGGGTCACAGCTACATGCTGCTGGCCTTCTACCACGACGAGTACGAGAAGATCGACGGCGAGTGGAAGATCTCCCACACGGGTCACGAGTACGTCCTCGAGGAGTCCTTCGACCGCAAGGACGTGTCGAGCCTGAAGGCCCACACCGTTCACGCTTTCTGAACCCCTGAACCCCCGCCCCCAGGAGCGCCCCATGGTGAGCTACCAGCCCTACTCGGACGAGATCCTCGACGATCCCTATCCGATCTACGAGCAGCTGCGGGCCGAGTCTCCCGCCCACTATGTCGAGGAGTACGACGCGTGGTTCCTCTCGCGCTTCGAGGACATCTGGAAGGTCGGTCCGGACTTCAGGCACTTCTCCGCCCAGGAGGGGACGACCCCGAACCACCTGCTGACGAAGGACACGCCGCTCAACCTCTCCTTCGCGAGCATGGACCCGCCCCAGCATTCGAAGTACCGCGCCCAGGTGAGCGAGCACTTCAAGCCAAAGGCCGTGGCTGCGGTCGAGGCCGAGATGCAACCGATCGTGAAGGGACTGGTCGACCGCTTCATCGAGCGCGGGGAGTGTGATTTCGTCGGGGATCTCGCGGCCCAGGTCTCGGTGCGGGGGGCGCTCTCCGTGGCGGGGCTTCCCCTCGAGCTCGCCGACGAGGGCTCGGGCTGGGTGAACGGGATCTTCCACCGCCGGGACGGCCACCGGGGAGTCACCGAGGTGGGGCTCCAGGCGATGCGCGACATGTTCTTCACCCTGCTCGATCACGTGAAGGCGGTCCGCAAGCAGCCCGAGAAGGCGAAAGGGCTGATGAAGACCCTCTTCACGACGGACGTGGGCGGCGACAAGATGGACGACGTCCGGATCGCGTCGCTGTGCTCGGTCGTCCTCATCGGGGGCACCGACACCCTGCCGAAGGCGCTCTCGGCCACCCTCTACCGCCTGTGGCGGAATCCGGACGAGCGCCGACGCGTTGCCGAGGACCCGAGCCTCGTCTCCGACGCCTTCCTCGAGGGGCTGCGCATCGATACGCCCACCCAGCATCTCGGACGCAGCGTGATCAAGGAGATCGAGTTCCACGGCAAGACCTTCGAGCCCGGCCAGAAGGTGATGCTAATGTGGGCGTCGGCGAATCGGGACGAGCGCGAGTTCGAGGCGCCGGCGGAGTACCGGGTGACGCGCCGGCCACCGCGCATGCTGGCCTTCGGCCACGGAGTGCATATGTGCCTGGGGAAACACGTGGCCATCATGGAGGCGCGGCTCACCCTCGAGGAGGTGATGCGCCGGCTGCCGGACTACGAGATCGATCTCGAGAAGGCGGAGCGCAACCGCACCGAGTTCGTCCAGGGATGGCTGCGGCTGCCCGCGACCTTCGAGCCCGCGTCATGAGTGCGCAGCAGCCTTCGATGGTTCGGCCGCTCGTCGCGGCGGGTCTCCTCCTCGCCCTGCTGCTGGCGGCTTGCGCCGGATCCGGGTCTCCGTCGATCGAGCCGGCGGAGCTCGCCGCGCGAATCGCCGGGGGATCTGCCCCCTTCGTCCTCGATGTGCGTTCCAGCGACGAGTTTGCGGCGGGCCACATTCCCGGGGCGGTCAACGTCCCCCACACGGAGCTGGCTGAGCGACTGGGCAGTCTCGGGCTCGCGTCGGATACCGAGATCGTCGTGCACTGTCAGAGTGGTCGCCGCGCAGCGGTGGCCACCGACGTCCTGACCGACGCCGGCTTCGTTCGCGTGGTGGAGCTCGAAGGCCACTGGGCCGATTGGAGCGCCGCGGGCCTGCCGAGGGAGTAGGCGGGTCAATCGTCGGGAAGCCGTTCGAGCGGGGGATCGAAGCGGGCCGAGTCGCGACCCGCCCAGGCGTTGTGCAGCACCTGGGGCGCCCAGGGCTGGAGGTGGAGCTCCGAGAGCTCGTCGGCGGCGACCCAGCGAACGTCGAGGGTTTCGTCGCCGTCCGGGCGTAGCGTGCCCCCGATCGTCCGGGCCTCGAACACGATCATGGTGAAGGAGACGCGATCGCCGTTGCGGTAGCTCGTGGTGAACTCGGGCCCGCCGTATACGCCGATCACCCGCGTCAGCTCGACCCGGAGACCCGTCTCCTCCCACATCTCGCGAATCGCCGCGTCGGCGGGTCGCTCCTGGGGCTCGATGGCGCCCCCGGGCGTGGTCCAGGCCTCGGCGTCGGCGTGGCGCACCATCACGACCCGTTCCTCGGCGTCGAAGGTGAGCACCGTCACCGAGGGGATCTGAAGCAACCGGCTTCCCACGCACTCGCGCAGGCTTCGCATGTAATCGGACATCGGCATGGCTGGGTCTCCGGCAGGGTGGGGATGGGCTGGGGTGCACGCCGCGAGGGCCTGCCCACGGGGAGGATCGGTCCGATTGGCGCGGCCGGGAACCCCGGCCCGAAGCCGGTATCATCCTCCGCGACTCGCGGTGCGGGGCAGCCCTGGATCCCATCTACGAAAGCCTCGTTTCGCTCTCGATCGCCCTCCTTGCGAGCCTGGCGCTGGGTCGCTTCGCGTCGCGTCACGGAATCCCGCGGGTCACGGCTTATCTGCTGGTCGGCCTCGCATTGGGGCCCCAGGGATTGCTGGCGGTGTTCGGGCCCGACGGCGCTTCCGGGGCCCTGTTCCTGGGTGAGGGGACGGTCGGCCCGCTGCACGCGATCGAGCAGCTCGCCATCGGCTTCATCCTCTTCGGCGTCGGCGCCGAGTTCCGCTTCGAGACCTTCCGGCGCATCGGCATCCCGGCCCTCACCCTCTCGGCGGCCGAGATTGGCGCCACGGGTCTCCTGGTCGGGCTCGCCGTCTGGCTGGGGACGGGGGACGTGAGGCTGGCCCTGGTCGCGCCGGCCCTGGCCGTGGCGAGTGCGCCCAGTGCCACGTTGGTGACGCTGCGCGAGGTCGAGGCCGAGGGGCCGGTCACCCGGGCCCTGATCCTCTGCGTCGGCCACAACAACCTCGCCGCACTGCTCTCGTTTCCGATCCTGCTCGCCCTCGCCTTCGGAGGGGGCGACGGGATGTTCGCCGCCGCTGGCGTGCTCGGTGCGCTCGTCGCCGGCGCGGCGTTGGGGGTGGCCGCGGCGGTAGGCCTCGAGTCGATCGACGGCCGGCGCGAGCTCGTGCTCGTCGGGATCCTGGTCGTTCTCGCGACGTTGGGTCTGCTCCATTGGGCGAGCCCGGGCTCTACGGGCCTCGGCATGATCGGCTGCTTCGGCGCCGGTCTGGCCATCGCGAACTCGTCTCCCCACGCGGACCGCGTCGTTCGCTACGTGGAGAACACGGTCTACCCCCTCTACGTGCTCTTCTTCATCGCTGTTGGACGAGACCTGCACATCGAGTCCATCGCGGGAGCGGGCGTGCTGGGCATCCTGTTCGTGGGGGCGCGCGCGCTGGGCAAGTACGCGGGGGGCCGGATCGGGGTCCGATTGAGCGGACTCGAGGACGAGCTGTCGCCGAGCTTCGGAACCGGTCTCATGTGCCAGGCAGGTGTTGCGCTCGGGCTCGTCGCGGCGCTCGAGGTCGCTGCGCCCGAGGAGACGGCGGCCCTGCGCGACGTGGTGATCGCCTCGGTGGTGGTCTTCGAGCTGATCGGCCCGTGGCTGGTCCGTCGCACGGCGGTCGGTGCCGGCGAAGTGAAGCTCGCCAATCTCATGCCCCACACCGAGGCCCGCGGCTTCGACGCGCTGCGCTGGGTCGTGCTCGAGCTGCGGCGCAACCTCGGCCTGCTCGGGACGAAGTCGGAGTCCGGGAGCTCCGGACCGACGGTGGGTCACGCCATGCGAAGGCGCCCCACCACGCTGGCCGAGACCGACCCGTTCACGCGGGTGATGAAGCGCCTCGCCGAGTCCCACGCCGATCTGCTGCCGGTGATCGACTCCGCGGGAGGCTTCAAGGGTGTGATCTCCTATGAGGATGTGAAGAGTGCGCTCTACGATCCGTCCCTCCACGGCCTGGTGATCGCCGACGACCTGACGACGGCGGTCCCGGACGCCCTGGATCCAGATGCGCCCCTTCACCTCGCGCTCGAGCTGATGGATCGCCGCCAGGTGCACTCGTGGCCCGTCGTGAAGGACGGACGCCTGCTGGGAATGATGCGCCGCTCCGACGCCTACGGCCTGATGCGCCGCGGCCTCGGCGGAGGGAAGTGACCCGGCGGATCTCCGGGTCTCAGCGCTCCGGAACGTCGCGATCGAGGAGCGTCATGCGCCCCTCCCGGCGGGCGTTCGCGATGGCCTCGTCGGCGATGCCCCGGATGATGTCCGAGAGCGGTCCGAGCACCCGGTCCGACGTCTTGAACCCCGACTTCGCGCGCACGTATTCTTTCAGTCGGCTCGCGATGACGAGGACTTCCCGGGAAGTGGCGCCGCTCGGCTCGGGTGCGGAGGTCTTCGGCACGATCCGACGCCGAGGCTGGGAGGTAGGCGCCCCCGCTGCGTCACCCGGGGGCTCCGGCGTGGTGGGCGCGGTCTGCTCCTCCGCCCAGGCGTCGCGATGGTTCGCGAACGGGAGGTGGGCGTCCCAGCAGCTGACGGTGCAGAAGCGCAGAGCCGTACGCTTGCGGTTGCAGGTGGAGACGTTGCAGGTCCAGTAGAGAGCACCGAGCGCGATCGGCTTCTTGCAGACGCTGCAGGGCTTCCAGACTTCGTCGCTCACCAGGCCTCCTCTCCGGACGGTGGTCGCGCGAGCTTACCGCAGCGGATGGCGCGTCCCAGCCGCGCCGTGACGCTCGATCAAGCGGCGCGTCGGGTGAGCCGATCCGTCGGGAGTGAAGCGGACCCTGACCCTCGCCCTCGCGATGTGGATCGGCGCTGCCGGATCGGTCTCCGCCGATCTGTTCCGCTGCGTGGAGGCCGACGGCGGGCTGCGCTTCGTGAACACGCCCCAGGCCTGTGAGGTAGCTGTGCCCCATCGGCTGGAGCGGCGTCTCGAGCGCGCCTCCGGAGCCAGCCCGGCTCCCGCAGCACCTGCGCCGTCCGGGGACGGCGTCACCCTCGCGGCGCTGCTTCCCACCCAGGCCGAGGCGGGAGACGGCTGGGAGGTGGTCCAGGAGGTGCCGGGCCAGCCCGCACGGGACCCGGACCTCGTTCGGTGGGGGGTGCGGGCTCAGCAGGCGCGTCACTATACGAGGGACGTGAGCGGCGTAGCGGAGGTGTGCAGCGTCGAGCTCTGGTCCTTCGCGAGTCGGGAGCAGGCCGAGGCGGCTCGGGCGGGCTTCTCCTATCCCGACTGGCGGATCCGCCGCGCGCAGGAGATCCTCGTGATGGTTCGCGGGCTGCGGCGTCCCCGGCGAGGGGCTCCGCAGCGCGGGGTGTTCCCCGCGTGCGAAGCCCTCGGCAGGCGCGTCCCCGCGCGCATCGAGGCCGAGGCGGCCGCCGGTCCGGAGTGAAGCCAGCTCGCCGCAGACCAGGGGATGGGGATGGGTGCGAAGAAGCGCGCGGCGCGAGGCCGCCGGCCCAGTCGACCGCGCCGCCGTAGAGCCGGGCGAAGGCGGTGGCTCCGGGCGCTGATCTGGCTGCCGCTGCTCACCTTCGCCGTCAGCGCCGTTCTGGTGCTTCCCTGGCGCTGGCTTCCGCCCCCCACCACGGCCTTCATGCTGCGCGACTCCATCACCCGCAGTCAGGCGGGTCGGCCGCCCATCGCCCAGCGCTGGACGCCCTGGCGGCAGATCTCGCCCTGGGTTCCGGCCGCGGTCGTCGCGGCGGAGGACCAGAAGTTCCCGACCCACCACGGCTTCGACCTGGTGCAGATCGCCCGCGCGGTGGAGGAGCGACGTGACCGGCCGCGCGGGGCGAGCACGATCTCCCAGCAGGTGGCGAAGAACCTCTTCCTCTGGCCGGGCCGGAGCCTGGTTCGCAAGGGGGTCGAGGCCTATCTGACCCTGCTGATCGAACTCATGTGGCCTAAGCGGCGCATCCTCGAGGTCTATCTGAACGTCGCGGAGTTCGGAAGCGGCGTGTACGGCGTGTCCGCAGCCAGCGACCGACACTTTGGGCTGTCTCCCGCGACGCTCAGTCTGCACCAGGCCTCTCTCCTCGCCGCCGTCCTGCCGAGCCCGCGGCGGATGTCCGCAGGCGCGCCCTCGGAGTACGTGCGCGCCCGGGCCGCCGAGATCGAGGCCCTGGTGGTCGGTTTGGGCGGGGCTTCCTACCTGGGCCGCCTCTGAGCATTCCGGACCGCTTGACGGGATGCCGGCCCGCCCGATAGCGTGATCCGTCCCCCATCGGATCGGAGGTCTCGTGGAGAAGCTCGCCAGCGTGCTCTGGAAGCCGGCCGGTTCGACCGACGCGGATTTCGCGTCGGCGCTCCTCGCCACCGCCCCGGAGCTCGCGAAGCGCGGGGCGGCGCGACTCCGGATCGACGTGGTCGACGACGCCGTCGCGGCGGGGACCGCGGTGCGCGTCGGGTCGATGGATCCGCCGAAGGACGCCGTCGTGTTCTACTGGCTCGACGAGGGGGATCTGCGCGGTCCAATCGAAGCGATCCTCGCGGAGGTGGCGTCGCGGGTGGAGACCTTCCTCGTGGTCGAGAGCGAGCCCGTACCCAACACCGAGCACGTCGCCCCCCCCGCAGAACGCACGCCGGGCTTCAATCTCGTGACCTGCATCGAGCCGAAGGACGGCATGTCCTACGCGGAGTTCGTCCACCACTGGCACACCGAGCACCGGCGCTGCGCCCTCGAAACCCAGAGCACCTTCGCCTACGTGCGCAACGAGATCGTCCGCGCCTATGGCGAGGACGCGCCGCCCTGGGCGGCGATCGTCGAGGAGTCCTTTCCGATCGAGGCCCTCACGGATCCCCGGGTCTGGTACCGCTGGGAGGGCTCCGAGGAGCAGTTTCGTCGCAACCGGAAGTGGATGATCGAGAGCTGCCTCGCCTTTCTCGCCCTCGACCGGGTGGAGTCGCACCCCATGAGTGAATATGTCTTCGAACGCTGACACCCCCTTCGAGAGGCTCCGACCTTGAAGATCTACGATTCCATCGGCCCCAATCCGCGCCTCGTTCGCATGTTCCTCGCCGAGAAGGGACTCGAGCTCCCCACCGAGCAGGTGGACCTCATGGCGGGGGAGAATCGTGGGCCGGGCTATACCGCGAAGAACCCCTTCGGGCAGATGCCCTCCCTCGAGCTCGACGACGGGAGCGTGATCGGCGAGACGGCGGTGATCTGCGAGTACGTCGAAGAGCTGCATCCCACGCCGATCCTCATCGGCGCCACCGCCGAGGAGCGCGCCGAGGCGCGGATGTGGACGCGACACATCGTGCTCAATATCACCGAGCCCATGTCCAACGGCTTCCGCTACGCCGAAGGGCTCGCCATCTTCAAGGACCGGATGCGGACGATCCCCCACGCGGCGGACGATTTGAAGGCCGTCGCCCGCGATGGCCTCGCCCTGCTCGACGTCCGGATCGCCGGGCGGCAGTGGATCGTCGACGATCGCTTCAGCCTGGCCGACGTGGTCCTCTACGCGAACCTCGACTTCTTCGCGGGAACCGGCCAGCCCCTCGATCCGGCCCTCGAGAACCTCGGCGCCTGGTTCGCGCGGGTGGGGGCCCGCCCCAGCGCCGAGACCAGCCTGCACCCCGCCGCCATCGCGAGCGGCATGCGAGCCTAGTCGGAGCCTTCCGAGGCCCTCCAACCCTCGGGATGCTCCAGGAAGATCGGCGAGGACCAGGCCCGCTCCGCCGCCGGGGCCAGGCAGTCGTCGTCCGCATCGGTCCGGTAGCCCCCGGAGCAGGGATCGGCGCC
>CALDCK010000140.1 GCA_937937315.1 uncultured bacterium
AGAACGTGAAGATGCTCATGGACATCGGCTGCTATCGCGGCCTGCGCCATAGGAGGGGGCTCCCCGTTCGGGGACAGCGCACCCACACCAACGCGCGGACGCGTAAGGGCCCCGCCAAGACCGTTGCCGGCAAGAAGAAGCCGGCCACGAAGAAGTAGTGAGGCCGGCGTGAAAAAAGGCGGACGCAAGAAGGTCAAGAAGAACGTCCAATCGGGCGTTGCGCACATCCAGTCCACGTTCAACAACACGATCATCACGATCACGGACGTGGCAGGCGGTGCGCTCTGCTGGTCGACCGCCGGCGGACAGGGATTCAAGGGGTCGAGGAAGTCGACGCCCTTCGCCGCCCAGGTGGCGGCGGAAGAGTGCGCGAAGAAGGCGACCGAGCACGGCATTCGCCAGCTCGCGGTCTACGTAAAGGGGCCGGGGGCCGGGCGCGAGTCTGCCGTTCGCGCTCTCCAGGCCGCAGGCATCAAGGTAACGATGATCAAGGACGTGACACCGATTCCGCACAACGGGTGCCGCCCGCCGAAGCGGCGCCGCGTCTAGGTCGGAGAGGAAACCATGGCTCGATATACCGAGGCGGTTTGTCGGCTCTGCCGTCGGGAGGGCATGAAGCTCTTCCTGAAGGGAGACCGTTGTTTCAGTGCGAAGTGTGGCGTCGAGCGCCGCAGCTATCCCCCCGGACAGCACGGGCAGGGCAGAGCTCGCTTCTCGGACTACGGGGTCCAGCTTCGCGAGAAGCAGAAGGTGAAGCGGATGTACGGCCTCCTGGAGGGGCAGTTCGCCAGCACCATGAAGCGCGCCGCAAGAATGAAGGGCCGGGCCGGTGAGAACCTGCTGGTCCTGCTGGAGCGCCGCCTCGATAACGTGGTGTTTCGCATGGGCTTCGCGACGTCTCGTGCCGAGGCTCGCCAGTTGGTGCGTCATTCTCACTTCCTGGTGAACGGCCGGAAGGCGTCGATCCCGTCGATGACCCTGCGACAGGGCGACCTCGTGACGGTCCGCGAGAAGTCGCAGAAGGTCGCGCGGATCTCCGGCTCGCTCGAGACCCTCGAGGGTCGGTCCATTCCGCAGTGGCTCGAGACCGACAAGGACAACTTCGCGGGCACGGTGAAGGCGATGCCCGTTAGAGAAGACATCACAATGCCGATTCAGGAGCAGCTCATCGTCGAGCTGTACTCGCGGTAGAACGGTTCGCGGGGGAGGATATGACAATGAATCAGGAACTCATCGCGAGAAACTGGCGGGAGCTCATTCGGCCGCGCGGTCTCGAGGCCGACGGCGGCGGAGAGGCGGACATCTACGGGCGCTTCGCGTGCGAGCCGCTCGAGCGTGGCTTCGGCGTGACCCTGGGCAACGCCCTGCGGCGCGTGCTGCTCTCCTCGCTCCAGGGCTCGGCCATCACGGCGGTGAAGATCGAGGGCGTGCTTCACGAGTTCTCGACGATCCCGGGCGTCATCGAAGACGTCAGCGACATCATCCTGAACTTGAAGGAGGTCTGTCTTCGGATGCACGGTGAGGGACCGAAGGTCCTGCGAGTGCACACCACCGGCGAAGGCGTCCTCCGCGCCGGGGATCTCACCGGCGACGATCCGACGGTCGAGGTGGTGAATCCGGACCACAAGATCGCGACACTCTCCGCCGAGGCCGACGTCGACATCGAGGTCACGATCAGCCATGGCAAGGGCTATGTGCCCGCGGAGAAGAACAAGACCGAGGATATGCCGATCGGTACGATTCCGATCGACGCCATCTTCTCGCCGGTCCACAAGGTGAACTACACCGTGACTCCGGCGCGCGTCGGTCGCGAGACGGATTTCGACCGCCTTTCCCTCGAGGTCTGGACCAACGGCACCATCCCGCCGGTCGATGCGCTGGCCTACGGCGCGAAGATCCTCAAGGAGCAGCTGTCGATCTTCATCAACTTCGAAGAGCCCACCGAGGTCCATCGGCCGGTGGCTGATGAGCCCACGCCCCTCAATCCGAATCTCTTCAAGTCGGTGGACGAGCTCGAGCTGTCGGTGCGTTCGGCGAACTGCCTCCAGAACGCGAACATTCGGCTCATCGGTGAGCTCGTCCAGCGTTCCGAGGGGGAGATGCTCAAGACGAAGAACTTCGGTCGGAAGTCCCTGAACGAGATCAAGGACGTCCTGGCGGGCATGGGTCTCGAGCTGGGAATGCAGGTCGAGAGTTTTCCGGACCGCAGTGAAATCGAGCGGATGAGGGAGCGCGAGATCTAGCCATGCGCCATCGAGTGCACGCGAGGAAGCTGGGCCGGACTTCGGCCCACCGTCTGGCGATGTATCGGAATCTCGTTACGTCGCTCCTTCAGCACGAACGCGTCGAGACCACCGACGCGAAGGCGAAGGAGGTGCGACGCCTCGCCGATCGGATGATCACCCTCGGCAAGCGCGGGGACCTCCACGCCCGTCGCCGTGCCCTGCGCGTGATTCGAGAGCGGGACGTCACGGCGAAGGTCTTCGGTGAGCTGGCCGAGCGCTATCGGAACCGTCCGGGTGGATACACGCGGGTGTTGAAGACCCGGGTGCGGGTGGGCGATGCGGCGCCCCTGTCGATCGTCGAGCTCGTCGAGGCGCTGCCCGGCGCCGCCGATGGGAAGCCCGCCTCGAAGAAGGCCTCCACGAAGAAGGCTCCGTCCAAGAAGTCGTCCGGCGCGAAGAAGTCCACGACGAAGAAGGCGACGACGAAGAAGGCGACGACGAAGAAGGCGACGACGAAGAAGGCGGCGACGAAGAAGGCGCCCAAGAAGTCGGACTGAACGCCGAGTGCCGCGACCCGGAACCTGGCTGGTGGCACTGGCCGTGCTGGCCGCCGCCGCCTTCGCGCTGGTGAGCCTTCCTGATACGCCGCCGCCCCTGGGCCGCGGCAGCGACGCGCCGGACTTCGTGCTTCCCACACTCGACGGCGGCTCCGAGGTCTCCCTCGACGCGCTGCGGGGCCGCGTCGTGCTCCTCAACTTCTGGGCGACCTGGTGCAAGCCCTGCGAGGACGAGATGCCGGCGATGGGGCGCCTCTACGAGGCGCTGCGGGGTGAGGACTTCGAGCTCCTGGCCGTCTCCGTGGACGATGGGGAGGAAGAGGTCGTCGAGTTCCACGAGCGGCTGTCCCTGTCCTTCCCGGTGCTCCTCGATCCCGAGAAGCGCGTCGCCCGCGAGTACCAGACCTTCCGCTTTCCGGAGACCTTCTTGATCGGCCCCGATGGTGTCGTGGTCGAGCGCTACATCGGGCCGAAGGACTGGGACGCTCCGGCCTATGTCGAGCGGCTTCGCAAGCTGCTGGAGGCCGGGTAGGACCGCACCCAGGGGGCGGATGCTGCGGCGCCGACTCCTGGGCTAGGCTCTTCGCTTCGGTTCGAGGGGGGTGGCTTGAGGGGCTGGTGGGCGATTCCGGCGCTGGCAGTTGCGGCGCTCGCGTTCGCGACGATCGACAGTGATTCCGGGCTGCGCAGCTGGTGGCGGCTGCGGGCCGATCTGGCCGAGGCGCGGGCGCGGATCGCGATGCTGCGAGAGGACGTTGGGACGCGCCGCGAGGCGGCGGCCTCCCTCGAGCAGGACGAGTTCGCCATCGAGCGCGCGATCCGGGAGCGCCTCGAGTACGTTCGCCCCGGAGAGACCCTCGTGAGGCTGCGCTCCGCGGATGATTCGACCCACGGGATCGATTGACGAAAGTGGCCGCCCGGGCCACTCTGCGGCGACGTGCGCGAACAGCTGACCGGACACTTCGACGCGGTACTGCGCGAGATCCTCGATGCAAACGGCGACGAGGGTGCGGTGCCGGAGTTTGCGCTGGAGGCGCCGCGCAACCCGGACCACGGCGACTTCGCCTGCAACGCGGCCCTGCTGCTGGCGAAGCGTCTGCGTCGTGCGCCACGCCAGATCGCCGAGGACATTGCGGAACGCCTGGGCAAGGCCTCGGAAGCCGTCGAGCGGGTCGAGGTGGCGGGACCGGGCTTCGTCAATGTCTGGCTTGCGGGCTCCCGGTGGCAGGCCCTCCTGCCCCGGGTACTCGAAGAGGGAGCGCGCTACGGCCGCACTCGGGCCGGAGAGGGAATCCGGGTCCAGGTCGAGTTCGTGTCGGCGAACCCGACGGGACCGCTCACCCTGGGCCACGGACGCCAGGCGGTGCTCGGCGACGCCATTGCGCGGATGCTGGAGGCCCAGGGCTACGAGGTCACCCGGGAGTACTATTTCAACGACGGGGGCCGGCAGATGCGGGTGCTCGGCGAGTCGGTCCGGGCGCGCTACCTGGAGGCGCTGGGCCTGGCCGCACCGCCTCCGAAGGGTGCGGATGCCGATCCGGAGACCTGGCCCGAAGCGGTCGACGGGCTGCCGATCGTCTTTCCGAAGGACGGCTACCAGGGCGAGTACATCGCTGATCTCGCCCGCGATCTTCACGCCGAGCACGGGGACGCGCTGGTGGACGAGCCCGGCGACGGGCTCTTTCGCGAAGTCGCCCAGACCTCGATCTTCGGCGAGATCCGCAAGACGCTGGCCAGTCTGGGCATCGAGTTCGATGTCTTCTCGAGCGAGCAGGATCTCTACACCGGAGGCCACCTCGAGGCGGTGCTGGGCGATCTTCGGGCTCGGGACCTGGTCTACGAGGGGGAGGGGGCGACCTGGCTGCGCGCCAGCGCCTTCGGTCTCGACCGGGACCGCGTGCTCGTCAAGAGCTCTGGAGAGCCCACCTACCTGCTGCCCGACATCGCCTACCACCGCGAGAAGTTCCGCCGAGGATTCGACCGGGTCATCGACGTCCAGGGCGCGGACCACAAGGAGCAGTTCCCCTTCGTGGTCGAGGCGGTGGGGGCGCTCGAGTGTCCGAAGGACCGGGTCGAGCTCGTGATGCATCAGTTCGTGACGCTGACCCGGGGTGGCGAGCAGGTGAAGCAATCCACGCGTCGGGCGAGCTACGTGACCGTCGACGAGCTGCTCGAGCGGGTCGGCGGCGACGTCTTCCGCTTCTTCATGGTCCAGCGTCGGTCCGAGAGCCACCTCGACTTCGACCTGGACCTGGCCGAAGATGCGGACTGGAAGAAGAACCCCGCCTACCGCGTGCAGTACGCCCATGCGCGGACCCACGGGATCGAGCGCAAGGCGCTGGAGCAGGGAGTCGCCATGCCCGATGCGGCGAGCGTCGACGCCAGCGCCCTCGAGCTTCCGGAGGAGATCGAAATTCTCAAGAAGATCGCGGAGTTCCCTGATGTCCTCGAGCGCGCCTGCGCGACCCGGGAGCCCCATCACCTGGCCTATTTCGGCCTGGAGGTGGCAGGGCTCTGGAATCCCTACGTGCAGGACGGAAGTCGCCACCGCGTGCTCTCCGACGACTCGGCCCTCACGAACGCGCGGCTCGGTCTGACCCTTGGAGTGAGAACGGTATTGGCGAACGCCCTGACGCTGCTCGGCGTATCGGCGCCGGAGCGGATGTGACGGCGCGGCGCGACAACAGGAAGCCGTCCCGTCCCGGGCGCGGAATCTGGAGAGCGCTTCTCGCGCTGGGCGCCCTCGCCGGCGTGGCCTTCGTCGTCGGGGCGATTACAGGACTGGTGTGGAAGGAGCCGGGCCTGCTGGTGGCGTATCTCTCCGGCGACACCACCGAGGTGGCTTGGTCGTCCCAGGGACCGGTCGCGAGTCCGAGCGCGGTCGCGAAGGCGGAGCCCGAGCCGGAAAAGCCGAAGACCGTGGCCGCTGTCCCGGCGCCCCGGCCGGCACCGGTCGCCGCCGCGCCGCCGCCCCGGAAGCCCGCCGCCCCCCCCGCGGCGCCGAGGCCCAAGCCGCCGCCGGTCGCGGCGGGCGCGCCTCATATCGCCATCCAGGTCGGAGCCTTTGCCGAGCGGACCTCGGCCGAGCTCCTGATGGGCGAGCTGAAGAAGGGCGGATATCCCGCCTATGTCGCGGCCGGGGCGGGTGCGGGCTCTCCTCGCTGGCGAGTGCGCGTCGGCCCCTACCGGACGCGGGAGGAGGCCGACGTCGTTGCGGCGCGCCTCAAGTCCGGCCGCTCCCTGCCGACCTGGGTTCTCGACGAAGACGTCGAGTAGCCCATGGGGACGACCTGGGTCGTGACCGGGTGCGGGGGCCAGCTCGGCAGCGCGCTGGTGGCGCTGCTCGAAGGGGAGGGGGAGTCCGTGCAGGCTCTCAGCCATGCGGAGCTGGACGTCGCCGAGTCGGCGGCAGTGCGGTCCCTGCTCTCGACTCCGGCCCCGGGACCGAAGATCGTGGTGAACGCGGCGGCCTTCACCCACGTCGACCGCTGCGAGCGGGAGCCCGAGGCGGCCGGGCGTGGGAATGCCCAGGCGCCGGCGGTGCTGGCGGCAGCCTGCCGGGAGGCGGGGGCCCGCCTGGTCCACCTGTCCACCGACTACGTCTTTCCCGGCGACGCCGACCGACCCTACCGGGAGACCGACCCCACCGGTCCCCGAACGGTCTACGGCCAGACGAAGCTCGCCGGCGAGGAGGCGGTCCGAAACGCATCGGAGGACTTCCTCGTGGTGCGTACGAGCTGGGTCTTCGGGCGGGGGCGCAACTTCATCGCATCGATCCTGGCCCAGGCCGAGCTCCGGCGTCGCGGCGAGGTCCAGGGGCCCCTGCGGGTGGTGTCCGATCAGCGGGGGCGCCCCACCTACGCGGCGGACCTGGCGCGGGGGATCCGCCGCCTGGTCGAGGTCGGAGCCCGGGGCCTGTACCATGTGGCCAACGCGGGCGAGGCCACCTGGTGGGATCTCGCCCGCGCCAGTCTCGACGAGGCCGGATATCGCGGGCTCGAGGTGGAGCGGATCCGCACCCGCGACCTCGAGGCCGGCGCGCCGCGGCCGGCCTGGTCGGTGCTCGACTGCTCGAAGGCCGAGGAAGCCGGGGTGCGGATGCGGCACTGGCGAGAGGCCGTGGCCGCCTATCTCGGCTCCGGAGATTCTCCCATCTCCTCGGCCCACCAGAAGAGGATCTCGAATGACTGAAGAAGCGCCCCGCGCGCTGGTGACCGGGGGAGCCGGCTTCATCGGCTCCCATCTCTGCAGGCGACTCATCGACGAGGGCTACGACGTCATCGCCTTCGACAATCTCCTGACGGGTCGCGTGGAGAACATCCGCCCGCTCCTCGGACACGAGCGTTTCGAGTTCCAGCACTACGACGTCACGAACTATCTCCACATCGACGGGCGTCTCGACGCCATCCTCCACTTCGCCTCGCCGGCGAGCCCAGCGGACTTCGAACGTCTGCCGATCCAGATCCTGAAGGTGGGATCCCTCGGCACGCACAAGGCCCTCGGCCTGGCGAAGGCGAAGGGGGCGCGCTTCCTCCTGGCGAGTACCTCGGAGTGCTACGGCGATCCGGAGGTGAATCCCCAGCCCGAGACCTATTGGGGGAACGTGAACCCCATCGGGATCCGAGGCGTCTACGACGAGGCGAAGCGCTTCTCGGAGGCCATGACGATGGCCTATCACCGGCATCACGATGTGGACGTCCGGATCGTGCGGATCTTCAACACCTTCGGACCACGCATGCAGGTGGACGACGGCCGCGCGATTCCGAACTTCTTCCGCCAGGCCCTGCGCGGCGAGGACGTCACCCTCTTCGGCGACGGATCCCAGACCCGGTCCTTCTGCTACGTGGACGATCTCGTCGAGGGCATCTTCCGTCTGCTGCACTCGGATCACGTGGGCCCGGTCAATATCGGCAACCCGAACGAGATGTCGCTCCGGGACATGGCCGAGGCGATCATCGCGCTCTGCGAGAGCCCGAGTCAGCTCGTGACCCGCCCGCTACCTCCGGACGACCCGAAGGTCCGCCGGCCCGACATCACGCTGGCCCGTCGGGTGCTGAACGACTGGGGACCGCAGGTTCCGGTGCGCGAAGGGCTGGTGAGGACGCGGGAATACTTCAGGAACGAGCTGGCGCGCGGCAAGGAGGGCGAGTGACCGACCCGTCGCGCATCCGCAACTTCTGCATCGTGGCGCACATCGACCACGGGAAGAGCACCCTCGCCGATCGCCTTCTCGACGCGACGGGTTCGCTCACCAGCCGCGAGAAGCGCGCTCAGTTTCTCGACAAGATGGACCTGGAGCGAGAGCGTGGGATCACGATCAAGGCCCAGACCGCGCGCATGCTCTATACAGCGCGCGACGGAAACGAGTACGTCCTCAATCTCATCGATACGCCGGGCCACGTCGACTTCTCCTACGAAGTGTCGCGCGCCCTGCAGGCCTGCGAGGGCGCCGTGCTCGTCGTCGATGCGGCTCAAGGAATCGAGGCGCAGACCCTGGCGAACGCCTACCTGGCCGTGGATGCCGGACTCGAGATCGTCCCGGTGGTCAACAAGATCGATCTGCCCGCCGCGGACCCGGAGCGTGTCGCCGAGGAGATCGAGGAGGTCGTGGGCCTCGACGCTGCAGATGTCCTGCCGGTGTCCGCAAAGGAGGGGAAGGGCATCGAAGAGCTGCTCGAACGGATCGTCGCCACGGTGCCCCCTCCCGGCGGCGACCCGGCGGCTCCGACCCGCGCACTCGTCTTCGACTCCTGGTTCGACTCGTACGTCGGTGCGGTGATGCTGGTGCGGGTGGTGGACGGGGCGCTCGAGCGGGGCCAGCGCATCCGCATGATGGCGATGGGTGGCGAGCGCGAGATCCAGACCCTCCACGTCATCGATCCCCATCCGCGGGTTGTCCCGCGCCTGGAGGCCGGTGATGTGGGCATGGTGGTGGCCGGCATCAAGGCCCTCACCGAGGTGCGCATCGGCGACACCCTGACCGACGCGAAGCGCCGCGCCGAGGGCCCCCTGCCGGGCTTCCAGGACGTGAAGCCCATGGTCTTCACAGGGCTCTATCCCGTGGATGCGGAGGACTACGAAGACCTGAAGGTCGCCCTCGAGAAGCTCCAGCTGAACGATTCGTCCCTCGTCTACGAGCCCGAGACCAGCGCGGCCCTGGGCTTCGGCTTCCGCTGTGGATTCCTGGGATTCCTCCACTCCGAGATCGTGCAGGAGCGGCTCGAGCGGGAGTACGACCTCTCGCTGATCCTCACCGCCCCCTCCGTCGAGTACCGCGTCACCCTGACCGAGGGGGAGAAGAAGATCATCGACAATCCCATGATGTACCCCGACCCCTCGAAGATCGAGGCC
>CALDCK010000141.1 GCA_937937315.1 uncultured bacterium
GGGCGCTAAGGGCAGCCAGAGCTAGAACGGCTGCCAGGAGCATGGGTCCTGATCGCGCGGCCATACCCCGGAGTTCCAGGCCGGACCTTATGGGCATGCGAACTCGCACAGGTACTCGAGAGGTTCCCAAGGCACTAGGCCTGGATGGAAGAGCCGTAACGAATCGACTCACCTGCGTGAATCGGCCCCGAGGCGTCGAGCCTCGGCCGATCCCGGTATTCCCACACCACGAGTTCCAAGGAGCTTGCGGATCGATTGGAGAGGTAGATGGCAGCCAGGCATAGGAGAACGATCTTATGACGCTTCACCTTGTGTGCTCCAGGCGGTCTGATCTGCGGAGGTGACGTCGGGAGGAAGCCGGCGAGCATGAATCCTCTCGTCGGCTCCGGTCCCGATGGCCGCGGTGGGGTCCGCCAATCTCGGTTCACGCAGCGCCCCGCAGCTTCGGACTCTGGACATCGGCATCACGCACCTTGGCTTTGACCGCCATTTCTTCCGCCGTGTAACACTCCCGAATGTATACGTAAGATCCCGCTGCGGCGATGAAGCTCACGACACAACCGATCGCGAGAAGATTGATATCACTCATTCTCGTTTCTCCCGATTAGAAGGGCGCCCGCCGAGAGAATCGAGGGAACCCAGATACCGACAAAGATTCCCTGCTCCCGACTTCCCATGAAGAACAGGGAGACGGACAGCAGAAACGAGATGCCCGCTGCCATGAGGAATAGGGCCTTCGGACGATTGACTCCCGGGATCACATCCGGGCTTCTCATGACGCGCGCTTCGGCCCGCGCCGTCTCTACTCGTACGTTCATTGGACAGCTCCTTCTCTTGCTGGATCGAAATGGGTTTCCGGGGTTGCCTTCGTAGTTCTCCGAACTCGGCCGGACGGCCGAGCCGTGCCCTTCTTTGGGGCTCGGGGCGTGTGTTCTTCTGTACTCGACTCCGCCAGGCGTTCTCGCAGACCGCGTAAGGCCAGGCGTCCGATACGCTGAAAAAAGAGGTCCAGGATCGGGTCGGCGAGGCGTCTGAGACCCAGGAGCTCGAGGCGGGCCTCGTAGGTCACGCGGGTCCCGCCGGGGCGTGCGACGAAGCTGATCTCATCGACCAGGCGAAGGGAGGAGTCGCCGCCGCAAAAGATGAGGTGACGGGGCCTCTCGAATGCTTCGATCCGATACTCGAGCGGAACTCGTCTCCCGAGGAAGGACGCGTCCACACGGAACCGGCTGCCCAGCCGCACCTCTTCCCCGGTGAGACGACGCGCTTCGACCACGCCGGGATCCCACTCGGCGGTCCGGCTGAAATCCGCGAGGTAGTCGAAGGCCTCCTCGACGGGAATGGGAAGATCGATTGCATCGACGTAGCGGGCCACGCGGCTCTCCCTGAATCAGACAAGCCAAAATTGATACATATCGTTCCATCTGTCAAGATTAAATATAAACATAATCAACAAGTGTCTTCGTGTACCGCATCAAGGAACTCCAAAAAAACTCATTATTTCAGTCAATTACCGGATAACCTGCCACTCTGACCAGTGCCTCTCGGATAAATTATATAGACAAAGTTTTCGATTCGTATATATTATGCCCATGGCACAATCCAATCCCGAAGCCCTCGAGCTGACTTACCCCCTGCGCACAGCCGCTCGGCTGACTGGCCTTTCGCCGGAGGTTCTTCGCGCGTGGGAGCGCCGTCACGGGGTCGTCCAGCCGCTGAGGACACCCGGTGGGACCCGGCGCTACAGCGCCGCAGACCTCGAGCGGCTCCGCATGGTGAAGGCGGCCGTGGACGCCGGTCATCGGATCGGCCAGGTCGCCCAGCTGGATCTCGCAGAGCTGAAGAAACGAACGGCGATCGTAGAAGCCAGGCCGGAGGGTCAACTCGAGGGGATTCTGGAGGCACTCGATCGGCTCGACGACGCGACGGCGCAGCGCCTGCTCTCCCTGCAGCTCTCCGCCCTGGGGCCGGCACGGTTCGCTCGAGAGGTGGGGGGGCCGCTCTTGTATGAGATCGGCGATCGTTGGGCCAATGGCCGCATGGGAATTGCACCCGAGCACCTGGCCACCGGCCTGCTTCGCTCACTCCTCGGATCCGCGCTTCAACCTACGACCAGCTCGCTCCTGGGTCCCCGAATCGTCTTCGCGACACCGACGGGAGAGAGGCACGAGATAGGCCTGTTGATGGCGGCACTCACCGCTCTCGGTGCTGGCGGCTGCCCCCTCTACCTCGGGCTCGAGCTCCCCGTCGAGGATCTGCTGGGAGCCGTAGAGCGATCGGGTGCAGCGGCGTTGGCCCTGAGTCTCGTGACGATTCCCATGGCCCAGTCCACGCGCACCGTCAGCGCACTCCGCGGCGGCCTGTCAGAGGGTGTACGTCTCTGGCTGGGCGGATCCGGCGCGCGCGGTGTCGAGCTGCCCGGAGACGTGCAGTACATCGAAGGCCTCGAGGCTCTCGAGCAACAGGTCGTCTTGCTCAGGCTTGCCGGCACGGGTACGACATGAGGGTCTCGTGAGAAAGAAGGGCCCGTGGTCGACGGATCAGATCCAGGGCTTCCTTCGAGACACTCGCATTCCGTTGAGGATCGCCGTCAACGGAGCCCTTGGCCGCCCAGTGCTGGCTTCGCTCTGGTTCGCCCCGCAGGGCGGAAAGCTCTGGTGCGCAACGCAGCAGGGAGCGAGCATCGCCTCGCTTCTCGCTCGAGACCCGAGATGCGCCTTCGAGATCTCGGTGGAGACTCCGCCCTATTTCGGAGTTCGCGGGACGGGGACCGCTACGCTGCATAGCGACCGGGGCGAGGAGGTCCTTCGCGAGCTGATCGATCGATACCTCGCGAACACCGACTCGAAGATCGCGCGATTCCTTCTCGAGCGTACCGAGCACGAGACTGCGATCGCCATCGAGCCTGAGACGCTCGTCTCCTGGGACTACCGGGAGCGGATGGAAGATTCCGTATGAACGAGCCGTGGCAGATCCGAGTCCTCTACGATGGCGAGTGCCCCTTGTGTTCTCGCGAGATCCGGTTCCTCGAGAGACGGGATCGCGGGCTTGGGCGGATTCAGTTCGAGGACCTCGCCCGACCAGACTTCGACCCCGCCGCCTACGGGCTCGACGCCGAGCGAGTGATGGCGCGCATCCATGGGGTTCTACCCGATGGATCCGTCGTCGAAGGTGTAGAGGTCTTCCGGCGGGCCTACGCGGCCGTCGGTCTCGGGTGGCTGGTGGCGCCCACCCGATGGCCCGGCCTCCGGCGCCTGGTCGATCTCGCCTACCGGATCTTCGCGAGAAACCGCCTTCGATGGACGGGGCGCGCCTCGGCCTGCGACACAGGACGATGTCAGATCGAACGAAGCTCTTCCCACGCGAGCGCTGCGTCGCCCCGGCGAACTCATTGAAGCTCTATACGTTTCCGCCCGCTCCGAATCCGCGCCGGCTCAATACCTATCTCGGAGAGAAGCAGATCCTGCTGTCCGTCGAACTGGTGAACCTGACCAGGGCCGAGCACAAGCAGCCCCAGATCCTGGCGATGAACCCCATGGGCGGGCTGCCCTTCCTCGAACTCGACGACGGCACGATCCTTACCGAGTCTCTCGCCATCATGGAGTATCTGGAGGAGCTGAACCCGGAACCCCCGATGATCGGACACACACCGGTCGAGCGCGCTCTTACGCGGCGACTCGAACGGATCTGCGAGCTGGGCGTCCTGACCCGTGTGGCGCGGATCGTCCACAACACGAACTCCCCTCTCCCCGATGTGAACGCCGACCCCGCGATCGCAGAGCAGATGCGGGAAGAGCTGCCCAGGGTATTGCGCATGCTGGACCAGGAGATGGGGGGGCGCGCGTTCCTCGCGGGCGATCGTCCCACGATCGCCGATTGCACCCTGTTCGGGGCCTGGGAGTTCGGGCGCATGTTTGGAGTGGAGTTCGATTCCGGGCTGGAGAACCTGCACCGCTGGCACCAGTCCTTTCTCCAGAGACCGAGTGCCACCTGGAACCCCGACCCCGGCACCACTTCGGTCAACTGATCCAACCATCGTTCGAATCGCCTTTCTGGCGCTCGATTCACCAGCCCTACCTCGGCAAGGAGTCCAATGAAGGCCGATCTCCCGAACCCTGTCGGAAGCCATAGTCCCGAGCTGGGCATCCTCGTCCGATCTGCGCGGCGGCTCGCATGGATCGGAGTCTGGGCGTTGGGGCTGCTGTGGATCGTGACCTCGTCGTCCTGTCGAACCGCGAGCGTCCCCCTCGACGTCGTCGGCGACGTCGACCTCGATCGCTATCTCGGTCGTTGGTACGAGATCGCGAGCTTCCCGCAGCATTTCCAGGAGGGATGCGTGGCGACGACCGCAAACTACACGCTCCGAGACGATGGCCGCATCCGAGTCGAGAACGAGTGCCGAGACAACTCATTCGACGGCGATCTGCGTCGAGTCGAGGGCGTCGCCTGGGTGACGGATCCCGAGAGATCCCGGGCCAAGCTGAAGGTCCAGTTCTTCTGGCCCTTTAGCGGTGACTACTGGATCATCGATCTCGACCCCGAGTACCGGTACGCCGTCGTGGGGCACCCCTCTCGGGACTACCTCTGGATCCTCGCTCGAGACCAGAAGATCGATCCAGATGAGTACGAGGCGCTCCTCGCCCGCATCGCGGCTCAGGGGTACGATCTCGGGCGACTGAATCAAACCCCTCAACCGCCCGCTCCCTAGCCGGCCCCCGACCGGCGCTACGCGGGTACCGGAACCAAAGCCATGCCGAGTCGACCTTCCGAACGCGCGCGCGTGGTCATCCTCGGAGGAGGCTTCGCCGGCCTCTCCGCCGCGCTCGAGCTGCGACCCGATCGACACGAGGTGACCCTCATCGATCGCAACCGCTGGTTCGAATTCCTCCCGAACATCCACGAGCTGCTCTCGGGCGTGAAGACCCCCGAGCTGCTGCGTTTGCCCCTCGATCGGACGCTGAAGCGTGCCGGCCACCGATTCGTCCGCGACACGGTGACGGGAATCGACACCGAAAAGCGCACAGTTTCGACGCGAAGGAGAGACGCCATTGGCTACGACGCGTTGATCGTGGCGTTCGGAGGTGTGGATGCGACCCGGGGTGTCCCAGGTGTCGCCGAGCACGCCATGCCCTTCAAGTCCGTGGATCAGTGTCATCGCATCGGAAAGCGCCTCGCCCGACTGGCCGAACGCCGCAAGCCAGCGCAGGTCGTCATCGTCGGAGGTGGACTCGAGGGCGTCGAGGCGCTCGGTGAGATCCTGCGTAGCCTGCGGGGCTCCTCCATGCAGGTGACCCTGGTCGAGGCGCGCGAGCGGCTGCTCCCCGAGGCGCCAGAGACCCTCGACGCCCACGTGCGAAAGCTGTGCGAACCCTACGAGGTCGACTTCGAGATGGATTGCCCCGTACAGAGGATCGAGCCCAAGGCCGTCGTCCTCGCGGACGGCCGCTCTCTGCCATCCGACCTCACGATCTGGACGGGCGGACCGGCGCCGCCGGCACTGCTCTCGGTGTGCGGCCTGGCTCCGCGAGGCGGGTGGGCGCCCGTGGACCTGACGCTGCAGAGCAAGGACCACCCCGATGTATTCATCACCGGGGATGCCGCCGATCTGCCGACTCCCCTCCTCAAACAGGGCTACCACGCCCTCGACATGGGGGTGTGCGCCGCACGCAACGCCGAGCGAATGCTCACGGGTCGGGAGCTCGCAGCGTTCCGGCCCTCCGCCAAGCCGACGCTGATCTCCTTCGGCGACCTCACCTGCTTTCTGGTTTCCGGGAAGCACACACTCGCAGGGCCGTCCCTTGGGGCCGCAAAGGAAGCCGTCTTCGAGCTCGTGATGACGCAGCTCGACGCGCAGCCCTGGCGAATCCGGCTGCCCCGTGCCGTACGACGCGCCGACCAGGCGGCACGCACGCTCCTCTGGCCAACGATCTCGTCGTTGGAGTCGCTGCGCCGTCAGAGCCACCTCTCGCTCCTCTAGGAGAGACGTTGGTGGGTAGAGGCGCCTCGCCAGCCTCTACCAGCAGGATTTGGTCGAGAGTGTGGGCTCGTTCTGGAACATCACTCGGGGACCAGGTCATCCGGTTGGTTCGACGCGCGGGAAACGATCTCTGCGAGCTCCCGGATCATCTGCTTTCGCAAGGAGATTTCCCAGGTGCTCCAACGTCTCTACTGGGCCGTCATACCGGGTCTTCGTGGGTTCCGACCGTGTCCTACGCGGGATCCTCTTGCTCCAGGGTCATCGCGATTCGAGGTTCGTAGAGGATCTGCACGGTGTTGCCATCTGGATCCACGCAGTAGAAGCTCCGCGAGCCGTCGCGATGCGTCCTGGCCGGCGCGATGATCCGAACTCCCTGGGTCGCCAGGAACTCGCTCAAGGCATCCACATCCCGTTCCTCGGCGACTGCGAAGCCGACGTGGTCGATTCTCTGGGGGCCATCCCGTGGCGTCTCGGAAGCTCGGTGGAGCGCCAGGTTGTCTCCTCCACTGCTCAGATAGACGTTGTCGTCATCGGGCCGCCAGACCACCTCCAGGCCCAGGAGCCCACCATAGAAGCCCTCGCAGGCTTCGAGTCGTCTCACGTTGAGAGCCACGTGATGCAGCCGAAGCGGGAATCGAGGCACTACCAGCCCCTCGTCCCGGGAGCCCCTTTGAAGGGCCCCACGATGTCCGAGGTGATCCAGCCGCCGTAGAAGTCTCCGGGCTGCGCCGCGACGCGCTCTCCGTCGACGAAACAGGCATCCATCGGCTCCGGGTAGAAAGCGATGTAGGACCGGATCGGACGAAAGGTCGGGGTCGGTTCCGGATAGAACCAAGCGACCCTGTCGAGGCGCTTCTCGCCGACGACGGCGCTGTAGTAACGCGCCTGACCCTTCCACTCGCAGAACGAGCTTCCCGGAGTCTCGACCAGATGGCTCATGGCGACGTCCGAAGGCGGGAAGTAGTAGACGGGTGGATGACTCGTCTCGAGCACACGATACGCGGATCGAGTATCCGCGAGTGTCACCCCCGCGAACTCGACCCGCAGATGTCTTGCCGTCGGCTCCAGCCGCGGGGGCCGCGGATAGTCCCATACGCACTCCGTGACGGAGGTGTCCAGGTTGGTTGGGTTCCTCATTGCGGTCTCATCCTCGAACGATCGGACGGCATGTTCATTCTGGGGCCTCCGAGCGTCGCCCGCGTCGGCATCATCCCGCTCATGCCTCGAGCCCGGGATGTGCGCTCCAAGGAGGGCGAAGCCCGCCGGTCCTCACCTCGAAAGCACAGCGCTTTGCGCCTCGGGTCGCGGCTCTGCCAGGAGGCGCCGGACCTCTCCGAGCAGATCGGAGTCGGTGGGGGCGACGCCCGAGGCGTAGCGCGCCACGACCTGTCCATTCCTGTCGACCAGGTATTTCTGGAAGTTCCACTTCACCGGCCCTCCGATCGGGGCGGGCCGCGAAGTGAGGTAGGCATACAGGGGATGGGCCTCGGGTCCCTTCACTCTCACCTTCGAGAACATCGGGAACTCGACCCCGTAGTTCGCCCGACAGAAGGCGCCGATCTCTGCATCGCTACCCGGCTCCTGGCCCGCGAAATCGTTCGAAGGGAAGCCGAGGACGCTGAAGCCCTGGTCCCCATACTCCTCGTAGAGCGCCTGCAACCCCTCGTACTGGGACGTGTACCCGCATCGGCTCGCCGTGTTCACGATCAGAAGGACCTGACCCCGATACGTCCGGAGCGATTCCGTGCCTCCACTGAGTCTGCGCGCCTCGAGGTCGAGGATCGAGGTCGGGGCCTCGGGGGCCGCGGCGTCCGGCTCCGCCTGGCCAACCCAGGGCAGAGCCAGCATCAGCGCGGTCATGAGAATCGTGTTCAGTTTCGCTCGGGTCATGATCCTTTCCTCCTGCGGGCAAGTCGCTCCGCGATGATCTCGAATACCTCGGAAGAGAAACCAAGGCCGAGGTGGGTGGTCTCGACCTCGACATGCTCGACTTCGTTCGGGAACGGGTCGATGCACGCCTTCCATGCCACCACACGGTCGCTGCGCGAGTAGATGGCCGTGACGGAAGTGCCCAGGGGCTGACGGTTCCGTCGGGCGACCTCCATCTCTATCTCGTCCAGATCGACACCTCGCTGTCGGTAGGCCTCGGCCACGGCCGTGTACTTGGGACCCCCGACGACCGGGCTGCCCAGGGTGATCACGTGGTCGGCCGCGCGCGGTCGCTCCCGTGCCACCTCGCGAGCGAGGTAGCCCCCGAGGCTCCATCCGATCAGGCGGACGGCACAGCCCTGATGCCTCGAGAGCTCCTCGAGACGCTCGGCGACGCGAGGCAAGAGATCTTGCACCTCGCCGGTATTCCGTCCGAGACCCCAGCCCTGTGTCCGGTATCCCAGAAAGGAAACGTAGGCGCGCAGCACGGCTGTCGACGCATCCCCAGCCCCGTAGCCAGGCAGAACGAGGACGGGCTCTCCCCCCCCGCGCGGCTGTCTGGCCAGGCGCGGCGAGCGCACGAGTAGCTTCGGGATCTCGAGTAGACCCCGAGTCTCTCCCAGGACTCCGGTCGGGCTCGGGGCCTCGATCGCTTCCATCATCTCTACTCCTCGGCGCAACGCTGAACTGCCGATCGCGCCGCCGGCCCAGCCGGGTCAGCCGACGAACGCCTCTCCCGACCGCCAGTCCGCAGGACAGAGTCCGCCGCTCTGGAGGGCCTCGACGGTCCTGAGGACCTCGGCTGGGCTCCGGCCGGCGCTGAGGTCGTTCACACTCGTGGACCGGATCAGGCCCGCGTCATCGACGACTACCGTCGCTCGAAAGGCGACGCCCTGGTCCTCCTTGAGGACCCCGAATGCGCGGCTCATCGTGTGGTTCGTATCGGCAACGACCGGGTGGGTGATCTTCTCGGGGAAGGTCTTCCCGTCTTCAAACCAGTGCTTGTGGCTGAAGAAGGAGTCCGTACTCGCGCCGATGACCTCGACGCCAGCATCCTGGAAGCGCGGCAGGAGAGCCTGGAAGCCTCGAATCTCCGTCGGACAGACGAAGGTGAAGTCGAGAGGGTACCAGTAGAGTACGTGCCACTTACCCTGGTAGTCCTGACTACTGAGACTCGTCTCCTCGCCGTTGAGGTATGCGGTCGTGCACCACTGCGGCTCACACATTCCGATCATGCTCATCTGGATCTCCTCCTGGTGGGGGTCTACTCAGAGATAAGGACTCTCAGGTCACGGAGCCCCTTCTGTCTGCGCAACTTCGCGAAGGCCCCGTTCTGAATCTGGCGAATGCGCTCCCGTGACAGCTTCATCCGGTCTCCGATTTCCTGAAGAGACATCTCATCGCTTCCCTTCAGTCCGAAGCGCCAGGTGAGCACCTGGCGCTCGCGGGGAAGGAGCCTCACCAGACCCTGAGTCAGGACGGCGCGAAGCTGGTTGCGGTCCAGCAGCTCCTCGGGCTCGATCTCGGCTGGATCTCGGAGACGATCCGCCAGGGATGGACCCTCCGAGTCGTCCATCGGCTTCTCCAGAGACTGGATGGGGCGCTGACTAGAGAGCAGCAGCTCGAGCTGCGTCTCGTCGAGATCGAGATCGTTCGCGAGGTCCGAACGAGTGGGTTCGCCGAGATGGAGCCTCAGCTTTCGCTCGGAGTCCTTGAGACGTAGGTTGGCCTCGTACATGTGGGAGGGTACCCGTACCGTGCGCGAGCTGGACTGAATCGCGCGAATGACGGCCTGCTCGATCCACCATACGGCGTAGGTCGAGAACCGGTATCCAAGGCTCGCGTCGAACTTGTCGACCGCCCGCATCAGGCCGATACATCCATCCTGGATGAGGTCCGAGAAAGCGACGCCCGGACCGCGGTATCTCTTCGCCACATGGACCACGAGGCGCAGGTTGTGAGACGTGATGGTCTTCCGTGCCTCTTCCCGAGCCCGTAGGGCTCGTTCGGC
>CALDCK010000142.1 GCA_937937315.1 uncultured bacterium
CAGGAAGTGCACGTTGTGGGGGTAGTAGGCGGCCCGGTAGAAGGCGCCGGGGCGGCACCAGGAGAAATAGCGCTCGTCGGCAGCCGCGGCGCGCAGGTTCACCTCGGAGGCATCCGCGTACCGCCCGACCCGCCAGTAGATGTGCGAGGGCATGTGCACGAGGTGGCCGGCGTCCGGGGCGAGGCTTTGGAGGCGGTCGGCGGCGGGCTCCGCCTTCTCCGGGGCGTACTGCTCCACGGCGTGGATGTAGTAGTGGTTGGCGCCGAGATGGTCCGGTTGGGCTTCGAGCACGAACTCGAGCAGCGCCAGGATCTCCTCGGTGTGCTCGCGCGGCTGGCCCTCCGAATCCCAGTAGTTCCAGGGGTAGAGGTCCATCAGGGCCTCGGCGGTGAGGGTCGCGACGTCCGTGTCTTCGGGGAAGCGCGCGCGAACGGTGCGCATGGCGTTGGCGTAGGCGAGGTCGAGGTCGGCGCGGTCGTCGGGGGGCTTCGCGGCGTAGCGCGTCGCCAACGCATCGATGAGCGCCTGCTCGATCGGGCTCGCCATGGCCTTGCGCGCCAGCGCCTCCTGGACGGCGGCGTAGGCGGCGGCGGCGGCGTCGGGTCCCATGGGCGCGTTGATGTTCGGCCCCAGGGCGTAGGCCTTCCCCCAGAAGCAGGCGGCGCAGTCGGGATCGAGCTTCGCCGCCTCGTCGAAGGCCTCGATCGCAGCGGCGTGGTTGAAGCCGTAGGTCAGGGCGAGACCCTGATCGAAGTAGCGGCGGGCCGCCGGATTCGCAGTGGTCGCGGGAAAGCGGTGTTCGCCGAGGCCCTCGAGGAGGCGGGGCGCGTCCGGGTCGGGTGTGTCGGGTCGGGCGCCGTCGGGCGCCGCCACGGCGCTGGGGAGCGCGAGGGCGGCTCCGACGAGCATGAACAGTACAAGGTATGCGGTGCGGTGGCCCATGGTCCGTCTCCCCATCGTCGTGCGCACCGATCGAGGCGCGTCGGTCCCGTAGACTACACCCGGGTCGCCCACCCCGGCATCAACTCCCTCGAAGGCCGCGGCCCTTGATTTCCGGAGCTGGCGTTCGCATCCTCCGCCGACCGAAAGGACCCCTCCCGATGGTCGATCGACCCGAGTCCCAGGCCGCCCGAAGGCCCGTGAATCCGCCCCGCTGGCTCAGTCCTCGGATCACCCGGATCCAGGTGTGGCTCTACGAGCGCACGTCGGGCCGCGTCGGTGCCCAGGTCGCGGGGATGCACCACCTGCTCCTACGCACCCTGGGACGTCGTTCGGGGCGCCCGTCCACCGTCTGCCTTCCCTACTGGTGCGATGTGGAAGGGCGCCGGATCGTGGTGGCGTCCTACGGAGGGGCTCCCCGGCACCCGGCCTGGTACCACAATCTGGCCGATCGCTCGGCGAATCCCGAGATCCTCGTGCGCGATCGCGATCAGCGCGCCTGGTGCGTCGCCGAGGTTCCGAAGGGCGAGGAGCGCGATGCGCTGTGGGAGCAGCTCGTCGCCGATCGCCCCTTCTACCTCGAGTATCAGGCGTCCACCGAGCGCATCATTCCCCTGGTCCGGCTCGTCGAGGTGAGGCCCTTCGCGAGCTGAGGGCCTCGATCCTGCCCGGTGCGGACTGGAGCGCGCGGCGCTTGCGCTGCCTGGATGCGTCGTAGAGAATGCGCCTGTGCAGGCAGGTACCCGGGCCACCCGCGGATCGGCGTCGCCGAGCCCGGAGAGAAACATCCGCTCGACCCCGTGGACCGCCCTCGCACTGCTCCTCGTGCTGGTGCTGCCCTCGGCGGGCTCCGCGGAGGAGGGCGAACCGGACTACGCGCGGAACGGGTTCTACGTCGGTGTCGGAGGGGTCTTCCTCTACCCCGCCGACTGGGACGGTGACTTCGAGGACAGCGACTTCGAGAACAGTGCCGGCAGGGTCGCGACCAACAACGCTGCCGCCGCGCTGGAGGCGATCGACGAGGACGCGCGGCTCGAGCCGCCCGAGGTGCTCATCACCACCAGCGGGGTGGATCTGGACGAGCTCTGGGGCGCCGGCGCCGTCTTCGGCTACCGCGCGTCGCCCCATCTGGCGCTGGAGTTCGAAGGGGAGTGGATCGCCGACTCGAGCGAGTCGAGCTTCACCATCGACAACACCGGAGACCGGGGGAAGATCGAGGTCGACGATCTCTGGACCGTCACGGCCAACGTGCGGGTCTACCCCTTCACGGGGCGCTTCCAGCCCTTCGGCATCGTGGGCTTCGGCTTGTACCACGCCGACGTCGACGCTCGCGGAGAGTCGAACGGCAATACCACCACCGGCATCAACGACGATCCCCCGCCTCCGGATGTCCTCTACGAGGACATCCCGGCCGACTTCTCGTACCGCAGCAGCAAGACGAAGACCGACGGCGTGTTGCGAGCGGGTCTCGGGCTCGACGCCTACGTGACTCCCGAGATCGCAATCGAGACGAAGGTGGACTACGTGCTCCCCTTCGTCGACACCGGCCTCATCAAGACCGACTACCTCTCGGTTCGCGTGGGCGTGCTCTACCGATTCTGAGACTCAGGCCCCGTCGAGGAGCGAGCGCAGGGCCTCGACGCTCTCCGGGGCGCCGACCACCAGCAGCCGGTCGCCGGGGCGGACGGGCTGCTCGGGGGGCGGGCTCGCGGTGGTGGCGCCCTCGCACTGGATCGCCACGACGGTGACCCCGGTGCGCGCCCGCACGTCGAGCTCCAGGAGGGTCGTGGCTTCGCGGAAGGAGTCCGGCACCTCGACCCACTCGGTTGCGACCTCCTCCAGCAGCTCCGAGAGCCAGGGGTCGAGGATCACCGCAGCCGGAGCCCGCAGCAGCTCGTAGCCCTCCTCCCGCATTCCGGCGGAGAAGCGGGAGATCGCCGCCTCGGAGACCCCGAAGCGCCGCAGGGTCTGGGCGACGAGCTCGAGCGTCGATTCGAACTCCTCGGCGACGACGGCTGTCGCCCCGGCCGCTTCCAGGGCGTCGATCTCGACCACGAAATGGGTGCGCGCGACGATCTCGAGCTGCGGTGCGATCCGGCGCATCACGGTGACCACCTCGCGGGTCGCGATCGGGTCGGAGATGGCGACGACGGCCATGCGCGCGCGGGTCACGCCGAGCCGCTCGAGCACCGTCCGTTGTGTGGCGTCCCCGTAGGCCACCGGCTCGCCGCGTGCGGCGGCGCGCTGAACGGTCCGGGGGTTCGCCTCCACCGCGGCGTAGGTCAGGTCCCGGGAGCGAAGCACGCGCGCCACGTTCTGCCCCGCGAGCCCGAAGCCTACGATGATCACGTCCCTGGGTGGCGTGGTCTCATCGTCGCGACGTCCGCGCCCTCGGACGGCGGCCAGGCGCGTCGCCAGGGCCGGGGCGATCTGCATCAGGAAGGGCGTCGCTCCCAGCGTGATGACCGAGCCGGCGATGAAGATCTGACGGAGGGCCGGGTCGAGCAGCTCGGCGCCCGAGGCGGCCTCCGCCAGGACGAAGGAGAACTCGCCGGTCTGGGCCAGGGCGAGCCCGGTGAGCAGGCCGACCCGGAGTCCCTGGCGCAGCACCACTCCGACCACGATGGTGACGACGCCGGCCTTCAGCACGACGACGCCGGCGACGTAGGCGGCGACCCCGCCCAGGCTCTCGGCTGCCGTGCCCAGGTCCAGCAGCATCCCGACGGCGGTGAAGAAGATGCCGAGCAGCACGCCGCGCAGGGAGACGAGATCGGCGAAGAGCTGATGGGCGTAGGGCGTGGCGTTGAGGGCCAGGCCTCCGATGAACGCCCCGACTGCCAGGGTCAGCCCCAGGGACTCCGCCGCTACCGCGCTGCCGAGCACCACGAGGAAGGACAGCAGCGTGAAGAGCTCCCGGGAGCGGGTGCGGGCGGCGGCGTCGAGGAGCCGGGGCAGGCCGAAGCGGGCAACCACCGAGAGCAGGGCCAGGGCCAGCAGCGCTCGCCCGATGGCCAGGGGCAGGAGGGCCGAGTCCCCGTCCGCCTTCGGGGCCAGCAGGGGGATGGCCAGGAGGAAGGGCACGATGCAGAGATCCTGGAAGAGGAGAATGCCGACGGAGAGCTGACCCTGGGGCGTCTCCAGCTCGCCGCGGGCCGAGAGCAGGCGCATCACCAGGGCCGTGCTCGACATGGCGACGAGGGCGCCGAGCACCCAGGCCGGGCGCGTAGCGATGCCGAGGATCATGGCGGCGGAGGCGACACAGCCGAGCGTGATGAGGACCTGGAGGCCTCCCGCGGCGAGGGCGCGTCGCCACAGCCGCCGCACGCGCTCGATGGGCAGCTCGAGTCCGATCCCGAAGAGCAGCAGGACCACGCCCAGC
>CALDCK010000143.1 GCA_937937315.1 uncultured bacterium
AGTGCCTTCAGCGAGGCCATCTCGAGGCTGTCCACGATCTCACCGGTCTTTGCCGCGAGCACCTGGCTGGTGATGAGCAGCGGGATCGCAACCATCAGGCCGAAGGCTGTCGTGTTCATCGCGACGGAGATGCTGGCGGACAGCAGGTCCGCCTTCTCCGCCGGGTTGGCGTTGGCGACGGCAGTGAAGGCCTCGATCAGGCCCATGATCGTTCCCAGCAGCCCCAGCAGGGTGGCGATGCTGGACGCGAGCGCGACGTAGGGCGTGCGCTTCTCGAGCTGAGGGATGATCTCCATCATGCTCTCCTCCATCGCGATCTCGATGTCCTCCCGGCGCCGTACGGCACCTTGACGGGCGAGGCCCATGCCGAGCAGCTGCGAGATGGCCGAATCGTCCTCGTTCGTCATCTCGCGCGCCTTTTCGAAGTCGCCTTCCATCAGCGCCGGCTGGACGCGACTCCAGACGTTCTGGTTCTTGTTGGTCACCAACGTCAACGTGACGTAGCGCTCGATCGCGATCGCAGCTCCGACTGCGAACACGATCAATATCGGGTACATGAACGGGCCGCCCGTTACGAAGAACCCTACGAGGGAGTAGATGAAGTCCATGATCTGATCCTCCTGCACACGAATGCGATGGTTCTCGAAATCATCTCGAGCCGGGATCGAGCCCTTCGAAGGACTCGACCCCGATCTGGTAGTACTCGAGCTCTCTCATGAAGACGTCGCGGTCGACGGGGCGACGTCCATCGTCGAGGATGCGTGATACGCCGATCCGATCTCCGGGGTCGGAGCTCTTCCAGGGCACGATCACCAACGATTTCGGCGATTCGTGATCGCCGACGATCGACATGCCCGAGAGCACCTTGTCGCCCTGCGGGGCCGAATCTGCGGCGAGGGCCGTGCCGGCCAGGAGCAGCAACGGCACCAGGCGGACGAGGATGCTCAGCATCGCGGCTACCTCCCCATCCGGTTCTGGAGGTCGACGATCCAAATGGCCACCTTTTCATCGGCAGGGTTCGCCTGCCCGTAGAGCTCGTAGTGCTCGAGCGCGCAGATCGGATCGGCCAGGTAGAGGTCGCAGAGGATCGCGAGGTTCTTACGCGCGAAGTGGAACTCGGGATGGATCGCGAGTGCTGCCTCGTAGCTGCGACGCGCCTCGGCGAAGCGCCCCGTTCGACGGTGGACGATTCCCAGCTCGTTGTGGGCCACCGGATGGCGCGGCGCGAGCTCGACTGCTCGTTCGAGGCTCTGCTTCGCGCGCTCGAGATCACCCGTACGGGCGTAGGCGATTCCGAGGTCGATGTGGGCCGCGGTCGCTTCCGGTGCCTCTCGTGTCACGCCCTCGAGCAGCTTGGCTGCGCTCGCATACTGCTCTCGTGCGAGGAGGCGCACGGCCTCGTCGAAGTCGGCGCGCGCACCGCCACTCAGCTGGATCTCCTGGTGGAGGCTGAAGCCGCCGCCTTCCGCCCGGTCGAGGGTCGCGGGACGATTCGCGACTGGCGTGTTGCAGGCTCCGGCCACGAGAGCCGCAGCCAGCATTCCGGTGAATCGCAGTAGCGAGAGGTGTCTGCTACGGAGCATCTGCGTCGACCTCACCGGGCATCGCTGCCTCCTTCGGCGGTGCCTGCTCCGCCGACTCGAGGGTCGGGACCGATTCGACGGACGCCCGCGAATCGACGACCTCGGCGCTCGGCGCTGCTTTGGCCGGCACCGGCTCGTCGAGGGGACTCTCCTCGGCCTCGGGCGCCGCTCCTCCGGGAGACGGCGGCCCGGCAGGGCGCCCCGGTGGCTGGTAGGCGTAGTGATCGAGGGAGGTCAGGGCGCCGCTGCTCGCCTCGAACTTTGCGTAGCGCCCGGGCATCCGATCGGCGAGCCGCGCAAGGCTGCGCTCGATCCAGACGTCGTAGACGCCACCGGCTGCCATCAGCTCCATGTTCTTCTCGTGTACCGCGATGGATCGCTCCTCGAAGGGGAAGGCCTCCTCCTCGAGCACGCCCTCGTAGTCCAGCAGCTCGGCCGACGAGAGGTCGGCGGGGCGCTCCGATTCCAGGAGCGCCTGGCTGAAGTCGAAGTAGACCTCGGCCATGTAGAAGGTGGCGGCCGCGGTGACCTCGCCGACCTCGTAGTCGATGAGGTCGCCGAAGGCCTCCAGGGTCGCGTCCATGCGCTTCTGCTTCTCCTGCAGGCTCGCCTCGAAGGGCTGGACGAGTGAAACCTCGCCGAAGCGACGGTAGAGAGCCTCGGCCAATACCAGGGCCGAGCGGGCCGCCAGGGTGCGGACCCGCGGCGTGCGCTCTCCGGACCCGGTTGCCTCGGCCTCGACGATCCGACGCAGCTGCTCGCTGCGAGCGGTGACATCCCCGGCCTCGCGGTGCATCTCCGCGATCTTCCAACGCGTCTCCAGCGCGGTCTCGAGAGGCTCGGAGAATCGTTCGACGTAGCGCTGGTACACCGTGAGGGCGCGGCCCGGATCACCGGACTCCTCGTACAGGGTTCCGGCGACGAGGAGTGCCTCGCGACCCAGCTCGGGATCCTCGGCCTCGGCGGCCACCCGCTCGTACTCGCGCGCCGCACGGGAGAGATTCCCCTGCTGCTGGTACACGAATGCGATCTGCCGGGTCGCCTCTGCGTGCAGCGCGTGGTCCGGATGCGTCTCCCGGAACGCCTCGAGGACCTTCGCGGCCTCGTCCCAGTCCTCCAGCCGGATCAGGGCTGCGGCCGCGTCGTACTCGGCCGCCGACCGGATCATCGAGCCGGGTGCCGCCTCGCGGATCCGGAGGAAGTGATCGGCGGCGCCGCGATGATCCTCCGCCGCGGTCGCCACTTCACCCTGCTTGTAGATCGACGCAGCCAGGTTGTCGGCCACCGCCTGCTGCGATTCGTCGCCCTCCGGAGTCATCGCGAGCGCTCGCGCGTAGGCCTCCTCCGCCTGGGCGTAGTCCTCGAGATCGAAGGCGGAGTGGGCGACGACGTTCCAGGCGCCGCGCACCAGATCCGAGTCCGCATCCGGATGCTCCGCGATGAGCCGCCGACCGTTCTCGATCGCCCGCGTGTACTGCTCCAGGTCGTAGAGGTCGTCGACGGCGGCTCCCAGTACCACGGATGCGTGCTCGTGATCGGGAAAAGAGTCCACGAAGCGCAGGGTGCTCTCCACGGCCCGACGCCGAACCTCGTCGCGCTCTTCGTCGACGCTGTGCTCCTGGCTCTGCCGGTGGGCGTAGATGGCCGCATAGCCGGCGTCCGCAGCGCGGTCGTGCTCCGGGTAGTCGTAAGCCGTCCGTTCGTACTCGCCGGCGGCCTCCTCGAAGTCATCGTTCTCCAGGAGCAGGTCTGCCAGCTGGTAGTGGATCGATGGCGTCTTCGGATCGGCTGGGAACGAGCCCAGATAGGCCCGGTACCAGTGAGTGGCCTCGTGAAAACTCTCGGCCCGCTCCTCCGGCC
>CALDCK010000144.1 GCA_937937315.1 uncultured bacterium
GATCCGGGGGCTGGCGGCAGCCCGAGAGATGACGGATCGGCAGCTTCAGCTCACCATTGCCGTGAACAGCCGGGGCGAGTCCCAATCTCTCGCTCCGGTGGCGGAGATCGAGAGGCTGATCTCCTCCCTGGAACTCGACGACATCGTCGAGCTGCGGGGCCTTTGCGACACGAATGAGCTCTATCGCGCCGCCGACGTGGTGGTGATTCCGCGCCAGGAGCCCACGAAGATGGCCTTCCCGGTGCGCATCCTCGAGTCGGTGTCTTTCTCGACGCCGCTGATCGTCTCGACGATGTGCGACATGGGCCAGCTCGTTGAGGACTGCGGGCTCGTGATCGATCCCGCCGTCCCGGAGGATCTGGCCCGGGCGATCGTGAAGCTGGCCGAGGACCCCGTGCTCTACGAGAAGCTCTCGAGGGGGTGCACGACGGCGCTGGAGCGATACGACCCGGCCGTCTCGCTCGCGACCATCGAGTCCGTCTTGATGGAGCGCTGAGCGGTCGCTGGGGGCCGACCGACCCGTCCGTCATGCTGCGAAGAAGCGCGTCCCCGCGATGGTGGCGGCGCCGTCGGCTCCGAGGACTCCGCGGGCGCGGGCGCGTTCTTCGAAGCGCGCGGCGTCGGTCAGGGCGAGGGCAATGCCGGATACGCCTTCACCGCCTTCACTCGGAACGAAGTCGAGGCGACCACCGCGGGGCAGGGCGATCGTCGGCTGGCCATCCTCGCCGCCCTGCGGCGGAATGCCCAGAACCTCGCCCCAGCGTGCGGCGAGGCGTCCCGGATCGGGGCTCTCGAGCTCGACGCCGGTGATTGCAGTGGTGGTTTCGGTTCGGATGTGAGCGCGCCAGTCCGGGCCGCCCCAGATCCAATCGTCCCAGCCGGGCATGGCGTCGAAGGAGAGAATGGCCCCCAGGTCCCTCGGGTGGAAGTGGACCGTGCGGGCCCCGTGGTGCTCGCCCTGCCACACGACCTTCGCGCCGCTCTCCTGGGCCCGAGCCGCCTTCCGGTCGAGGGCGGCCTGGTCGTCGCACTGGAGGATCACCATGTAGCCGGAGTCGCCCCCGCGCTTCTCGATCCAGCGCTTCGCCGTCGCGTCGTCACGCACCGGAGAGACCACCTCGAGATGCATCTCTCCCACGGGCATCACCGCGTTCTCGAGGCCGAAGACGCCTACCCCGGGATCGCGAAAGCCGACCTCGATGCCGAGGACGTCGGTGAGCAGGTCTATCGTGGAGGCGAGATCCGTCGCGGCGAGCGCGACCTGGCGAAGACGCATCGATCACTCCTGTCCTTCGTAGGGAAACCCTCTTGGGACCCAGTCTACCGGATCCATCGGCGCGACCCTCCAGCAAGGAGCCCGGGATCGACCCGCGGGCTCGGGCGGCCCGAGTGCGTGTCGTTCGGGAGCCTCCGGCGCGCGTCTACTTGACCGGCGTCTCGATGGAGGAGATGGGCGGAATGGGGCTCGAAGCGGCGGCCGGCGGATCGTAGGGGGACTTCCGCCGCCTGTAGTACATTCGAGATGTTCGCCCGGAGGAGGGTCTGCCGTGGAAGCCACTCCGATCTATCCGAAGCGAGATCTGTGGGCGGCAGCCCGCGACGGTCTGATCTGGCTGTCCGGGCCTGTAAGTGAGCGCGGAGCATCGCGCGCGTTTCGCATCGTGCTTCACATGGGCGGGCGCAGGCTGAACGAGCGGCGGCTGGCGATGCGCAAGCATCCCATCGGCCGGCGCCTGCTGGACGAGCGTCCGGATCTCGGCGCCGCGCTGAACGACATGTCGGCCCTCGCCGTCATGCCCGAGGGATCTCTCGGTCGCGCCTTCCACACGTTCATGGATCATCCGGAGACGATCCCGGGCTACCTGCTTTCGGGGCTGATCTACAAGGATGGCTGGTTCGACACGGTTCCGATGGACGACGAGCTTCGCTGGGCCGTCGAGCGCTGGATCCAGACCCACGACCTCATGCACGTGATCAGCGGCTACGGCGCCGACCTCGCGGGCGAGGGACTCAATATCTACTTCACCGGGGGCTATTGCCTGGGCATCAGCTGGCGCACCACCTTCTGGAGCCCCTTCGGCCTCGCTCCGCGACTGATGCGCCCCAGCGTCGGACGCGATCGCTGGCGCGGCTACCTGCACGAGGCCTGGGAACGCGGAGATGCGGCGCGTAGGCATCTGCCCTTCGAGTCGGCCCCCTGGGAGGAGCTTCTACCCCAGCCCGTCGAAGCGGTGCGCAGTACTCTCGGCCTCGCCCCTCCTGCCGACCCGACCATGAACAGTGCGGAGTGGACCGACGATGGCTTCTTCACCCGCAGGTTCCTCGCCTCCAACGTCGACTACGAATCGGTGAGAGGCGTGAAGGCTGCTGTCGAGGCGGGAGTCCCGGTGAGGGCTGTGATGTGCGCGGATGCCGACACCCGTGGCCGGGTGGAGAAGCTCGCCCGGAACGGCGCGGATGTGGACGTCCTGATCGGCCTGCTGGCCGCCTGATCGCCTGGCGCGAGGCCGAGCGGATCCGTGTCTCGATTTCATCGAGGTTCTCACTCGAGCGGATCACGGGGGGGCGTTCGGGTCGATCATGGGAGACATCGAGCGAGGGCTGATCCATGATTGCCCTTCACTTGATCGGATCGTGCAGGGAAGATCGGCGGCGATGAATGATTGGCTCTGACAGCGCAGACTCCACTGGCAGGGGCAGCGGGTTGCGATGAGTCCGTCCAACGTCGAGATCCTGGCTTACGAGATGACGCCCCTGGGTGAGCTGTGCCTGCGCCGTCGCGAGCTCCTTTCGAAGCCGGGCACGATCGTCACCGAGATCACCCTCGATCACGAGCTGTTGATGAGCAGCTACATCACGGCGTCCGAACGCGCCCTGGCGGAGGGGGCCCTCGCGCGCCACACGGGGCGCGACCTGTCGGTTCTCGTGGGCGGGCTCGGCCTCGGCTATACGGCCAACGAGGTACTGCAGTCGGCGCGGGTGCGCCGCATCGAGGTGGTCGAGTTCCTCCCCGAAGTCGTCGGCTTCCTGCGGGACGGGCTGGTGCCGCTCTCCCGGGAGCTTTTGGGAGACCCGCGTTTCGTCGTACGCGAAGGGGATATCTATGACCATCTTCGTGGGTTGCCCGAGGAACGATGGGACCTCGTGCTCATCGACGTGGACCACTCTCCGGAGGAACATCTCGGGACCGAGAACGAGTCGTTCTACACCGAATCGGGTCTCGTGCTTGCGAAGCAGCACCTGTCCCCCGGCGGGATCCTCGCGGTCTGGTCCTACGCCGAGAGCTCGCCCTTCGTCGAGGCGTTGCGCGCCACATTCTCGAGTGTCGAATCCGTGGCGGTGACCGTCATGAACGACCTCGTCGACGAGGAGCAGACGGACTGGCTCTTCTTCGCCCGGGACGCGCCCATCTCGTCATCACTCTGACACCTGCCCGAGCAGCCTTGCGCCGGTGCATGAGGTTGCGACCCACCCCTCGGCAAATCCGGCGGGTCTGCGCTCAGGGCCGACGGGCCCTCCGCTTTACAACCGAGTCTCGCGGTGAGACTATCTTTTCAGGTCCACTCCGGGCGGCGAGCGCCGCCGCTCAGGAGAGGCTTCCCAGGTCCGTAGGATTCCCCGGATCCCGCGGGTGGATGGAATGCCATGGCCCCCCCCCAGCGGTTCCCGCCCTTCGCACCCCGTGCCGGCCACGGGCGAAAGGCTCTGCTCGTCGCGCTCGCCCTGGGCGCGACAGCCGCGCTCTGGGCCCTGCGAGACCCGACCGAGGATCTCGCTCCGGCTGCCTCCCTGACCGAGCCCGAAGCCCCGTGGGGCGCATCGAGCCACTCCGGGGCACAGGGGGGGACCCGGGCCCCCACCCCGGAAGCCGAGCCCGGTGAGGACCGCCCCGCCGCAGTCGCCCGCATCGTCGCCCAGCTTCTGAGCGGCGCCCCCGCACTCGACCCGAGCCAGCTCGGCGCGATGATCGACCGGGCCCTCGATCCCTCCCTCCCCAACGAGGACCGGGTGGGCGCCATCCGTTGGCTCGCCCGCTTCGGGAGCGACGAGGCCCTCGACGTGCTGGAGCGGCTCCTTCGGGGAGAGTCGCCCTCCGCGATTCGCGCCGCGGTCGCCATGGCCCTCGGGAGCTGTCCCCATCCCGAGGCGACACGCATCCTGACGGCCCTGCTCGGCGACGACGACCCGGACGTGGTGCTCGGCGCCGTCCACGGTCTGTCACGCCGGGTCGACCCCGCAGCCGGGGCGGCTCTGCGGAGCCTGATCGCCGATGAGGGCCAGCCGGAGGTGTTTCGCACGGCGGCGGCGGCAGCGCTCGGGCGCCACGACGATGCATCCGGCGCGCTGCGCGACGCTCTCGCCCGGTCCGAGGGGGACCTGACTGGCGGCGCCCTCGAAGGCCTGGCGCGCCAACCCTTCCCCGAGAACGAGGCCCTCTTCCGCCAGCTGTTGGGCGACCCGGAGGTCTCTCTCGACGTGAAGGTAGACGCCATCGATGCCCTCGGCGAAGGCACGCCCGAGGCGGCGGAGTACCTGCTCGAGGTCGCGCGCAGTGGCAGCGACCCGGAGCTGCGCAGCGCCGCCATCGACGCCCTGGCGCTCTTCGACGAGCCCGGGGAGGCCCTCGGAGGGATCGCCACCCTCGTCGCCACCGAGCCGGACCCCGCCGTACGCGCCGCTCTCTACGGCGCTCTCGCCTTCCACGCCGCCGAGGCAAACGCCGCCTCGGACGGTCGCGCCCTGGTCCGCAGCGCTCTCGCCGAGACTTCCCCACGCGCCCAGCTCGAGGGCTACCGCATGGTGGCGAGCATGCTGCGTCAGCAGCCCGAGCCCGAGACCGCAGTCCTCTTCGACGCGAACATGGTCGTCTGGCTCCAGAGCTCGGCCGAGGGCGGAGACCGCTACACGCGCCATCTCTCCATCGACGCCCTCAAGCTGGCCGGCACACCGACCGCCCGCGAGGCCCTGCTCGACCTGAGCCATTCGACGGATCCGTCGGTTTCGGAGTCGGCCGAGAAGGCCCTTCGCATCGCCGCCAGGATCGGAGCCCAATCCGTGCCCTGACCATCCAGCCAGAATGCCCTCGCGTGTCGGCAGCTTGCGGACCGCGCCCGACCCCCCACAGGAGGCAATCATGCGACTCGGGATCCACCGAACCCCTCTGTTCCTCGCCGCCCTGCTCCTCGCCGGGCCCTTCGCGGCCCAGGCCGACATTCCCAACGGGGAGCTCGTCTTCGAGTTCCCGGCGGGCAGCGAGATCTTCAATCTCACCCACTACGAAGACTGCGAGACCCTGAACGAGCTCGGCTACGTGATCACCGCCTGTCTCGAGGTCGACATGGTGGCCGACGGGAAGGGCAAGCACGCCGGTGACGCAGTGTTCACCTTCGAGGGGAACCTCCTCGAGGGAATCCTCACCGGCCCGGCCACCGGAGCCGTGAAGGGCAAGGACGCGGGCGGTAAGGGGAGCATGAAGCTCGCGACCGCCGGCGACATCAGCTTCCAGGAATTCAGCTTCCCTTCGGAGGTCGGCGTAAGCTGCAAGGGCCCGATCTCTTCCACCGGAATCCTGGCCACCCAGTGCAAGGTGAAGGTCAAGATCGAAGGAGTCGGATCCGAGAGTCTCCCCGCCTTCTTCGAGGCTCAGCTCGAGGGCGGCATCCTCGTCCTCACGATCAACGTGACGGCCCTGGATGAGAAGAAGTTCGAGGGCACCGGAACGGACTCCCTCGGCTACTCGTACCTCGTCAAGGGCGCGTACAAGGAGAAGACCGACACCTCGAAGGTGAAGGCCTCGGGGGACAAGGAGACGGCCAGCAAGGGCGCCAAGGTCCAGCTCAAGAACCTGACCGCCGCCGGCATGGCCGAGGCGAAGTACAAGGTCCAGGGCTACAAGGGCGCCGCGGAGGTCGAGGCCGAAGAATAGTCGTTGCCCTGCGGGCAGCCTCGAACCCGCGTCGACCCCGCAGGCCTCGAGGCCGAATCTCCGCCGTCCCTCGCGACGCGCAGAACGCAATGGGCTCTGTGAAGTCGAGCTGTGTCGAGTGTACGTCGTCAGGCGTTCTCGGACAGTCGGACCGGATTTCCTAGAGAGGGTTCTCGCTCCCGTTTGCGGCTAGGCCGCGTTGCGTAGATTCTCTTTCTTCCTGCGTTCCAGCGTCAAGCGTTTGATCTTCTCCCGACGCGTCAGGATCTCACGCTGACGGCCGTGATACATGTCGTCCGGCGTCACGTTGCCAAGGGCTTCGTGAAGTCGTTCGTGGTTGTAGTACGCGACGAAACGAGCGATCGCCCGCTCCAGCTCCCATGGGCTGTAGTAGTTCTCGAGGCGCACCACGTTCTTCATCGAGCGGTGCCAGCGCTCGATCTTGCCCTGCGTCATCGGGTGATACGGACGGCCTCGGGTGTGCCCGAGTCCGTGTTGCTCGATGTAGGCCTTGAGCTCCTTGGCGATGTAGCACGGCCCGTTGTCGGAGAGCAGCCGCGGCTTGTGCTCGACGCGGACCCGGTCCACGCCCGTGGCCGCTCGCGCCAGATCGAGCGTCTCCGTCACGTCCTCCACCCGCATCGTGGCCGAGAGCTTCCAGACCAGGATCTTGCGCGAGAAGTCGTCGAGCACCGTGGATAGGTAGTACCAGCCCCAGCCCACCACCGGCAGGTACGTGAAGTCCGCCTGCCACAGCTCGTTGCGTCGCCGGGTCGGGTGCGCGAAACGGTCGGCCGCCTCGAGCAGGATGTAGGCCGGGCTCTCGATCAGGTCCGCGGCCTTCAGGATCCGGTAGACGCTCGATTCCGAGAGAAACTCGCCTTCGCGGTCCGTCATCCGGCAGGCCAGCTCGCGAGGCGATAGCTCCGTGTGGCTCAGGGCCGTCTCGATCACCTGTTCCCGAATGCGCTCGGGAATCCGGTTCCAGACCGCCCGCCGACGCCGCTTGCGGTCTTCGAGGGCCTCAGGCCCGCCCGAGAGGTAGCGCTGGTACCAGGCGTAGAAGGTCGAGCGGGCCAGCCCGATCTCGGCCAGGGTCCGGCGCACCGAGAGCGAAGAGCCTTCCACGAGGCGGATCAGCTCGAGCTTCTCCGAGGCGCTTACCCTCACGCCTCGTCCTCGGGCGAATCGGAGCCCGTCACGCCTTTTTTGAGCAGACGGATCTCAAGCACCGACTCGGCGACGACTTCCTTCAGCCGAGCGTTCTCCTGGCGGAGCTCCTTCACCTCGCTGGAGCTCGCCTCCCGCTGCGTGTCGCCTAGCAGGCGCTTCTTGCCCGCCTCCAGGAACTCCTTGCTCCAGCGGTAGTAGAGGTTCGCTGCGATGCCTTCCCGGCGGCACAGCGAGGCGACGCTCTCCTCGCCCCGCAGACCTTCGAGTACGATCCGGATCTTCTCTTCGGCCGAGAACTTCCGGCGGGTCTTCCTGCGGATGTCCCGGACGGCCTTCTCGGCCGATGCCTTCTTCCCCATGGGTCCTTCTCCTTTCGGAGCCAGAACCCTCTCTTCGTTCACGGGCCCGTTTGGTCCAAACTCGGCCGACGGGTCACAGAACGTCGTACTGCAGCGACGCGCGCCATTCCTGATCCGACGAGAGTGCGACCGGGTCGAGAGGTTTCGTCTCAGTGCTCGACGGCCACGGAGTCGCACTCTTCGGCGAAAGCGGCTGGCCGTCCTCCAGGATCACACTGAACTTACGCGGATCGAATTCGACGTATGCGTCCGGCCTGGCCTTCACGACGATGTAGATCGCGAGAGGGCCTTCTCGGGCCACATCTTCTTCCCATAGGAACGCCGGGATCATGATCGCCGGCCCGACGATCCAATTCAGCCTCTCAGAGAGGACGACCGGCCCGACGCTTACCTCGACATCGACGAGATCGAGCACC
>CALDCK010000145.1 GCA_937937315.1 uncultured bacterium
CCGATCCTGTGGTCGCGGGTGACGGATCGGAAGCTCACCCACAAGCCCACGAAGATCGTGAACCTCTCGACCTTCACGAACCGATGCAGCGACCTGGCCGACCTGGAGATGATCTTCAAGCCGCAGACCGACCTGGCGATCCAGAACTTCATCGCGCGCTACATGATCGAGAAGGGCGCGGTGAACCAGAAGTTCGTGGACAAGCACTGCGCCTTCGCCACCGGCCCCACGGACATCGGCTACGGCCTGCCCGAGGACCACCCGCGGGAGCAGGGTCAGAAGATGCGCGGCAAGGCCGGCGCCCACTGGACGATCACCTTCCAGGAGTTCAAGGAGAAGCTCGAGCCCTACGACGCCAAGTACGTCAGCGAGATCTCCGGGGTTCCGGCGGAGAAGCTCGCCGAGCTGGCCGATATCTACAGCGACCCCGAGCGCAAGGTGCTCTCGTTCTGGACGATGGGCTTCAACCAGCACACCCGCGGCACCTGGGTCAACGAGCAGGCCTACATGCTCCACCTGCTCGGCGGAAAGATCTCCATGCCGGGCTCCGGGGCCTTCTCCCTCACCGGCCAGCCCTCCGCCTGCGGGACGGCGCGAGAGGTGGGGACGTTTGCCCACCGGCTGCCCGCGGACATGGTGGTGGCGAACAAGGCCCACCGCGATCGCTCCGAGGAGCTCTGGCACCTGCCGCCGCGGACGCTCAACCCGAAGGTCGGCACCCACGCGGTGAAGATGATGCGAGCCCTGCGGAGCGGGGAGGTTCGCTTCCTCTGGTCGATGGTCACGAACCCGTTCCAGGACTTCGCGAACGCCAACGAGTGGATCCGCGCCGCGCGCGAGGGCGACAACTTCGTGGTCGTTTCCGACGTCTATCCCACGATCTCCACCGAGGTGGCGGACCTCGTGCTGCCCGCGGCCATGATCTACGAGAAGTGGGGCGCCTACGGCAATGCCGAGCGCCGCACACAGCACTGGCGCCAGCAGGTGCCCCCCCCGGGCGAGGCCCGGGCGGACCTGTGGCAGGTGCTCGAGTTCTCGAAGCGCTTCCAGCTGAAGGAGGTCTGGGGCGAGCAGCCGCTGTCCGGACTCGCCGCGGAGGGCTTCGAAAAGGACAAGCTCCCGGACGTGCTGACCGAGGCCCGGAGTCTGGGGTATGCGCCGGATCAGACCCTCTACGATGTGCTCTTCGCCAGGCCCGAGATGAAGGCCGTCGCCTGGCCCGACCCGATCTCCGAGGGCCATGAAAACGACGTCGCCGAAGACGCGGGCTTCTTCGTCCACAAGGCTCTGTGGCAGGAGTACCGGCAGTTCGGTCTCGGCAACGGTCACGATCTGGCCGACTTCGACACCTACCACCGCGTGCGCGGGCTGCGCTGGCCGGTAGTGAACGGCCGCGAGACGCGCTGGCGCTTCCGCGAGGGCCACGACCCATACGTCAAGCCCGGTGAGGGGGTGAACTTCTACGGCAAGGCGCTGAAGAAGATCCCCGGAGGCGGGCCCAAGGGCGAGAAGGTCGACCTGACGGGCAAGGCCAAGATCTTCTTCCGGCCCTACGCGCCACCCGCGGAGAGTCCCGATGCCGAGTACGACCTCTGGCTCTGCACCGGTCGGGTGCTGGAGCACTGGCACTCGGGGTCCATGACCAAGCGGGTCCCCCAGCTCAACCGCGCCGTGCCCTACGCCAAGTGCTACATGCACCCGGAGGACGCGGCGGCGCGCGGCATCACGAGGCACGACGAGGTAATCCTCGAATCTCGGCGCGGCGAAGTGAAGGTGCGCGTAGAGACCGACGGCCGCAACCGCACTCCGCGGGGACTCGTCTTCGTACCGTGGTTCGACGAGAACGTGCTCATCAACAAGCTCACCCTGGACGCCACCTGTCCGATCTCGAAGGAGACCGACTACAAGAAGTGCGCCTGTCGGGTGCGCAAGACCTGAGAGGCCCACGGCCGAATCCATGGAGGTCGGCATGCGAACCAAGAGGGAATCGATCGCGCGAGCCGTCGCGCTTCTGGCGACCGTCGTCGTCATGATGAGCGGCGGCTGCCGACACACCGAGTCCGGCCAGACTGAAGGCGATGGCCCGGAGGAGGCCCACGTCGTCTACTTCCGCGAAGCGCCCCTCGGCGAGATGGCTGAGCAGGCGCTTCCCCGCTACCGGGATGTGGAGCCGGGGGACTCCGATCTGATCGACCCGGCCTTCGACGGGGCGCCTCCGTCGATCCCCCATACCGTGGAGGACATGTATCCGATCGGCATCGGCGACAACGAGTGCGTGGAGTGCCATCACCCGGAGAACGTGGCGTCCGAGCTGGACCGGCCGATCCCGGAATCGCACTTCCAGAGTCCGGTGATGGCGGCGGGAGCCCCCGACGAGGCGATGGCCTGGAAGGTCAGCGGCTATGAGAAGGGCGAGGACGTGGCGGGCGCCCGCTACAACTGCAGCATGTGCCACGTGCCTCAGGCCCTGAACGTGAGCACGCCCAGGAACCTGCTCGGACGCGAGTAGCCCTCGCCGCTGCCCCTACCGGGTTTCTCCACCGGCATCGGGCGCGACGAAGCGGCGGACGAACGCGACCATGTGCCAGACCTTCTCCTCGGTCCAGCCGTGGTCCGAGTCCGGACCGAAGGCGGGCATGGCGCAGCCCTCGCCACCACCGACGAGGATCTGGTAGAAGAGCTGTCCGTCGCTGCGGGTCGCCAGGAACGGGGCATCGGTGAAGTCGGTGGGGGGGACCTTCTGTCCGGCGCTCTCCTCGCCGCCCCCGTCTCCGGACAGGCCGTGGCAGCGCGCGCACTTCGCCTTGAACTGCTTCGCGTAGTACTTGATCTCCCGTGCGTCCAGGCTCTCCGGGTTCTCTCGGTGCGCGATCTCCAGGGGGACGTCGTCGCGCGCCCCGGAGGTCGCCGCACAGGCCAGCACCAGCGCGAACGCGGAGCCAACCACCGCGGTGTTGAGAACGGAGCGGGACATGGAATCCCTCCCTGGGGGATGGAAGCCTCAACGCAGCAGACGCGTCTTGTTGAAGGCGTTGTACTTCCCGACGGGAGTAGCGTAGGGGAGTCGGGCGAGCTCGACCAAGCTGCGCGAGTCGTAGACCACCACGGCCCCCTCGGAGTGCCAGACGCTCACCAGTGCCCGGTCTCCCTCGGCCGTGAACTCGACGTGCATCGCCTTCTTCCCCGGCGCCGGGCGCAGGGAGCGCGGCACGAGCTCGAGCGAAGCCTTTTCGACGAGCTGAATCTCGTCCGTATTCGTGTCCGCCCACAGGTAGGGGGTGCCGGGGTGGGTGCGCACGAAGTAGCCGGCGCCGACCAGCGGAATCGTCTTCTCGATCCCGAAGTCCTCGAGATCGAGCACGGAGAGATGCGGAAGGCCGAGATGGTTGAGCGCCGCGTAGGGCCTGCCCTCGCGCTCGAAGAAGCAGGCCGAGAACAGGTGGGGAAGGCCCTGCGTCTCCAGGGAGCCAAGCACGCGCTCGGCCTCGAGGTCGTAGAGCCACAGCCGCCGCCCGCCACGCGAGCTGGCCAGCAGGCGGCGTGTGCCGGGCAGAAAGGTGAAATCCTCGAAGGCCTCGGGCAGCTCGACGCTGCGCCGCTCCCCGTCCGGATAGCGGATGCTCTCGAGGCGCGGGACGTCGCGCAGCGTGAGCACGAAGCGGTCCTCCCCCGGCACGGCGTACACGGCGCTGGGCTGGCCCTCCAGGGGAAACACGCGCTGCGGCTCCAGACTGCGGTTCAGCAGCACGACGTTCGCGGGGAGCTGGTTCGCGACGGCCACGCTGCCGCCATCCGGCGAGAGCGCCAGGTTCCGCGTGTTGACCGCGACCTTGAGCATACGCCGCACTTCGCCACGGGTGAGGTCGTACTCCACGAGGGTGCCGTCCCGGGTCGTGGCCATGACGACGCGCAGCCCGCGATCGAACTTCAGGCCGCCGTGGATCCTGCCCACTTCGAAGCGGTCGAGCTCGCGCAGGCTGTCACCGTCGAGCACGGAGATGCTCCCGGTGTCCCGCTCGACGACGAGGGTCAGGTTCTCGCGACGCACAGTATCGGGCCAGGTCGCGTCGCCGGGAGGGAACTCGCGGCGACTCTCGCGGATGTCGTCGGCGTCCCAATGAATCTCCCCGAGGGGACTGCGCAGCAGTGCGACCAGTCCGAGCGCCTGCTCGTCGGAAAGCCGATCCGAGAATCCGGGCATCTGCGTATTGGGCAGACCTTCGAGGACGGCCGAGAGCAGGTCGGCGTCGCGCTTCCGCCCCAGTGTGTTCGGGATCAGAGGGGGCGCGTAGCCGCCGTAGCGCGCTCCACCGTGGCAGCTGGCGCAGTGCTCCGCATAGAGCGCGGCACTCCCACGTTCGTCCGAAACACCGGACTCCACCAGAGACACGCTGCACGCCACGGCAGAGGCACCAATCGCCAGCCAGATACGCTGCACGTGCTCTGTCTATCACCTGCGCGTAGCAGCGTCCACACTGCACCACCCTCCCCTCGCCCCCTGGGTTATCCTCCGCGGCCGTGCTTCCCGTCAGTGATCTACTCGAGGTCGCGCGCGACCGGGTCTCCAGACGGGATGCGGGGGCGCGCACGCCGCAGCGCTTCGCGCCATCGGGCTGGCACGCTCCTGTCGTGGTCTGGAACGTGTGTCTCCACTGCAACATGACCTGCCCGCACTGCTACGCGGCGGCGGCGACACGCCCGTCCCCGAAGGACCTGAGCCACGACGACGCGCTTCGCGTCCTCGAGGAGATGGCTGCATGCGGCGTGCGGGTGGTGATCTTCAGTGGGGGTGAGCCGCTCCTGCGACCGGATCTCTTCGAGCTGCTCGCACGGGCGACACAGCTCGGCATCGCGCCCCAGCTCTCCAGCAACGGCTCCCTGATCGATGCCAACGCAGCCGAGCGGCTGGCGTCCGTCGGAGTGCGCTACGTGGGGGTCAGCATCGATGGGGTGCGAGCCTTCAACGACTCCTATCGCGGGCTCGACGGAGGCTACGAGTCCGCCGTCTCTGGCCTGCGCGCGGCCCGCGCGGCCGGCCTGCGGACCGGCCTGCGCATGACGCTCACCCGGGGCAACGCCGATCAGGTCGACGCGGTGCGGACACTGGCCGAGGAGCTGGGCGTCAGCCGGTTCTACGTCTCCCACCTGGTCTACTCCGGGCGCGGCTTCCGGCTCCGCGAGGAGGACCTCTCGCGGGCGGAGGTGCGGACCCTGCTTCTGGAGATCTTCGAGGCGGCGGATGCGCTGCTGGACCGCGACGCCGGCCTCCGCATCGTCACCGGGTCCAATGACTCCGACGGCGTGCTCCTGCTCGGCTGGATCCGCGAGCGCTATGGGGAGACCGCCGCGGTACCGGTCGAGGCACTCCTCCGCGAGCGAGGCGGCAACTCGGCGGGAGAGAAGATCCTCAACATCGACCACCAGGGCCGCGTGCATCCGGACCAGTTCTGGCGCTCCGCCGTGCTCGGGGACCTGCGCAGTCAGAGCTTCGCGTCGGTCCTGGACCACCCGCTTCGCGAGCAGCTGCGCCACCGGGTCGAGCGGCTCGAAGGGCGCTGCGGCGCGTGCAGCTGGGTGGAGCTCTGCCGGGGCTCCCACCGGGAGCGATCGCTCGCGGTGCACGGCGGGACCTGGGGGCCAGACCCGGCCTGTGTGATGGAGGACAGCGAGATCGGCTGGCGGCCGGAGACGGCCGCCCGCGAGGCGCAGGCGGGCTACTGATGCGGAGGGTCCTCGCTCTCGTCGGCCTCGCCCTCATGGTCGTCACCGGTTGCACCACCGGTGGAGGCGTCGGCTCCCGCGTGTTCGTGGTGGAGCGCACCTCCGGAAGCCTTGCGGTCTATGACTTCGTACGGCGCGAGCTGCTGACCCAGCGCATCGAAGGCCTCGGCAACCTGCGGCACGCCACCATGATCTTCTCGCCCGACCTGCGCTGGGGCTACCTGGCCACCCGTGGCGGGCAGCTCAGCCGCATCGATCTCCAGAAGCTCACCCGGGCCGGCGTCGTCTTCACCTCCGAGAACTCGATCGACAACGCGATCAGTCAGGACGGCCGCTACATCGCGACGGCCGAGTACGTTCCCGGCGGCGTCACGCTCCTCGACGCCGCGAGCCTGGAGGTCGTGGGCCGGCACGCGGCGACCTTCAGTACGAGCGACGGGCGCATCCATCCCTCGCGCGTGACGGGCATCGTGGACGCCCCGGGCAACCGCTTCGTCTGCGTACTGATCGAGGGGGGCGAGGTCTGGGTAATCGACGCGTCGCGGCCAGATCTCCCCATCGAGCACCGCATTCCGACGCCCCAGGGCCTGCCCTACGACGCCATGATCACGCCCGACGGTCGCTACTACGTGGTCGGTCACATGGAGTCGGACCGGGTCTCCGTGCTGGACCTCACCCGGCCCGAGGCGGGCATGCGCGAGATCTCCCTCCGTGACCCCTCCCAGGCCTTCGACCGCGCTACGCCCGTGAAGCTCCCCCACATGGCATCCTGGGCGGTGGCCGGGCGCCGGGTCTTCGTGCCCCTGGTCGGCGAGAAGCGCCTGGCGGTTCTCGACCGCGACACCTGGGCGTTCGCGGGATCGATTCCCCTGCGCGGACATCCCGTCTACGCGGTGCGGTCGCCGAGCGAGCGCGAGGTGTGGGTCAGCTTCTCGGGTGAGGCGGACGACGCCTACGTGCAGGTCGTGGACGTCGACACGCTCGCCGTCGTCGACACGCTCGAGATCGGAGGCCGCATCTACCACATGGACTTCACGCCGCGGGGCTCGCACGTGCTGGTGAGCGCGAACCGCGACGACAAGCTTTTCCTGGTAAACGCAACCACCCGCCGGATCGAGGACGTGCAAGAGCTGCGCTCGCCCTCCGGGATCTTCGGTGTCTGGCGCGCATTTCGGATCGGACTCTGAAAGGCGCCCACTGATGGCACTGTCGACGGAGGCGCGAAACGAACTGCTGCGGGCGATCCAGGCGGGCGTCCCCTTCGCCGAGGCGCCCTTCGCGGCGCTGGCACGCGACCTGGACCTCGGCGAGGCCGAGGTGCTGACCGAGCTGCGCGGGCTCGACGAGGACGGCCTCCTGCGAGAGATCTCGGCGGTGCTCGAGGGTGCGGCCCTCGGCTACGAGAGCGCATTGGCAACTGGAGTGGTGCCGGAGGCAGACCTCGATCGCGTCGTCGAGACGGTGAACGCCCACCCTACGGTCACCCACAACTACCTGCGCAACCACCACTACAACCTGTGGTTCACCGTGGCGGTGCCGCCGGAGATGGGGCTCGAGCCGACTCTCCACGCGCTGTCGCGGGCGACCGGCGTGCCGCACTTCCACGCGCTGCAGCGCACCGCCACCTTCAAGATCGGCGTCAACTTCGACCCCGAGACGCGCCGCAACCGGAGCGCCGTCGCCCCGGTCGCGGAGGTGAAGCCCCTCGATCTCTCCGAGAGGGACATGCGCTGCTTCCGGGCGCTCCAGACCCCGCTCCCCCTGCGCGAGCGCCCCTTCGCGGCCCTCGCCAAGGAGGCAGGCGTGGAGGAGGCAGAGCTGCTGTCCTTCGGCCGCTTCCACCTGGGCAGCGCGATCCGTCGTTACGTCGGCACCCTGCGCCACCGCCGGCTCGGTGTCGGCGCCAACGGAATGGTGGTATGGCGCGTGTCCGAGGCGGAGCAGTTGGAGGTGGGGCAACGCCTGGCCGAGTCCCCCGACGTCAGCCACTGCTACGCACGCAACGCGATCGATGGCTTCCCGTTCTCGCTCTACAGCATGATCCACGGTCCCGACCGGGAGTCCTGCGAGGCGCTGGCCCGCGAGCTCGCGATTCGGATCGGCATCGAGGAGTACGCCGTGCTCTTCAGCGAGCGGGAGTTCAAGAAGGTGCGGCTTCGCTACTTCCTGCCGGAGCTCGACGACTGGTGGGCCGCCCACGGGCACCCTCGCCCGTAGGGGGGCCGGCCGGAGCGACGATGCCGCGCCCGGCGCTCAATAGGCGACGAGTGCCTCGAGCCGTCCTCCCTCACCCTCCTGGACGACGAGGCGCGACATGCAGGGCATACAGTAGACGCGATCACCGACCCGCAGCTCGCGGGTGGAGCGGATGACGACCTTGCACACGGGGCAGAGCACCTCGTTCGGCGCCAGGTCGTCGCCCTCCCCTTCCCAGCGACGGTAGAAGCGTCGGTACTTCTTCGGAACCTCGTTGAAGCCCGTTTCTTCGAGCGTGTAGCGCTGGCGCGGCCGGTCGTCGCGCGGTCGCGCCGCCTGCAGCGGATCGGTCACGACCCGAAGCCCAACCGCCCGACGGCGGCGAGATAGCTGCGACCCAGCTCCGGGCGGGTTTCGCGGGGAGCTCCGAGCTCCTCGAGGGTCTCCTCGAAGGTGCCGAGCACGAGCGGGTCGAGCTCCTTGCGGATCTCCGTCAGGCGCGCGCGCACATGGGGTGCGCTGGCGAGCCGGCGCCCGAGATCGTTCTCCCCGAAGCCCATGTGGCGGCGCTCGTCCTTCACGATGCCCTCGAGCACCTCCCGCGTGATCGGGTCGGCGGTCTGGGCGTGGGTCTGGAAGACCGTGAACTCCATGCACTCGAGGATCACGTTCTGGGCAAAGAGCGCCGCCTCCCAGTCCTTGCTCTCGACGAGCTGCCGCAGCCTTTCCTTGAAGGTGAGGAGACTGCGGTTGGCGCGGCGGGCGATCTCGGCCTCGTGGTTCTCGACCCCGAGCTCCGCGAGCCGATGCAGGAGGACCTCGAGGTGCCGCGCCTCGTCCACGGCCTGGGTCGCGAGGAAGATCTTCTGCTGCCGGTTCGGCGCGAAGCCGATCATTCCGCTCGCGCCCTCGAGCGCCATGGTCTCCCCCACGCAGTAGTTGCAGAGCGTAGTCACGAGGGCGTCCCGGTCGCCCTCGGATAGCACCGGGGGGTCCAGACCCGCGGTGCGTCCGTAGGGGCGATCGGAGAGGTATCCCTCCACGGCCTGGAACCAGAACTCGAAGGAGTGCACCTCCTCGAGGAAGTCCTCGGCCTCGAGGACGTGGGGCTCGATGGGTCCGGCGGACATGCGGCGATGCCTCAGGGCGCCGCCGGTGTCTGGTACTCGAGCCCGATCCGACCCAGACGGGTCTTGAACTCCTTGAGCACCGTGTCGGCAAGCACCGACTCCATCTCGTTCGGCGTCGCCTTCGAGAGATCGGTGCCATGCCAGTCGCTGGACTTCTTTTCTGCGCCGCTCTGGGCGGCGAGCTTGCGCCCCTCCTCGAAGGCGGCGGCCTGGTCGCTGAAGGCGAGAGAGAAGGTCGCGAGCATGTGGTAGCTCATGTCCTTCTGCATCTTCTCGACCTCGGGCTTCCGCTCCGGGAACTCCTTGATCAGGGAACCGATCCGGTTTTCGCCGAAGCCGACGTGGCGTCGCTCGTCGGCGATCGTGCCCGCGAGGGTGTGGGCGAACTTCGGATTCATCTGGGCGTTCGACGCCTGCATCATCTCGAAGACGCTGAACGCCATGCCTTCGAGCACGATGTTCTGGCCCACCACGCCGGCGATGAAGTCGCCCTTGTCGACCTTCTCGAGGAGCACCTCGGCGAAGGCCACGAGATGGGGATTCGCCAGCTGCTGGATCGTGGACTCGAGCTCGTCCTTCTTCACGCCGAGGTCGTAGAGCCGCTGCGTGAAGATTTCGTCGTGGCGCGCCTCGTCGAGGGTCTGGGTGGCGAGGAAACGCTTACTGGGATGGTCCGGCGCGGCGTTGATCAGCCCGGAGGACGCGGCCAGGGCACAGCGCTCGCCGACCACCAGCTGGACCGTGGAGCGGATCGCCTGCTCGTGGAGCGCCTTGCTCTCGAGCATCGGCTCGGGCTCCCGCTCCCCCGGCGCGTGACCGTATTCGGTATCGAGCAGATAGCCCTGAGGGCAGGACTCGAGCCAGTTCTGGATGGAATATGCAGACAGGAAGTCGCTCATCGATGGACCCTCCTAGCGGGCGCGAGCGCCGCACACGGCGATTCAGAGCAGATGTCTCGCAAGAGACGTGCCCGGTGGCACTGCCCGTCCGGGGCGCCGAGCCCGCACCCGCCCCAGAGCGAGGGGCAAAGCGACCCAGCCCGCGTGGCCAATCGACCCACCCTCCGGCTACCGTGGTCCCGCACGTCGCACCGCGCCGAGTCGCGGCCTGGCACGAGTCCTGCTCCGATGAAGGGCCGGGAGGTAGATGGATGGCGACCGAGCCGGGGGAACCGATCGTGTCCACGCCGCGAGAGGGGGACCTCGTCGTCCCGGAAGGGCTCGAGGCGGGGCTCCTGGCAGGCCTGGTCGTCGCCGGCGTGCACGCGATCCGCGACTGGCTCGCCGGCAGCTGGCTCTACACCCCGTCGGTGCTGGGGACGCTCCTGCTCGAAGGCCCAGAGGTCGCCGCGAAGGGCTTCGCAGCCCCGGATGCTGCCGCCCTCTACAACCTCGTGCACTTCGCGGGCTGGGCCGTGATCGGCTTCGGCTCGGTGTTCCTCGTCACCCGGAACGAAGGCGATCCGGGCCGCCTGCGCCGCGCCCTGTTGGGGCTCGGCTTCGCATTGGTGGCAGCCGCCTCCGCCTTCGACCTCTGGGCGAGCACCACCCACCTGGGGCGGCTCCATCTCTGGCTGGGGAGCCTCTCCGGCACCGTCACCCTGCTCGGCTTCCTCCTCTGGCGCCATCCTCAGGGACTGGGCAGGCCCGGCCTGCGAAATCGGCCCGGGGCATCCCCCTAGGCGGGCGCCGCCGGAAGAATCCGCCGCCTCAGCGCGACGCGGAGTCCTGGGTGGAGAACACGAGCCGGTCGTCACCCAGGTCGACGAGCACGCTGCCGCCCTTCGAGAGGCCTCCGAAGAGCAGATCGTCGACCAGGCGGTCCTTCAGCTCCGTCTGCATCAGGCGCGCCATGGGACGGGCACCGAAGAGCGGGTCGTAGCCCTTCTCGGCCAGCCAGCCCCGGGCCGCATCGGTCAGGGTGAGCTTCACGCGACGCTCGGCGAGCTGTCCCTCGACCTCCCGGACGAACTTGTCGACGACCCGCGTCATCACTTCTCGGCCCAGATCGTGGAAGGTCACGATCTCGTCCAGGCGATTGCGGAACTCGGGACTGAACAACCGCTCGAGCTCCTTCCTGCCGTCGCCCGCTCGCCCGGCGCCGAAGCCTATGCCCTGGGCCTGCATCTCCCGCGCCCCCGCGTTCGAGGTCATGATGAGGGTGACGTGGCGGAAGTCCGCCTCACGACCCTGGTTGTCCGTCAGCGTCGCGTGGTCCATCACCTGGAGCAGGATGTCGAAGATGTCGGGGTGCGCCTTCTCGATCTCGTCGAGGAGCAACACCGTGTAGGGCTCCTTGCGGATCTGCTCCACCAGCTGCCCGCCCTGGTCGTAGCCCACGTATCCCGGAGGCGCGCCGATCAGACGCGACACCGCGTGCTTCTCCATGTACTCGCTCATGTCGAAGCGGAGGAAGGGCACGCCGAGGGCCGCCGCCAGCTGCTTGCTGAGCTCCGTCTTGCCGACGCCCGTAGGGCCGGTGAACAGGAAGCACCCGATCGGGCGGTCCGGGCCCCCCAGGCCGGCACGACCGCGCTTGACGGCACGCACGACCGAGGCGATCGCATCGTCCTGACCGAAGACCACCCCTCGCAGCGCCTCTTCGAGTGCAGCGAGGCGGTCGCGATCCGAGCCCGTCGCCCGCACGGTCGGGATGTTCGCCATGCGCGCGACCACCTCCTCGACGTCCCGCACCCCGACCGTCTTGCGACGCTTCGAAGCAGGCCGCAGTCGGACCGCAGCGCCGGTCTCGTCGAGGACGTCGATTGCCTTGTCCGGAAGGAAGCGGTCGTTCAGGTGGCGCAAGGAGAGGTCCACGCAGGCGCGCAGAGCGGGGTTCGTGTAGTGGACGCCGTGGTGCTCCTCGTAGCGGGGCGCGAGCCCCTGAAGGATGCGGACAGTCTCGTCCGCCGTGGGCTCCTTCACGTCCACCCGCTGGAAGCGCCGGGAAAGGGCGCGATCGCGCTCGAAGTGGCGGTACTCCTGATAGGTCGTCGACCCCATGCAGCGCAGCTCACCGTTCGCCAGCAGGGGCTTCAACATGTTCGACGCGTCGACGGTCGAGCCCTGGGCGGACCCGGCACCGAGGATCGTATGGATCTCGTCGATGAAGAGGATGGGGTTGTCGCGCCCCTGGAGGGCCGCGATGAAGGCCTTGAAGCGCGCCTCGAAGTCCCCGCGGTAGCGGGTTCCGGCCAGCAGCGAGCCCACGTCGAGCGAGTAGATCTCGGCGTCGCGCAGGTCCTCGGGAACGCGCCCCTCGCGGATGCGCAGGGCGAGTCCTTCGGCGAGGGCCGTCTTCCCGACTCCGGTCTCGCCGACGAAGATCGGGTTGTTCTTGCGCCGCCGGGCGAGGATCTGGATCGTGCGATCGAGCTCGCGCCCCCGGCCGATCAGGGGGTCGAGCCTGCCCTCGCCGGCGCGCTCGGTCAGATTCGCCGAGAATGCGGCCAGGGGATCGGCGGGCATCTCGCCCGGCTCGCCGAAGGCCGGTTCGCCACCCGCGGGTGCGCCCTCCTCGCCGCCGCCGGAGCCGGACAGCTTCGAGACCCCGTGGGAGATGTACTGGAGCACGTCGATCCGGGTGACGCCCTGGGTCCGCAGTAGCGTCACCGAGTGGGAGTCGGGCTCCTGGAAGATCGCCGCCAGCACGTCGCCCGCGTCGACCTCATCCTTCTCGGCGCGCTCGCAGTGGGAGAGCGCGTTCTGGAGCACGCGGTGGAAGGCGAGGGTCTGCTGGGCCTCGAAGGCCTCCTCGCCGGGGACGCGCTCGAGGTCGCGGTCGAAGTAGCTCTCGAGCGCGGCCTTCAGCGCCCCCAGGTCCGCGCCGGAATGGAGAAGGATCTCTGCGCCCTTCCCGTCGTGGATCATCGCGAAGAGGATGTGCTCGACGGTCACGTAGGCGTGCCGCCGCGCCATCGCCTCGCGCACCGAGGCCTGCAAGAGCAGATGGAGCTCTCGGCTGATACTGCTCACTCCTTCTCCACCCCCGCCCGGAGCGGGTAATCCCGCTGCTCCGCCGCCCGGTGCACGGCCGCCACCTTCGTCTCGGCGACGTCGAGAACGTAGACCCCCGCAACGCCGAATCCGCTGTTGTGGATCGCAAGCATGATCTGGGTCGCCTCCGTGGGGCCCTTGCCGAAGAGCTGCTCGAGGATCGCTACCACGAACTCCATCGGCGTGTAATCGTCGTTGTAGAGCAGAACCTTGTAGCGCGGCGGCCGCTCCACCCGCTTTCGCGTCGCGGTGGCGATCCCGCCCTCGCGCCGCGGGTCACCGGTGACCGGCCCTCCGGGGCCACCCGGGTCCTGGGGCCCGCCAGGTCCGCCAGGTCCGCCAGAAGAAGCCAACATAGCCCGAGGATAGCGAGCGCCGCGATGGGCGGAGGCATGGGTGCGGCCGGAGGCCCCCCACGCCCTCTCCTTTGGTAGTGCGGGCTGGGGACTCCTAGACTGATGGACGTGGGCGCGGAAGCGGGTTTCGAGGTCGAGTTCCTGGATGGTGTCCGTCGGATTCCCGCCGGCGACTGGAACGCCCTCGTCGGGCAGGAGTCCCCCTTCCTCGAGTGGGAGTGGCTCGCCTCCCTCGAAGAGGCGGGCTGCGTGGGCTCGCGATTCGGCTGGCAGCCCCGGCCCATCGTGCTGCGGAGCGAGGGGCGGACGGTGGCCGCATGCCCCCTCTACGTGAAGGGCAACAGCGAGGGGGAGTTCGTCTTCGACTGGGGCTGGGCAGACGCGGCCCAGCGCGCCGGCATCGACTACTACCCGAAGCTGCTGGTCGGCGTCCCCTTCACCCCGGTCACCGGTGCGCGCTTCCTGACCGCTCCGGACGTGGATCGGAGCGCCTGCGTGGCGCTCCTCGGCGACGCGCTGCGCCGCGTCTGCGACGAGAACCAGCTCTCGGGCGTCCACGTGAACTTCTGCCGCGACGACGAGGTCGCCACTCTGCGCGAGCGCGGCTACCAGGTGCGCCTGGGCCTCCAGTACCACTGGCACAACGAGGACTACTCCGGCTTCGACGACTACCTGGGGCGTCTGCGCAGCAAGCGCCGGAACCAGGTGCGCCGCGAACGGCGAGGGGTGTCCGACCAGGGCGTGGAGGTGCGCGCACTGCGCGGCGAGGCGATCCCCGACGACTGCTTCGAGCCCATGTACCGCTGCTACCGCGCCACCGTCGATTCCCACTACTACGGACGGCAGTACCTGAATCAGGCCTTCTTCGAGCTGCTGCGGGAGCGCTTTCGCGACCGCCTCTGCTTCGTGGTGGCCCGCCGCGGAGACGACATCGTCGGAGGAACGACGAACATCGTGAAGGGCGATGCCTTCTATGGTCGATATTGGGGGGGGCTCGAGTTCATCCGCAACCTGCACTTCGAGGTCTGCTACTACGCCGCCATCGAGTACTGCATCGAGGAGGGACTCGCCCGCTTCGAGCCCGGGGCCGGCGGCGACTACAAGTTCCTGCGCGGCTTCGACGCACGACCGACCTACAGCCTCCACTACCTGGCGGATCCGCGGCTGCGCGGCGCGGTGGGGCGCTTCCTCGAGGCCGAGCGGGCCGAGGCCGGCGAGGTGATCGATCACCTGAACCAGCGGAGCGCCCTGAAGGGTGCGCCGGTGGATTGATCGGCGAAACCATCCGGGGGGCGCGGAATCCAAGCCCTCCCATCTCCGCCGAGGAGCCGCATGCCGCGAAGACGCCCCTGGACCGCCCTCGCCCTGCTCGCCTTCGCCCTGCCGGCCGGTGCCCTCGACGATGCGCTCTACGCCGAGGTCCTCTCGCGCTACACCCACGAGGTCCGCGACCTGGCGCGAACGCGGGTCGCCTATCGCGAGCTGGGCAGCGCCCCCGAGTGGCGGCGCGTCGTCGAGAGCCTCGAGGCCACGGATCCGAGCCGCCTCGGGACCCGCAAGGCGAAGCTCGCGTTCTGGATCGACGCCTACAACGTGCTCGCGATCGATCTGATCGTGCGCAACCACCCCCTCGAGAGCATTCGCGATCTCGGCTCGCTGATCTGGCCCGTGTGGAAGCGGACGGCCGGGACCATCGGCGGCGAGTCCTACTCCCTCGACCGGATCGAGCACGAGATCATCCGCCCGATGGGAGACCCGCGCACCCACGCGGCGGTGATCTGCGCCTCGACCTCGTGCCCGGCCCTTCGTCGCGAGCCCTGGCGGGCCGATCGCCTCGACGAGCAGCTCGACGACGCGATGCGCACCTGGCTGGCCGATCCGGGGAAGGGGCTGCTCGTCGACCGCAAGAGCGGCGTCGTCACCCTGAGCCGGATCTTCGACTGGTTCGAGGAGGACTTCGAAGCCGCCGGCGGGGTCCTCGCCGTCGCTGCGCGCTACGCGCCCCCGCCGGAGGGAGACTGGCTCTCCAGCCACCCCCGCCCGCGCCTCCGCTACTTCGACTACGACTGGAGGGTGAACGACCTGGAGTCGCCCCAGACCCGGCGCTGAGCCCGCCCCGGCGGATCAGTCCGCGACCTTCTCCCGCATCGTCACGAACTCCTCGGCCGAGCTGGGGTGGATGCCGATCGTCGCATCGAACTGGGCCTTGGTCGCACCGCACTTCACCGCGATCGCAAGGCCCTGAATGATCTCCGCCGCATGGGGTCCCACCATGTGGGCCCCCACCACCCGGTCGGTCGCGCGGTCCACCACGAGCTTCATCAGCGTGCGCTGGTCGCGTCCCGAGAGGGTGTGCTTCAGCTCGCGAAAGCCGGTGCGGTAGACGTCGATCTCGCCGTAACGTTCGCGGGCCGCGGCCTCGGTGAGACCCACCGTCGCCAGGGGCGGCTGACTGAAGACGGCGGATGCCACGTCCTCGTGAACGGGCGCCGTCGGCCTCCCGCCGAAGAGAGTCGCCGCGAGGCACATGCCCTCGTGGATCGCCACCGGGGTGAGGTTGAGTCGATCCGTCACGTCCCCGATGGCCCAGATGTTCTCGACAGAGGTCCGCGAGTACTCGTCCACCACGATCGCGCCGCTCGGGGCGAGGGCGACCTTCGCGTCCTCGAGCCCCAGATCGGCGGTGAGGGGACGGCGGCCGGTCGCGTAGAGGATGGTGTCGGCCTCGCAGCGGGAGCCGTCCTCGAGGGTGGCGACGAGGGACCCGTCCGTCGCACGCTCGATCGACGCCGGATTGGCGCCGAAGCGCAGGTCGATCCCGGTCTTGCGGATCTCCTCGGCGAGGGCTTCGCGCACGTCGTCGTCGAATCCGCGCAGGAAGAGCGGACCCCGGTAGAGTTGTGTCACCCGAGAGCCCAGCCCGTGAAAGATGCCGGCGAACTCCACCGCGATGTAGCCGCCGCCGACGACGAGGACGCGCTCCGGGAGGGACTCCAGGTAGAAGGCCTCGTTCGAGGTGATCGCGTGCTCGATGCCCGGGATCTCCGGCAGATGCGGCCAGCTGCCGGTCGCCACGAGGATGTTCTCCGCCGTCACGGTGCGATCGCCCACCCGCACGGTGTGCGGGTCGACGATCCGAGCGCGTCCTTCGAAGCGCTCGACCCCGGCCTCGTCCAGGAGGCGCGCGTAGATCCCGTTCAGCCGCTCGATCTCCCGGTCCTTGTTGGCGATCAAGGTCGCCCAGTCGGCGGTGCGATCGCCCACGGTCCAGCCGAAGCCCGCCGCATCCTCGAACTCCTCCTGGAAGGACGAGGCGTAGACGAGGAGCTTCTTGGGGACGCAGCCGACGTTCACGCAGGTGCCACCCAGGTACCGCTCCTCGGCCACCGCCACCCGCGCACCCAGGGATGCCGAGATGCGGCTCGCCCGCACACCGCCGGAGCCCGCGCCGATCGTGAAGAGGTCGTAGTCGGTGGAGGACATCGCGTGCCTTTCCTGGCTGGAGAGCGACGCGTCGGATGCTATCGGATGGGCGTGAAGGCGCTCGGCTCAGGACCCGCCCGGTCCACACCGGGCGAGGCAGCGATCGATGCGAGCGAGCACGCTCTCCCGGCCCAGGACCTCGAGGGTGTCGCCGAGGGGCGGGCTTGCGGCGCCGCCGGTCAGGGCCACGCGCAGCGGCTGGGCGATCCGTCCCATCCCGACCGACTGCGCGTCGCTCGCGGCGCGCACCGCCTCCTCGATCGCGTCGGCCCTGAAGTCGGCGAGGGCCGCCAGGGGCGCGCGCACCTCCCCCAGCAGAACCAGGCCGGAGGGGTCTCCCCGCTCGAGATGCCTCGCCACCGCCTTGTCGTCGAAGCGGACGTCTTCGTCCGCGATGAGCGCGAAGCCACCGGGCCCCCGCGTGGAAGCGGCGTCGGCGAGGGTGCGACAGCGGGTGCGCACCACCGCGGTGAAGCGGCGCAGCCAGGGCTCCTCCCGGGCGAGCAGGCCCTCGTCGTAGCGCGCGCACCACTCGCCGAAGAGCGCGAAGAAGGCGCCGTCGTCGAGCTCGGCGATCGCATCCTGGTTGAAGGCCAGGAGCTTCTCGACGTCGAACTTCGCGTTGCCCCGGCCCACCCGATCCAGGGAGAAGTGCTGCGCCAGGAAGGCCCGGTCGAAGCGCTCCAGGTCCCTCCCCTCTTCGTCCTTCTGGCCGGGGCTCCAGCCCAGGAGCGCCAGGTAGTTGCACACCACCTCGGGCAGGAAGCCCGCGCGGCGGAAGTCCTCCACATCGATCGGCGGGAGGTCGAGGGCGAGGAGCGCGGCGAGATCGCGGAGGGTCTCGGACTCGAGCTGGCTGCGCTTGTCGTCGAGCCATGAAGCGAGGCGATCCGGGGGCACCACCTGCTCGATCGCAGACCGCGCCGAAGGGTCGGCTGCCGTACGCTGCTTCACCAGGGCCCGAGCCGCCTTGTCCTTGTCGCGCTTCGACATCTTCGATCCGTCCGGATTGAAGAGGATCGGGAGGTGCGCGTAGACCGGGATGCGATAGCCAAGGGCGCGCTGCAGGGAGACGTGGCGCGGTGTGTTGTTCAGGTGCTCCTGGCCGCGCAGCACGTGGGTCACGCCCATGGCCTCGTCGTCCACCACGACGGAGAAGTGATAGGTGGGAAAGCGGTCGCGCTTCAGGATCACGAAGTCGTCGAGATGGTCCTCGCCGAACTCCACCTCGCCCAGCACGGCGTCGGTGACGAGCACCGGCGTCTCGGGCATGCGGAAGCGCAGCACGTGGGGCTCGCTAGCCATGCGCCGGAGCGCCGCCTCGCGATCGAAGTCCGGCGGCCGCCGATAGCGGAATCGACTCTTCTCCGCCTGGGCCGCGCGCCGCATCGCGTCGAGCTCCTCGGGGCTCTCGAAGGCCGGATAGGCCAGATCTCCCTCGACGAGGATGCGCGCCGCCGCGGCGTAGTCCTCGAGCCGCTGGGCCTGGAAGTAGGGCCCGATCTCCCGGGGGTCGCCGCCGAGCTCTCCCCACCGGGGGCCCTCGACCCAGTCGATGCCCAGCCAGGCGAGGTCCTCGAGGAGTCCGGCTACCGCCGCCTCGGAGGAGCGGGCCTGATCGGTGTCCTCGATGCGCAGCAGGTAGCGGCCCCCTCCCTGGGCGAGGGCCCAGTTGAAGAGCGCGGTCCTCGCGCCTCCTACGTGCAGGTGCCCCGTCGGCGAGGGGGCGAAACGCGTGACGATCGGGTCGGCCATGGAAGCGAGGAGCCTACCGAAAGGTGAGGAATCCCGGGGAGATCGGATCCAGCCGGAGCCAGCGGCAGGCCCGGGGCGATTGTCCTATGCTCCGCGCCTCCGGAGGTCCCGGCGCGTCGCGCTTGCGGCCGCTCGCGGACCAGGATCGGACACGAGGCACGACGACGCGATGATGGATCGAGATCGAGGCGAGGGCGGAGGCTACCGCGGAGACCGCGAAGGCGGGGGCTACCGGGGTGACCGCGAGGGCGGCTACCGCGGCGACCGGGACCGGGAAGGCGGGGGCTACTCCGTCAAGTCGCGGCTGCGGGCAAAGGCGCGCAAGCGAGATCGCAAGGCCCGCAAGCGCGGCTTCGCGCGCAAGAAGGTCTCCCGACTCACGACCGACAAGACCCTCGTCGTCGACTACAAGGATCCGAAGCTCCTGCGCAGCTTTCTGTCCGAGACGGGAAAGATCCTTCCCCGCCGCATCACGGGGAACACGGCGAAGCAGCAGCGCCAGGTCGCAGTCGCGATCAAGCGGGCCCGCCACCTCGCGCTGCTTCCCTATCCGCCCCAGATGACCTGAGACCCCTTCGGGTCTCAGTCCTCCAGGATCTCCCGGACCATCTCGCGCGCGACAGCGCCGTCGATGTCGCCCTTGTGCGCCTTCATCAGGGCACCCATCACCCGCCCCATGTCCTTGGGGGCCGAGGCGCCGGTCGAGTCGATCGCCTCCTTCACCCAGCCGCGGGTCGTCTCCGCGTCGGCGAGGCTCGGCGCAAAGGACTCGACGACCTCGAGCTCGGCTCGCTCCTCGGCAGCGCGGTCCTCCCGGCCGGCACTCTCGAAGGCCTCGATGCTCTCGCGCCGCTGCTTCACCAGCCGGCGCAGAATGGGAACGCAGGCCTCGTCGGCCAGGGTCTCGCTTCCATCCTTCTTGAGCTCCACCAGGAAGGCGGCCCGGATGCTGCGCAGAGCCGCCAGTCGCGTCGCCTCCTTCGCCTTCAAGGCCTCCTTCATCTGAGCGCTCACCGCGTCGAAGATCCCCATCCGCTCCCCCTTCCACCGACGGACCTCGAGACGAAGTCCACGTGCCGGCCGGAGCGTAGCGGGCCCATCCCGAGAGCTGGTACGATGGGGCGAAAGGCCACAAGCCCGAGCCAGCGTCAGGTCGCCATGCTGTCCCTCCGCGCCGCAGCCCTGGTCTCAGTCGCCGGCCTGGCCGGTGGATCGATCGCTCTCACACCCGCCCACGGCGGCGATCTGGTCGGGCCGAGCTTCCGGATGCGCGGCGCCCACACGAGCGCCCTCGCCGCCCGGGCCCTCGTCAGCTCCG
>CALDCK010000146.1 GCA_937937315.1 uncultured bacterium
TCGCCCTCGAGGGACGGCGATCCGTCCCCGTGAAGGACTCGCGATCCCTCGCCGTCTCGCGCACCGCCTGCGAGTTCGGGACACGGTCTTCGCCGTCAGAAGACCCATCCTCGGCGCGGGATACGAGCCGACCGGCAGCCACCTCCGAGACACTGGCCATCCCGCTCCTCACCCAGGGTCCTGGACTCCCGATGCGACGAGCCGAATCGCTCACGGCGGAGGATCGCCAGGCCGGGAAGGAGCAGGAGCCGCCCCAGGGCTCCAGCCTCGGGTTGCGAGCTCTGGGGCCCAGGCTAATGTACCAATCGTTCCGTACCGATTGGTACAGGACCGAAACGCAGCCTGCGCGCCCAGGTCGCTGCACCTCCGGAGACAGAATGGCCCCGAATCTCGAGCCCGGATCCCGTCACCCCATTCCCGTCCGCCATCCGGACTTCCCCTTCGACGCCTCGATCCCCAGACACTGGGCCGACGGCAATCCGGTGGCGAGCCACATCTTCAATGCCCTCAACCTGACCTTTCCCGAGGGCGAGCGCTTCTTCATTCGCGCGGTAAACGATCACGTCGGTCAGATCGAAGACTCCGCGCTGCGGAAGCAGGCCCGGGGGTTCGCCGGGCAGGAGGCCGTGCACGGACGCCAGCACGAGCGCTACTTCGACGTCCTGCGCGCGCAGGGCTATCGGATCGATCGCTTCCTGCGCCACTTCGAGCGCTTCCTTCGGATCATGAACCGCATGCCCCGCTCTCTGCGGCTCGCCATGACTGCGGGCGCAGAGCACTACACCGCGACCCTCGGTCACTTCGCGATCTCGAACGCCGAAACGCGGAAGTTCCATCCCACCATGCAGGCACTCATCGTCTGGCACGCCGTGGAAGAGGTCGAGCACAAGGCGGTGGCGTACGACGTCATGCAGGCCGCGGGCATCGGCTACGGGACGCGCATCGCAGGCTACGCCCTCGCGACCTTTGCCTTGCTGACCTGGGCGGCGATCGGATGTCGGATGCTGCTGCGCCAGGACGGGATCGACCGCACCGAGGCCGCCGCGCTGCGCAAGCAGCTCGAGGCGAGAGTCGACCCGGCACTCATCGCCCACACCCGCAGACAGCTTCGCGCCTACCTGCGTCGAGATTTCCACCCCAACGATGTCGACGACCTCGACGTCGCCTATGCGCGGCTGGATGAGATCCGGTCGCTGGCGGCGGTCTGAGGTGCGAAGCACCGAGTCCGCCACGGCAGCGCGTCGCGTCCGGGGCGAGGAGAGCCGCCTTCGTCTCATCGAAGCGGCCACCGAGCTGATCGGCGAGCGCGGCTACCGCGCCACCAGCGTCAACGACATCTGCCGACACGCGGGCGTTGCGAAGACCGCCCTCTACTGGCACTTCGACAACAAGGAGGGCCTGCTGGCGGCGGTGCTAGAGGCCCTGACCGGACGCTGGATCGAGGAGCTGCAGAAGCGCGCCTACCGACGCGTGCTCCCCCACCAGCGCCTGGAGGAGCTGGTGGACGGATGGCGTCAGATCATGGAGGAGGAGCCCCAGCTCATCCGATTGCCCGTCTTTCTGCAGCTGGAGGCCGCCGACCATTCGGAGGCGATCCAGGAAGCCCTCCGCACCCTGTTCGCGCGGGCGGAGAGCGCCATCACCCAGGGGCTCGAAGACAGCCTCGGCCCCGACACCCTGCCCGACGCGGGCGGCATCGCCCAGGCCGTCACGTCGCTGCTCGAGTCGGTCGTTGGCCGCGTGGAGCTCGTGCGAGACCAGACCGAGCGCGACGCCCTCTACGACAACCTGAAGCGCACCATCGTTCTGCTCGTGTGGTCGCAGCTTCCGGAGGCCATCCGGGCGGATCTGGTCGCCAACGCTCCTACACTCGTTCCCTGACTACGCCCGGACGGGTGCCCGGACTCCGCTCGGCAATGGGACCCGGCGGAGATCCCGGAGAGCGCCCGAAGCCGGCCGCAACGGTCGGTCGCGTGCGCTCCCGCCCGAGGACGTTGCGCCGGGTTCACCCGCGCCCGATGCCACTGCGGCATACCACCCCCATCGATTTGCCGTGCTCGCCACCGCCCCCCTCGGAGGCCCGCGAGCCCAGAGGAGGACCATGGCCAACGAAACCTTCGACGTCGTCATCGTGGGAGGCGGAATGGGCGGGCTCAACCTGGCGGCGCTCCTCACGAAGGAGGGCAAGCGCGTCCTGGTCCTCGAGAAGTCCGGTCGGGACCGACTCGGCGGACGTGCCGCCAGCGGCAAGATCGGCAACGCAGCGATCGACAACGGCATCAAAGGCTTGATCCTGGCGGGCACCCAGGACGAGATCTATCGGCGCATCGGGAAGACGATGCCGGAGAACGTCTGCCGCTGGACCAACTCCGGTCAGGTCCACATGAACGGCGAGTGGCGCAAGCTCGACGACATCGTCCGAGGCTCCCTCGCGGAGTTCTTCAAGGTGTACGTAGACACCGCGAAGGTGTGGAGCTACGAAGAGATCGAGAAGCTCGACGACGTGTCCGTCGCGCGCTTCGTCACCGAGCGCACCGACGACCAGGGCGTCATCGACTTCTTCCGCTACCTCGGCTGGCTCTTCGGGGGAACCCTCTCGATCCCCCACGACTACTCCGCCGGCATGCTCTTCTACAGCGTCAAGAAGCAGATCGAGACCCTCGGGACGTTCCCGTCCCAGTCGTACTGGGTGAAGGGCGGCAGCGGCGCGATCGCGGGCCCCCTCATCGAGGCCATCGAAGAGCGCGGCGGTGAGATCCGAACGAACACGTCGGTGTCCCACGTCGTGATCGAGAACGGCCGCGTCCGAGGCGTCGAGATCGAGGAAGGGGAACGCCGCGTTCCGACCGAGCGCTTCGACACCCGGATGATCGAGGCTCCGGTCGTGGTGAGCGCTGTCGCGATCTGGGACATCTTCAACATCCTGAGCGAAGACGACCTCTCCCCCTGGTACGCAGATCGCTTGCGACACCTTCATCGCAAGACCCTGAACGACGCGACCCTCACCTACGGCCACGACGACCCCGAGCTCTGGGATCACAGCGGCCCCCGATGGGTGCAAGAGGGCCCGGTAACCGGGCGCCCCTGGTGCGCGAGCTCCCTCGAGTTCTCCGACGACTCCAATCAGTACGAGACGACCTTCTGGATCCAGACGGGGTGGTGGGAAAAGCCCAGCCTCTTCCAGATGCGCGAGGCGAGCCACAAGATCGCCCTGAACAAGCTCTTCGACGATTGGGAGAAGGACATCCAGCAGCTCTTCCCCGGCGTCGTCGAGAAGGCCCACTGGCGCCATCGCTCCTTCGGGCCGGCCACCCTGATCGAGACCCCGGGCAATGTGGGACGGAACCCGATCGACATCCGGGCGGAAGGCGTCGAAGGCCTCTACCTGATCGGCGAGCGAACCAGCGCCGCCAAGATCATGGGCGTGTACGGGTCGGCCCAGGTCGCGCTCGAAGCCTGCCGGCTCATCATGGACCGCTCCTAGCAAAGGCCTCGCGACGCGGAGCCGTCCGTCGTCGATGCGCGGCCCTCCCCCGAGACGAGCCTCGCGTGGACTGCGGCGCCTCAGCTGGTGAGCGGTCTTCGAGTCGGCGGGCCGGCCCATCGTGATATCCTGACTCGATCGGAGGGCCCGATCCTCCTGGGGATGGGTGCGGCCGCCCGACATCGGAGGAGCCCAGATGTCCCCCACGGGCTTCGAGAACGTCCGAAACGCCAAAGTCGACGGAGCGACCCTCGCCTATTGCGAGCAGGGCGAAGGCGAGCCGGTGCTCTTCGTCCACGGCGGTGTCAGCGACCTTCGCATCTGGACGAACCAGATGCCGGTCGTCGGCCGCTCCTACCGCGCAATCGCCTACAGCCGGCGCTTCGCCCGTCCCAACGAGGACATCGACCCGGAAGCCCCGGACTCCTGGGACCACCACGTCGACGACCTCGCCGTCTTCCTGCGGGAGATTGGCGCCGCGCCGGCTCACCTGGTCGGGAACTCCCAGGGCGCCTTCATCAGCCTGCTCGCCGCCATACGCCATCCCGAGGTCGTCCGGTCGCTGGTGCTCGAAGAGCCGCCCGTCATTCCGCTCCTGGTGAGCTTTCCGCCGCGCGCGCTGGAGCTGCTGCGGCTGCTCGCCACGCGGCCCCGATCGGCGATCGCGATCATTCAGTTCGTCCTCGGTACCGTCACGCCCGCCACGCGAGCCTTCGAGCGGGGCGAGGACGAGAAGGGCCTCGAGATATTCCTGCGTGGCGTGCTCGGCGCAGAGACGTTCGGGCAGCTATCCGAGGAGAACGCGCAGCGTTCGCGGGAGAACATCAGCACCCTCCGGGCGGGAATGCTCCGCGACATCGGGTTTCCGGACATCGATGACGAGGACGTTCGAGGCGTTCGAGTTCCGGTACTGCTGGTCACGGGCGACCGCAGTCCCCCGGTCTTGCTGCGCCTCACGGATCGGCTCGAAGAGCTCCTCCCGAACGTCGACCGCGTGGAGATTCCGAAAGCCTCGCACATCATGCACGAGGAGGATCCGGCCGCGGTCAACGACGCGATTCTCGACTTCCTGGTACGGCACCGAGCCCCCTGAACGCCAGCTCACTCCTCGGGCTCGCGACGCCAGACCTGGAGCGATCGATGGTCTTCGAGACGCACGTGCGGCCCTCTGATTGCGGAATGGGGCAGGAGATGGACGAGGCGGGTCTGAACCTGGCCGGGGTTCTGCCGATCCGCGTCTACGATCTCGCCGTGTCCGAAGCCTGGAGCTCCACGCAGCTGCTTCCGACGGCCCGCTCGGCGATCGTGGTCGGTGCCGGGGGGAAGGCCCTCTCACGCAGCCACCGCGCAGCAGCGCCGCGTGCGTCCCTCGATGACTTCGTCGCGGAGGTCGTGGCCGGCGGCTGCGCGCGGCTTCGTTCGCTTGGCTGGGAGACCCACGCCCTCGCCTACGATGCGATTCGAGACGGTCGACACATCGATCTGATCGGGCTCGCGCAGCGGGCGGGGATCGGCGCCGCGAGCCGACTCGGCCTGCTCCTGCACCGCGAGTACGGACCGTGGCTGTCGCTCCGAGCACTCGTTCTGACCGAGCGTCGATTGCCGAAGATGCCCAGGACGGATGACTTCTCGCCATGCGAGGGCTGCGCGGCGCCGTGCTCCGAGGCGTGCCCCGTCAGCGCGCCGAGGGCATCTCCGGCCGGGTTCGACATCGGCGCATGCGGTGCCCGGCGCGCTCTCGAAGGGCCTTGTCGTCTCCGCTGTGCGGCGCGCCGCGCGTGCGTACTCGGGCAGGAGCACGCCTATGACCCGGCGGTGGAGGAAGCCCATATGGCTGCCTCGCTCGTCGAGATGCTCGACCGCGCCGTGCTGGGCGACGATTCCAGTTGAAATATGTGTTTCGTATTTATAGAATCCTGATTACTCATCATGGCTCGGAAGAAGCAACCTGGACGGCGAGAGAATCCGCGCGGCAGCACGCTCCTCCGGCAGCGCGTGAAGGAGGAGCGCAAGGCCGTCTACCGCCACGCCATCAGCCAGGCCGCGGAGCGGTTCTTCGCGGTGAAGGGAGCAGACGGCACCCACATGCGTGAGATCGCGGCTGCGGCCGGGGTCTCCCTCGGAACCCTCTACGACGTCGTCGATGGAAAGGATTCCCTCTTCCAGGAGATCCACCGATCGCGAATGCGCGAGTTCCTGGATTGCATCCGCAGCGCCCGCGACGCCCACGACGAAACCCTGCCAAGCCACCTCGCCGTGGTCCGCGAGGGCGGGCAGTACTTTCTCGATCGACCCGATTTCCTGCGCATGTGCTGCCACGACGGCTACGGCTGGGCGGCGCGCCTGCCCGGCGCCCTAGGCGTCGATCACTGGGACGAGGGCGCCGCGATCCCGAGAGAGCTCTTCGTTCGAGGCATCGCCGAAGGAATCTACGTCGACGACGATCCGCACCTGCTCGTGCGCAAGATGCTCGCACTCAAGCAGGTAGAGCTCACCCATTGGGTGGATTGCGGCTTCGAGACGCCCCATTCAGTCGTGTTGGATCGACTGGAAGATCAGTTCATTCGCGCCTTCTGCGTCCGCGGCGCTCAGGCGCGGTAGAGGGGAGAGATCAGCATGGATCCTACGTGGCAGGCAACGCATCTACCGCATCTCGAGCTCTCGAACCTCGAGGCGGGCGATGTCGCGTTGTCCGGCTCGCTGCGAACAGGGGGGGCGATCCTTCCAGAGCTCGAAGGAGAACGCGTCGCGTTCGTCGCACCGCTCGCTTCGCGCAGCGACCTCGAGGGACTGCTCCAGGCCTTGCACCTTCACCCGACGATCCGGCACCTCATCCTCTGTGGCGATGACCCGAAGGCTGCCGGGGAGGCGCTCCTGGCCCTGTGGAAGGAGGGCCTCGGCGAAGACGGCCGAATCGCCGGCTCCCGCGGGCTCCTGTCGCAAGAGCTCGACATTCCATCGATCGACGCGCTCCGCAACGACATCCAACTTCTGGACATGCGAGGCATGCCCCTCGCGGCAGTCTCGAGCGCCATCCGCGAGCTGACCGCCCTTTCACCGCAGCGAGAGCCGCGGACCATCCCGAGCCCGGCGATTCCCGAGCGCAAGGTCTTCCTGTCGCGGAAGACGAGCTTTCCGATCTTCAGCAACAGCGTGGCCGACAGCTGGCTCCAGCTCCTGAACCTCGCTCTCCGGATCGGGATCGAGAAGGAAACGGGTGGAGAGCGGATGGCCCAGGCCCTGAACGCGATCGTGACGATCGAAGTCCCGGTTCTGGAAGATGGAGAGCAGGCGGAGCCGGATGACTTTCCGCCCTACCTCGACTTCAGCCGCGAGGATTTCGAGCATTTCTACCTTCCGCGCTACGGCGAACGCTTCCGTGATTGGAAGGGATTCGATCAGCTGGAGGGCGCGATCGATCGCCTGAAGCAGTCGCCCGACTCCCAGGCGGCGACCCTGGTGCTCGTCGAGTCGAACGAGATCGCGAAGGGCGCCGCCCCCGACCTCACCTCCGCCTCGTTCCACGTCGTCGACGGGGAGTTGTTCGCCTCCTTCGTGCTGCGGTGCTCCGACGTCTATACGGATTGGCCGCTCGAGGCCACAGCGCTCGTTCGCCTGCAACGGGAAACGGCGAAGAGCCTCGGGCTCGCCGTCGGAACGGCCACCTTCATCATCCACTCGGCATCTCTGCGCGAGAGCGACTTCGACCGCTCCCTTCGCGTTCTGGAGGAGTCATTCAGGCGCCCGCTCCCTCTGCACGTCGACCCGTCGGGTGTATTCCTCTTCGGCAACGATGGGGGCAAGGCGAGGGCCATGCTCCTCAACCACGACGCGAGCGACATCTTCTGGGAAGACGCATTCAGCGATCCCGAGGACCTCTCGTGGTACATCGTCGACGTCATGCCCTGGCTTCTACCCCAACACATCCGCTACGTGGGGCAGGAGTGCGCAGCGCTGATGCGCGCGATGCGCGAGAAAGAGTGTTACCTGCAGGGCTGACGGCGACCGCGACCCGCTCGCCTTGAATCAGTGCTCGGCGAAGGATCCGGGCACCGGGAGATCTAGACATGGGGAAGCTCCTCTGGGAAGCCATCCACCGTTCGAGTACGGGCCGGATCATGACGGAGGAGAAGTTCGAGACTGAATTCTTCCCGACCATCCTCGAGGACGTGCGAAAGAAGCACCAGATCGAGTGGAATCCCGACGAACCGGTGATGACCGACCCGGGGATGGCCGACGCCGTATTCCAGGCCGGCCTCGAATACCTCCTGGAGACGGGGCTCTACTGCAAGGACACACGGCGGATCATCCAGTTCACCAAGGAGGAGATCCTCGAGGCGGTCGCCACGGCCCGGCGCCGGATCACGCTCGGCTCCGGCCGCGAGGCCATCACGCTCGCCCCGCGCGCACCGGGAGACGAGCAGCATCCGTATACGTGGTTCCCGGCAGGGGCGCTTACGAAGAAGGTCGAGCTCTACAAGTCCCATGCCATGGCCGCGATGCAGGAGCCCACCTGCGACGGTGTGATCCCGATTCCGCTTCTCGGGATCGGCGAGCTCAAGAACGTCCTCGACACACCGGCACAGACCGTCGTCTGCCAGGCCGAGGCTCGCGCAATGAACGAGGCGGCGGCCTGGGCCGGCAAGCCCGGCCTCTTCCTCGGGATCCCCATGAGCGCAACGACACCGCTCGCCATGATGAGCACCTTCGGGCCGGGCATGTACAACAAGGAGAACTGTACGCTGCCGATCCAGATCCTTCAGGACATGCGAGTCAACTACGACCGTTTCAACCTGGCGTTCTTCGCGGATCAGCATGGGATCGAGCCCTGGATGAGCAGCTCGCCCGCTCTCTACGGCTACCTAACTGGTCCGGAGCAGGGTGCGATCGAGATCATCGCCCACACCCTGGGAATGCTCGCCTACTCCGGGGGCTCGCTCACCCAGGCGATGTGCATGTCGATCCACGGCACCTATGTCGGCAACGACATCAGCTGGTGCAACTCGGCCGCGGCTCTCGCGGCCGAGCGAAACCTCGGGCTTCCCTGGGTGAGCTTCGGAAGCACGGGCACTCCGGGGTCGGCCTTCTCCGATGAAGCCTGGTACGAGACCGCGCTCGCCTGCATCAACGCCTGCATCTCCGGCATGGAGGCGCTCTGGCTGGCAGGCGGCTCTACGGGCATCGAATGTCGCTGGGCCGGCGAGGTGGCCCGCGCTGCGGCGCGCCTGACACCCGAAGAGGGGGTAGAGATCATCAAGAAGATTCGAGCGATCGAGTACGAGCCCACGCCATCACCCCTTCCGCTCGAGAAGCTCTATGACATGACGACGCTCCAACCCAGGCAGGAGATCGTCGACCAGTACCGAAAGTTCACCCGGATCTTCAGGGACCTCGGTCTCGACTATCCGACATGGCACGACGCTTAGGAGAAGAGCACGATGGCGACGATCGCGGACCTGAGACAGAAGGTGAGCGAAACACAGCCCAAGCCGGCGGAGGCGGTGACCCGGGAGCTCCTGGCCGAGGGCTTCGACCCGATCGAGATCCTCGAAGAAGGGGTGATGAGCGGGCTCAACGACGTCGGTAACCGCTTCGCGGCGAAGAAGGCGATCGTGCTGGATCTCGTGCGCGCGGGCGTCACGGCCAAGACCTGTATTCCGCTGATCGAGGAGGCACTGCCTCGGGGCGAGACGCCGAAGAACAAGAAAAAGGTCGTTCTCGGCACGCTCCTCAGCCAGCACAACATCGGAAAGAACCTGGTGGGTACCCTGCTCTCGATCGGCGGCTTCGAGGTCGTCGACATGGGCGAGAAGAACGCGCCGTGGGATTTCTACGAGACAGCCGAGAAGAGCGGCGCCGACATGATCGCCGTGTCAGTCGTCTTCGCTCCGGCGCTCGAGAAGTTCTCGGAGCTACTCGGACTCCTCGAGGAGACCGACGTCCGGACCAAGTACCCCGTGATCGTCGGAGGCGGAGTCACCACCCAGAAGTGGGCGACCGAGCAGGGAGCGGACGGCTGGGGCGCTCAGGCGAAGGATGGCGTGGACCTGGCCAGGAGCATCCTCGGCATCGGGTCCTGACCCGATCACGGCCCCAAGCCCGGGTGTCGCGAGACGCGCGGAGGTCAGTCGAGCGACAGAATCGCCTCGCGCTCGAGGCTCAGGACATCGGAGACCGCATCCATGAGCCGCGGCTCGATACCGGGGCGCGCGAAGACCGCAGAGCCCGTGCACACCGTGGTGATCTTTCTCGGGGCGAATCCGCCGGTCAGGGAGACCTTCTTGAGCTCGTACACGACCGTGCCCTGGGGCAGCGTGTAGACCAGACTGGGATCGTCGAGCTCCAGGATGTCGAGCCCGTCGTTGGCGAAGACCGCCCGCAACAGCCTGTGGTCGAGATTCCGGGGATCGGTCACCCAGCCCACGCCGTCGAGCAGCCCGGACGCCAGATGGTTGACGGCGAGAGTACCCCCCGTGAACTTGATCGCCGTAGCGCCGAATGCGGGCTGCAGCTCCTTCAGGAGCAGCCAGGTCGTGTGCATGCCTCCTTCGGCGTCGCCCACGGAGATCTTCGGCTTGCGGCCGTCCACCAGCGTCTTGAGCCCCTCCTGGCTCGTAACACTTCCCGCCTTGCGGTAGGCGATGTACACGCACTCGTCGGCGAGACGGCCCACGATGCCGAGCTTCTCGAAGCGCGAGCGCTCGCTGCGCATGCGCGTCGCAAAGACGTCGACCTGCGCGAATCCGATGTCCGCCTCTCCCGCGGCCAGCAGATCGAGATTCTCGCTGGAGCCCGCCGTCTGCCGGTAGCGCGCCTTGAAGCCCGACAGCCTGCTTCCCAGGTTCGCCGCGTAGCGCTGGTAGGTGAGGCCCTTGACCCCCCCTGCGATCACGACGTCGACGTCCGCCGCGCCCGCGGGCCAGGCGAGCAGCCACGAGGCGAGCATCGCCGCCACCGCGCGGCTCGATCGGGTGCTTGATCTCTGGAGATTCATGACCACCGGAGGCTAGCGTCTCGGTCGCCCCGATGCCGAGAGCGCGGGCGCCCGGGGCGGTCCTCGGTCTCCCGGAGAGCGCTCGCGTTCGAAGGCCTTCGCCACGGGGAGTCCTGGCGCGCTGGACGAGGATCACACGGCGATGATTCGCTCGCTGCGATCTCGAGGGGCGAATCGGTACCGCTGACACCCGCGGCGAGGGGGTTGGGGCCGATGTGGCGCCAGTAGGAGTCAAGCTCTTAACATGAATCGGGCGATAGCCGGCACTCCCGCGCCAACCCGATGAGAGATCGATGCAGCGCGAACGCTCGTTCCCCAGACATTCCGCGCGCCTCCGGGGAGACGCCCGACTGGCCGCGTACATCGACCTGAAGAGCCCCTACGCCTACATCGCGATCGACCCGACACGCGATCTCGCTGCCGGGCTCGGCATCGAGATCGACTGGCGCCCCTTCACCCTCGACATCCCGAGCTATCTCGGGCGCGCCAAGCTCGCCAAGGACGGCAAGTCCGTCGCCTCCGCGGAGCGCACCCCCCAGCAGTGGAGCGGAGTCCGCTACGCCTACCGGGACGCTCGTCGCTACGGAAACCTGACAGGGAAGACGATTCGAGGCACCGAGAAGATCTGGGACTCGAGCCTCGCCGGCATCGCGATGCTCTGGGCCAGGGAGAAGGGAGGCTTCGATCGCTTCGTCGACGAGGCCTACCCGCGCTTCTGGCGGCGCGAGCTCGACATCGAGGACGTCGCCGTTCTCGAGAGCACGCTGGCTCTCGCCGACCTCCCGATCGAGGGGTTTCGCGACTGGGCCGCCGGCGAAGGAAGGCGCCTTCACGAGCGGATCAACGAAGAGGCCTTCGACGCGGGCGTCTACGGGGTTCCGACCTACCTCGTGGAGGACGAGATGTGGTTCGGCCGTGAACATCTTCCTCGCATCCAGTGGGTCCTCGAAGGCCGCAGGGGCTCCCCACCCGACGTGGCCAACCGGGGGTTCGGCCGGTGAGCCCTCTCGACGCTCCCGACGGTGCACGGCTGACGATCGCACTCGACGTGCGAGATCCGTTCTCCTACCTGGCTCTACGCCCTGCCCTCGCGCTCATCGAGGAGACCGGAGTGGAAGCCGACTGGCTTCCGATTCGCGCGCATACGCTCGTCGCCCCCTCGAGCCCGAGCCCGGACGACGACCGGGGGGCCCGCCATCGCCGCGCGCGCGCCCGGATGATCGCGCGGGAGATCAGCATCTACTCCGAAGTCCAGGGGCTCGAGATCGAGGCTCCCTACCGCGACGGCCCCGCAGACGCCGTTCACATGGCATGGCTCTGGGTTCGGGATGCCGCCGAGACGAGTCTCCGGCCCTTCCTCGAGCAGGCGTTCCAGCGGTACTGGGCGGTGGACCTCGACCCGCAGAACGCCGAAGACGTCGCCGGGCTCCTCGAGGGGCTGGAGCTCGACGGTTCCGGCTTCCAGCAATGGGCGAACACGGAGGGGCCCGGTGTCCTCCGATCCGTCGCCTCGCAGCTCGGCGAAGCGGGGGTGTTCCAGGCTCCCGCCTACCTGATCGACGACGAGGCCTTCTACGGTCGCCAGCACCTGCCCATGATCCGTTGGATCCTGAATGGGCGCTCGGGCGACCGCCCGATCTAGGAGAACGACCCCGGACCGCTACCATGCGCGAGCCGGGCTCCCGAAACGGCCCCCGACGAGATGTACAGCCGTACCCCCACGCACGAGACCGCGATCCCCCCGGACCGTCCGCGTTCGGCGCGACCCAGGAACCCATGACCCAAATTCCGAAGGAGACCCCATGTCGATCGAAGTGATCGTCCCCGAGGCGAACAAGAAGAGCTACGAGCGGATGCGCTTCGCTCCCGCCGTCCACCACGACGGACTCATCTTCTGCTCCGGCGTGATCGGAACCGGTGACTCCGCCGAGGACGAGTTCCGCAACGCGTGGCAGGAGATCGGCCGCCTGCTCGAGCATGCCGGCGTGGGCTTCGAGGACGTCATCGACACGACCCTCTACATGGTGGATCTCCAGAAGAACGCCGCGACGATGTTCGCCGTCAAGAACGAGTTCATCGAAGAGCCCTACCCCGCTTCGACCTGGATCGGCATCACCGAGCTGGTGATCCCCGGCGCGCGCGCCGAGATCAAGGTCATCGCGCGCAAGCGCTAGCGGCCGTCGCGCTCCTCGCCGAGCCGACGCCCAGGCCGGGCGAGCCGGCCTCCTCGACGACGCCGGCCGACCTGTTCGGCTCGACTGGCGGGCGCGAGGCTACGCCGGCGTCGGCGATCGAGGGTCTTCTTCGACGGCGTCGCCTTCCCCTCCCCCTCCGATCGTGTTGAGCGCCGAGCCCGCTCGGAACCACGCGAGCTGCGCCTCCGTGTAGCATGGGCGGCTTCTCCTGAGTTTCGAGATCGAAGGTGCGAAGCGCGGGCCCTCGACTCCAGGTAACCCCCGCCCAGCAAGCCGACCCCTGTACTTGGGCGCACAGCAGCCCAAGCTCGGTGCAGCGGCTTGTTGGGCGGTTCGATGCTGGGTAGTGTGGCCTCGCCAGCACGGTCCACGCCCCGAAAGGCGATGTCCTGGAGGCGTCCTGGAGGCGGAATGGCAGCTGTAGTCACGCTCTACGCGTTTCCCGCCTCGCATTGCTCGCAGAAGGTGCGACTCGCACTCGCCGAGAAGCAGGTCCCCTACACGAACCGCTTCGTCGACATCGAGATGCGACTTCAGAACTTCGACCCCTGGTACATGAGACTCAACCCGAAGGGCGTCGTTCCAACCCTCATCCACGGCGATCGCGTGGTCACGGATTCGGCACACATCATTCGCTACATCGACGAGGCCTTCGAGGGTCCTTCGCTGGCTCCCGAAGACCCGATCGAGCGCCAGTCCATGCGGCGGTGGATCGACGAGCAGGATCGCTTGAGGATTCGAGAGCTGACCTTCGGCACCATGAAGGGAGTGCTTGGATTCGCTCTGCGCAAGATCAGCATGCCGCGCCGAAAGGCGAAGCTGCAGCGACTTGGCGACACGAACGCGGACCTTGCCGAACTCTACGAGGCGAAGATCGAAGACCTCGGTCGATGGAGGGCGAGTATCGCCAGCGAGGCAGAGGTTGCGGAGATTCACAGAAAGCTGGAGGACGTGCTCGGGAACGTCGACGAGCAGCTCGGCAAGACCCGCTATCTCGCGTGCGACAGCTACTCGCTGGCCGACGTCGCGTGGACCTGCATCTTCGCCCGATTGACGATGCTCGGGCTCTCCGCCTCGCTGTGGGGGAAGGCTCGATTCCCACTCGTGAATGCCTACTACGAGGACCTGCGTGCGCGTCCGAGCTTCACTGCCGCGGAGATCTGGGAAGGACCGCCCTCGTGGAGCAAGAGACGCGCGCTATTGAAAGCGATGGTCACCGGCTCCGGACTGAGTCAGGTGGCCCCGTAGCCATGCTGCGAGCGGCGCCTTCGCCTCTTCGAGGGAAACCGGCCGCTCGAGCCGGTGCCTCGTAGATCCGGTCATTGTGCCCCTCGAAACGCTACCTGCCGCGGAACACACCGCGGGCGGGCAACGCGAGGATGCCACCGATACCGAGGCTGCTCTCGATCCCAGGCAGTCCCGTGTCCACTTGCACATCCGACCGGTTCACGCCGTAGGATCCGAGCAGTCGATCCCAGAGCGAGAAGATCGTCCCGTAGTTCGTGTCGAGCAGCCGTGCCTCGCGACTGTGATGCCGACGGTGAAGAGCGGGTGTGACGAAGACGCGACCAAGGGCTCGCTCGAGCTTCCGCGGCTCGCGTGGCTCCGGGCCCGCATGCGCCTCTCCGAGCCGGCGCGCACCGACATGGTCGCCGAGGCGACTCGATGACCTCGAACACCATGCGCCTGCTCCTCCTGCTGCTCGCGGTCGCCTTCGCCTTCGCCATCGGCAGCACCTACGAGAGGTACCGCGGCACCGATCTGAGCCGCGTACCCCCGCTCGAGGCGGCGACCAGGACGCAGGGTCCCGAGGCCCGCGACACGATGACCGACCTCGTCACCCGGGTCGCCCCGATGGCCGCCCGCGCCGATACCCCTCCGCCCGATCCGCCCCCCGCGATCGCCGACGAGCTCGAGATCTACCCGACCATCCAGAAGGGCATGCGCACCCCATTCGACCTCTGGCGCTACTACGGGCGCGGCGACTCCTCGTTCGGCTCCCCGGTGCTGCCCATGCGTTTCGAGCAGTGGCTCGCCTTCCACCGCAAGCAGAAGCCCAAGTTGATGGCCGATGTGCGCGAGTACATGGCGTCCCGCTACGACTTCTCGGGTGACACGATTCCCGGCCAGCACATGTCCGGGGGAAAGCCGATCATGGCAGGGCCGATCGCCCGCCTCGAAGACGGCGTGACGTCATTCGAGGAGCTGGCGACCCTGCCCACGAATGAGATCCGGAAGCGCGACCTCTTCCCCTACAAGCCCCTCGCCCACCCGCTCCAGTCCAACGCCCACATGGTCTTTCCCCGCAACTGGATCGCCGTGCACCCGGAGCACGAGCGGATCGACGTGGACATCGATTTCCCGGACAGCTACCTGCCCGAATTCCCGCCGCCGCTCTTTCTCACCACCCACCTGGAGCTCGGAGACATAACGGGCGGGCGCGAGATCACGCTGGACAACTACTACGAGGTCTTCGACGGGCTGATCACGCCCGAGCAGATGGAGGGCCTGAAGGAACTGCTCCGCCCGACGCCGACCACCTGGTTCAGCCAGACGACCCACCGGGTAACCGAGAAGCCCAGCCGCGGGGTCGCCTGCTTCGACTGCCACGTGAACGGGCACACCAACGGCGCCTTCGAGCTGGGCCCCGACTCGCGCCCCAACATGGCGCGCCTGCGCGTGGACACCCCGAGCATGCGCGGGAACTACAACCTGATGCAGCTCTCTTCGAAGCGCTCGATCCGCAGCATGGACCACTTCGCCGAGGTGGAAGAGTACTTCGACGGCGATCCCGGCATGCAGCAGGCGATCGGGCCACGGGCAGCGCAGCGAGCGGTGACCAACCGCATGGGCGACTTCAACTCGATCATCGACCGCCCCCCCGCTCCGAAGCTGACCCCCCTGATGCGACTGGACCCGGCGCTCGCGACCGAGGCAGAGCTGCGCGGCGAGGCCGTCTTCCACGGCAAGGGCCAGTGCGCCACCTGCCACTCCGGACCTTCCTTCGTGGACGACGCGATGCACGACCTGAAGGTCGAGCGCTTCTACGTGGGCCGCCCCGAGGGTCCGATCAAGACCTTCCCGCTGCGCGGCATCAAGGACTCCCCGCCCTACCTGCACGACGGCCGGGCGCCGACGCTTGCCGACTCCGTCGAGTTCTTCAACCTCGTCCTCGAGCTCGAACTCTCGAAGGGGGAGAAAGACGACCTGCTGGCCTACCTGCTCTGCCTCTGATCGGAGGATCCCGCGGCAGGGTGGCTCGAAATCGGCGCATCGTAGACCGCGCGGCAGACCGGCTCTCGGCGCTGGTTGAAGCCTCGCTACTCGAGGATCACGATGCGCCGACCGGTACGCAACCTCGAGGCCCGCGCGGCCAGCAACTCGGCAGCGCCGGCTGCCTCCCCTCCCGCCCTCTCCATGGGTCCCCCCGAGAAGCCGCGCAGTCACCGCGGCTGCGCCCGGGAGAACGAAGGTCCGGGGGCTGCCCGGCCGTGCCGGCTAGGATCCCGACTCGAGCTCCGTGGTCCCGAGCCGCTCTCGAAAGCGGCGCATCAGGGTGAGCTGACCGTCTACGAGGGGAGCCAGGCTCGAGAGGACAGCCACCGTCCAGCCGGAGGCGCCCGGATCTTCCACGGAGAGCACCCGGGCGAGGGGCGGCCAGTAGACGGCGAGCAGAAGCAGCGCGATGCACAGGCCCACGAGGCCCCACAGCGGCAAGCGACGCTCGGGATCGAAACCCTTCCCTGGAAGAAGTGAACTAGATGTATGGTCCGTGTATGAGTGACCTGTCAACCCTCTACTACCGCTCCCCTGACCCCTCTCATCCTCAACGAAGAAGGAGGTCCTCGTGACCGCTTCCAGACCTCTCGAAGGCCAGACGGCAATCGTTACCGGTGCCTCGAGCGGAATTGGCCGCGCCATCTCCGAACATCTCGGCGAGGCCGGTGCGCATGTCTTCCTCTCAGGACGAACCGCGTCGTCGATGGAAGAGAGCAAGAAGAAGATCGAGGAACCCGGCGGCAGGGCAAGCGTGATCACGGCCGACGTTCGCGACGTCGCGCAGGTTCGCGGTCTGGTCGATTCCGCCGTGGACGCAACGGGCCGCCTCGACATCATGGTCAACAACGCAGGCCTCGAGCACCCCGGCGCGATCCTGGAGGGTGATCCTGAGGAGTGGCGAACGATGCTCGAGACGAACGTCCTTGCCGTGCTCGTCGGCTGTCAGGCGGCAGTCAAGGCGATGCGCGCATGTGGGGCCGAGGGACGGATCGTCAACATCTCATCGGTCTCGGCCCAGCGCAACAACTCGGGCGTCTACGGCTCGACCAAGCACGCAGTCAACGTGATCTCGGCGAGTCTGAGAGATGAGCTCGAGGAAGATACGATTCGCGTGACCAACGTGATGCCCGGCGCGATTGCGACGAACTTCGCCCGAAACTTCGATCGGGAGTTCGTGAACGGCATCATCAAGATGTCAGGGGAGGATATCGAGGTCCAACAGGGCGAACGCCTGCCTCCCGAAGTCCTCGAGAAGCTGCAAACGAAGATGAAGCAGCTACTCGGCAACCCGAACGACGTCGCAAAGGCAGTCCTCTACGCTGTGACGCAACCGATCGAGGTAAACATCGCGGACATCGTGGTACGTCCGCCGAGGGCGATGAACCTGGCCCACTAGTCCATGGTTCATCGCCGGCGCACCTCCCGCTACGCCAGCCGCATTCTTGACCGGATCGCTTCGTGTCCCGCCGTTCGGCGTGCCCTGGAGCGCGACAGTCTCCTCGTTCTTCAGGACACCCGCAGATCGACGGGTTCTTGCTTCATGATCTTTCTGCAGATCGCGAGACAAGGCTGGAGGCTCTCCCGCTGTGCCAATCGCTCGACGAGAACGGCCACCCCGGGCCAGCGCGCCGCGTCGAGTGGGCCTCGAACAGGTCACGTGGGCGGACCGGGAGCGGGGCCTTCAGCATCTCTTCGCCGTGTTGCTTCCCTGTCTCACGGCATCGGCGAGACGGGATCTCAGATCCGCTGTGATCCGCCCATCCTGCAGGCTGGCCATCAAGGAAGAGGAGACGAGCACGTATGGGTGATATGGGCCTCGGTCTGCGGATGGGCGGGTGCCGTGGATGGACCCATCCGTGAAATATCCGCGAAGCTCGGATCCGAGCTACGTCCTCGCAGCCCGGCGCGAGTCCCTCGAGTCAGCGTATGACGACTCGTCGGCTGCTCTGAGCACTGTCCCGTGAAGAAGTGGCTTCTTCGAATCGCCGGCACGGTCGTGATCCTGTTCCTGGCTGCGTTCTGGCAGCTCTTCTTCTCGTCGCGGCCCCCGCTCACGATCGATCCAGCCACCCTCGCGGGGGATGGCTACGCCCTCGACTACTGCGAACTGCCCGTGCTCGACGGCAGTGGGAAGAAGGCGGCGGATATCCCGAAAGGGAACACCCCGGGCTGCAGCTACAGCCACTTCCCTCTACCGATCCTGGCTGAGTGCACAGAGCCACTCGCCGAAGGGGCGGCGGATATTCGCGGCCTGTGGATCGGAGTCGAGGGGGGTCACGTCGGCCACGTGGAGCGCGTGGAACAATGCGGCCGCCGCACGGTGATCACCTCGTCGGGCATCATCCACGACGCCGGCCCGAACAGCACCCTCGGCGATACCAGCAACGACACCGAAGGCACCGTCCTCTTCACGATCGGCGATCGCGAATACTGCCCACGGACATCGGCCAGCATGATCTGGAACGACGGCGCGCTCGACTTCCACGTGTTCGGCTGGGGCCCGGTCGTCGTCCGGCGATATCTCGACGGCGGCCAACTCATCTGGGAGTACGCGGACGGCAGCGCCACGCGGATGGATCGAATCTGCACCCTGCCCGAGAGCGAGAAGTTTCCCAGACCGAGGGGCCCTCGGTACTCCCTCTTCTGATCGACCGCCTGGGGACGCCTGGCGACATCCGAAGGCTACCAGCGCCGTTTCGAGATACAGTCGGAGTCGACATCACGAGAGGAGCGAGCGTGCCGGAAGTCGACGTCCTCATCATCGGCGCGGGACACAATGGCCTGGCCGCGGGAGCCCTTCTCGCCAAGCGCGGATTGCGCGTGCTCCAGCTCGAGAAGAACCGCTACGTCGGCGGCATGGCCGGCACGCGGGAGATCCTGGACGGCTGCCGTAACGACGTCGGTGCCTCCCTGCTCTTTCCGCTCGCCCGCGGTCTCGCGGAAGAGCTCGAGCTCGAGCGCTACGGCGTCGAGCTGCTCGAGCTCCCGATCATGTCCACCAGCCTCGCGGCGCCGGGTGATCCGCCCCTCGTCTTCTACGCCAACCCGCTGCGCATGGCGTGGAACGTCTGGCGCCGTTTCGGCACCCGGGCACTCGTCGGATTTGCGAAGCTCGTGGCATTCACGCGCTACCCCGCCAAGGTGATCGCCCGTTACGAAGTCGGCACCAGGCCTCGAGAGATCGAGGACCTGATCTCCGAGGCGCCCACCGCAACGGCCCGCGAGCAACTCGAACTGACCTTTCAGGGCAGCGCGATGGACCTGATCGATCGCTTCTTCCCCGACGTGGAAAGACATCGACCGCTGCGAGCGCAGCTCGCCTTCGCCGCAGTGCAGTCCACCTACAAGGGACCCTACACGCCCGGAAGCGCCTTCTGCCTGGTCTACACCCTGTCTCCGAACGACGCCGGTGGCCTCATGAAACGCGTACGCGGCGGCATGGGATCGCTCTCCGAGGCGCTCCACCGGTCGATCGTGGAGAAGGGGGGCGAGGTACGGCTGGGCACACCCGTGAAGCGCATCCTCGTCGAACGCGGTCGTGCCGTCGGCGTCGAGCTGCGCAGCGGAGAAGAGATTCGCGCCCGTGTCGTCATCTCCAATCTCGACAAGAACGCGACGCTCCTCGAGCTGGTGGGCGAGGAGCACGTTCCAGATGACACGGTCGATCGCATCCGCAAGACCGAGCAGATGGGCGCCTACGTCCACCTGTTGTTCAAGCTGCGAGGTCTGCCGCGCTACGGCCCACCCCTCGAGCATTTGAATGCCGACCGCGGTACGCGCTTCAACCTGGGCCTGTTCACCGATCCGGAAGAGCTCCAGGCGAGCTACGAGGCCTGCCTTCGCGGCGAGCTTCCGCGCAATCCGCCCGCGGCGCTGCAGATTCCAACCGTGATGGACCCGTCCCTCGCGCCGGACGGCTTCCACCTCGGGACGACATACGGGTTCTACTTCCCGTGTGCCGCCCCGAAACAGGCGCGGGGCAAGCTGCGCGACGAGATGGCTGAACGCATCATCGACCGGGTAGAGGCCGTGTATCCGGGGTTCCGCGGGCTGATCGTCGACTCGGCGG
>CALDCK010000147.1 GCA_937937315.1 uncultured bacterium
TCCTTCTCCTTCCGCGGGAACGATCGGGTCCGCGAGGCGATCCACACCGCCTTCCTCTACCACGCGATCGCGGCCGGACTCGACATGGCCATCGTCAATGCCGGGCAGCTCGGGGTCTACGAGGAGATCCCGAAGGAGCTCCTCGAGCACGTAGAGGACATCCTCTTCGATCGGAGGCCCGACGCGACCGAGCGCATGGTCGAGCTCGCCGAACGGGTGCGGGGCAGCGGGAAGAAGAGGGAGGTCGACCTCTCCTGGCGCGAGGCAAGCGTCGAGGAGCGCCTCTCCCACGCCCTCGTGGCCGGCATCGTCGACTTCATCGAGGAGGACACGGAGGAGGCGCGCCGCAAGCTCCCGCGCCCCCTCGACGTGATCGAGGGACCGCTGATGAGCGGCATGAGCGTCGTCGGCGACCTCTTCGGAGCGGGGAAGATGTTCCTCCCTCAGGTGGTGAAGAGCGCGCGGGCGATGAAGCGCGCGGTAGCCTACCTGACGCCTTTCATGGAGTCGGAGCGCGAAGGGGGCGGCGCCATCTTCCAGGGGAAGCTCGTCCTCGCCACCGTGAAGGGCGACGTGCACGACATCGGCAAGAACATCGTCGGCGTGGTGCTCGGCTGCAACAACTACGAGATCATCGACCTGGGCGTGATGGTTCCGACCGATCGGATCCTGGAGACCGCCGTCCGCGAGGGCGCCGACGTCATCGGTCTCTCGGGGCTCATCACACCCTCCCTCGACGAGATGGTGGGAGTCGCGCGCGAGATGGAGCGGCGGGGCCTCGACGTCCCCCTGCTGATCGGTGGTGCCACCACCAGCAAGCAGCACACCGCGGTGAAGATCGCCCCGGAGTACGGATCGAGCTGCGTGCACGTCCACGACGCCTCGCGAGCCGTCGGCGTCGTGTCGGCGCTCCTCGACCCGAAGAAGCGCGCGGTCAAGGATGCCGAGAACCGGGAGGAACAGGAGCGGCTTCGCTTCGTCTACGGGCAGAAGAAGGAGCGCCCGCTGCTCTCCCTCGGCGAGGCTCGCGAACGCCGATTCGAGCTCGCGACGAGCCCCGAGAGCTTCGCGACCCCGGCCTTCGAGGGTCGCCGCGTGGTGGACGACGTGCGCGTCGAGGACCTCGTCCCCTACATCGACTGGACCTTCTTCTTCGCGGCCTGGGAGCTCAAGGGGAAGTACCCGAAGATCCTCGAGCACCCGAAGTACGGCGAAGCCGCCCGCGAGCTCTACGACGCCGGCCGGAAGCACCTCGACCTGATCGTGCGCGAGGAGCTATTCACGCCCCGGGGCGTCTACGGCTTCTGGCCGGCGGCGAGCGACGGAGACGATGTCGTGCTCTTTCGCGACCCGGAGCGGGAGACGGAAGCGCTGCGCTTCAACATGCTTCGCCAGCAGGCCGCCCAGCCCGCGGGCAAGCCCCAGCTCTGCCTCGCGGACTACGTCGCACCGACCGGGAGTGGCATCTCCGACTGGCTCGGCGCCTTCGCGGTGACCTCGGGCGCCGAGGCGGACGACCTGGCGCGTCGCTACGAGAAGGATCTGGACGACTACGGCGCGATCATGACGAAGGCCCTCGCGGATCGCCTCGCCGAGGCCTTCGCAGAGCTGCTCCACGAGCGCGCCCGGCGAGACTGGGGCTACGGCGAGACCGAGCCGCTCGAGCGCGAGGCCCTCATCCGGGAGAAGTACCGGGGAATCCGACCGGCCTTCGGCTACCCGGCCTGCCCGGACCACTCGGAGAAGTGGAAACTCTTCGACCTCCTCGACGCACCCGCCGTCGGCATCCAGCTCACGGAGAGCTGCGCGATGGTGCCCGGCGCCAGCGTGAGCGGCCTCTACTTCGGCCATCCGCAGTCCCGCTACTTCACCGTCGGCCGGATCGACCGCGACCAGGCGGAGGACTACGCGGCGCGCAAGGGCATCTCCCTCGAAGAGGCCGAGCGCTGGCTGCGGCCCAACCTGGGCTACGACGCCTAGAACCTCCGCGAACCTCCGGCCATTGAGAGCCGGTCGGACTTGCGCGAGGATCCCGCATCCCCCCAAGGAACCAGAGCGAGCGCCTGCAAAGGCGCGGCAGATGCGGAGCGATCGATGAGTCGTAGCCAACGGCGGCGGGGCCGGACCCTCGCCCAGCAGGCGGACAAGTACGACTGCTACCAGAAGAGCGTTCAGGAGCCCGACGCGGAGATCCCGGTGATCCAGCGCGTCTTCCGCAAGCACCGGGGGCGCGCTCCCCGCAGCCTTCGCGAGGATTTCTGCGGGACTGCAGCGATGGCCTGCGCCTGGGTCCGGAGCCACGCCCACAACACGGCGGTGGGCATCGACCTGGACGAGGAGTGTCTCCAGTGGGGAGGCCGCCACAACCTGAGCGCCCTCACTCCGGAGCAGCAGTCGCGCGTCAAGCTGGTCCAGGGCAACGTCCTCGACGTGGGGCACGAGCCCGTCGACGTCACGGTCGCCTTCAACTTCTCCTACTTCCTCTTTCGCACCCGGCCGGAGATGGTTCGCTACATGAAGGCCGCGCGAGCCACCCTGGGCGCCGAGGGGATGCTCTTCCTCGACGCCTACGGCGGGACCGAGGCCCAACAGCCGAGGACCGTCCGACGTCCCTACCGCGGATTCACCTACGTCTGGGAGCAGCGCTCCTTCGACCCGATCCAGAACTGGGGCCAGAACTTCATCCACTACGAGTTTCCCGACGGCAGCGCCCTGCACAGCGCCTTCCGCTACGACTGGCGAATCTGGTCGATCCCGGAGCTGAGGGAGATCCTCGCCGACGCCGGATTCTCGAAGACCGAGGTGTACTGGGAGGGAACCTCCCAGCGCACCGGCCAGGGCAACGACATCTACACGCGTCGCGAGCGCGCCGAGGCCGACCCGGCCTGGGTGTCCTATCTGGTGGCACTGCCCTAGCAGACCCGGGGCGGCGGAACCGGGATCAACGATCCCAGACGATCTTCGCAGTCGCGCTCCCGTCGAGGAGACGGGCGGGGCTCTGCTTGTCGATGTGGCCGATCAGGCCCCGATAGACGCCGTAGCCCAACAGCTCACGCAGCCGTGGTGAGAAGCCCCGAGCGATCTCCAGCGGGATGCCGAGCTGCTGGTTCTCCTGCTGGCGGATGAAGCCCGCACAGTAGTTCATCGCGATGCCGACCCGGGTCTGGTCCGTCCGATTGGCGCCGCCGCCGTGCCACAAACTCCCGTGCCAGATCAGCACGCTGCCCCGGGCCATCTCCGCCGCCGCGCTCTCATGGTGCTTGCCGTAGGCCGGAGAGTGGTCCCGGGTGTGGGAGCCTGGAACGATCCGCGTCGCGCCATTCGCCTCGGTGAAGTCGCTGAGCGCCCACATGCTGTTGCAGACGACCGGGGCGTGGGGCTTCGCGAGCCCGATCAGCTGGTCGTCGGCGTGGATGGGCTGCGCGGCCTCCCCCGGCCCGATGCTGATCGAAGAGAGCGAGGAGATGAGACAGCCCGGGTCGAGAACGCCCTCGACGATCGGGAGGACGCTCTCGTGGACCGGAACGCGCTCGAAGATCGCCCCCCGGGCCAGCAGGTTGTAGATCCGCACGGTGCGGCTGCCCTCGAAGTCGTTCGCCGCGGGGACGATCCCCTCCTCCTTCTCGATGCGGAGGAGCTCCTCCGTCAACGAGTCACAGAACTCGGCCGGGATCGCGTCCTCCACGACCGTGAATCCGTCACGCTCGATCCTCTGGAGATGCCCTGCGATCGAGGGGTCGATGACTGCTTCTCCTGCTCCGGGGTCGACGCGATGGTCCGAGAAGCCGAGCCGCTCAGGCGTCGGCCGGCTTCGAGCCCTCGGCGTTCTTCTCACGGAGCTTCCCGAGCAGGGCCGAGGGGCCCTCCCGTCCCATCACGTCGCGGAACTGGTCGCGGAAGTTGGCAACCATGCTGATGCCTTCGATCACGACGTCGATGATCTTCCAGGTGTCGTCCCGCTTGCGCATGCGGTAGTTCACGAGCGCTCCATCGTTCTCCCCACCCACGATCTTCGTCTTGACCGTGACGTCACCGCGCGGCTCGTCCTGCTCTCCCACCACCTCGACCTCTTCCTGGTCGTAGCGCTCGATGCGGTCGCCGTAGTCGTTCGCCAGATACTGGGTGAACTCGACCACGAACTCGTCCTGCTCCTCGGTGGAAAGCCGCTTCCAGTTGCGGGCCAACACCAGCCGCGACATGGTGCGGAAGTCGAAGCGCTGCTCCGCCAGGGCCTCGAGATTCGCCCGGCGCTTCTCGTCCGTGAGCGAGTCGTTCCGAAGGATGTCGAGAACCTCGTCCACGGTCTCCTGGATCAGGCCGAGCGCGGCGCCTCCGCTGTCGGCGGCGAGGGGGGCCGCCAGGAGCAGGGTGAAGAGCACGACGGCGAGCCGTGCGACACGGCGGAGCGGATCAGAGCCGTACATCGATTTCATCCTCTTCGAAATAATACAGGTCGTCGTCCTCGGCGTCCTCTGCCGGGTCGTCGGCCCGGTCCCTCACCCGGTTCTCCCGGTACTGGAGGAAGGCGCTGCGCACGGCCGTGTAGAAGTCGAAGGCCGCCTCGCGCTCGGCGCGGATGTCCTCGAGCGCCCGGGCGCGCGCGTTGACGATGTTCGTCCCTGCGGCCGATGCGCTCACGTAGAAGGGCACGAAGTAGCTCGGCACGTAGGCGGCCCGGTCCACGACCAGGCCCACCGTGTCGCGCGGATTCGAGGGGCCCAGCAGCGGCAGCACCAGGTAGGGCCCCGGGGGCGCTCCCCAGGCTCCCAGGGTCTGTCCGAAGTCCTCGTCGCTCTTCAGGACGGTCCACGTCGAGGCCGGATCGAAGAGCCCGCCGATTCCGACGGTGGTGTTGATGATGGCCCGCCAGAAGGTCTCGTAGGCGTCTCGCGGCTTCAGCTGGAGGACGTCGTTCGCGAACCTCACCGGGAGCTGCATGTGATCGAAGAAGTTGCCGATCGAGCGCTGCACCGTCTCGGGGAGGGCCCAGTCCCAACCCGTTGCCACGGGCTCGAGGAACCAGCGGTCGACGCCCTCGTTGAAGGCGAAGATCTTGCGATTCATCCCCTCCCACGGGTCCTCCGAGGTCCGGGTCGCGTCCTGGTCGTCGGCCTCTTCCATCTCCGCTTGGACGGGCGGCAGCGAGCCTTCTTCATCGGCCGCCGCCCCGCCGCTGAGCGCCAGGGCGAGCCCGACCACCGCTGCGCACGCGCTGCGCATCACTCGTCCTCGATTCCCGAATCGTGGACGAACTTGCCGATCAGCCGCTCCAGGGAGAGAGCGTTCTCGGTGAAGGCGATCTCCTCGCCCGACACCAGCAGCTCCTCCTCGCCACCCGGCTCGAGGGCGATGAACTGGTCCCCGAGCACGCCGGAGGTCCGGACCGCCGCCGACGAGTCCGACGGCAGCTCGAGACCCGCATCGAGATCCAGGGTGACCCGGGCCCGGAGCACGTCGTCCAGAGCGATCGCGGTCACCTGCCCCACGGTGACGCCGGCCACGGCGACCGGCGCGCGCTCCTTGAGGCCACCGATCTCGTCGAAGACGGCGTAGAGCTCGAGTCCGCCGTCTCCCTTGTAGGAGAGGCCCCCGATCTGGATGGACAGGTATCCGATCGCGGCCAGGCCGGCGGCCACGAACAGGCCGACGGTCAGATCCCGAGTAGGCGAGCGTTGCATTCGAAACTCCCGAAGCTTCGCGCTCAGACGCCCCAGAGCGCGGTGATGACGTAGTCGAAGATCAAGATGGTCACGGAGGCCGTGACGACGGTGCCGGTCGTCGCAGCGCTCACCCCGGCGGACGTGGGCTCGGCGGTGTAGCCGCGATAGGTGGCGATGATTCCCACCAGGAGCCCGAAGACGACGGACTTGAGCAGGGTGCCCGCGACGTCGTCCTCGAAGGTGATGGCGTTCTCCAGGCTGGTCACGTAGGTCCCGCCGTCGACGCCCAGCAGCTGGACACCAATCACGTAGCCGCCGAAGAACGCGAAGAGAATGAAGAGGGCGTTCAGCATCGGCATCACGAGCACCATGGCCAGCGCCTTCGGGGTGACCACGAAGTCGATCGGGTCGATCGACATCATGCGCAACCCATCGAGCTGCTCGGTAGTCACCATCGAGGCGATCTCCGCCGCCATGGCCGATCCGGCTCGGCCGGTCACCAGGAGGGCGGTGAAGACCGGGCCGAGCTCGCGCACCAGGGTCAGACCGACGACGGCTCCCAGCGAGCCCTCGGCCCCGAAGCGCGTGAGGGTGTTGTAGCCCTGGAGGCCGAGCACCGCGCCGACGGTCGCGCCGGAGAGGCAGACGATCGCGAGGGAGAGCACGCCCACGTCGAAGGTCTCCATCACCAGGCGGCCGAAGCGGAAGGGCGGACGCACGAGGTTGAGGCCGATCTCGCCGACGAAGGCCGCCATGTGACCGAGGTGCTCGAGCAGCATCACCGTGCGGTAGCCGAGGGTGCGCAGGGCGGAGATCACGAAGCGACTCCGGGAACGGCCTCGAAGCCGGGCATGCCCGCCGTCTCCGCCTCGAGGAACTCCCGCACGCGCGGGTCCTCGCTCGCCAGCAGCTCCCGGGGGGTGCCGACCACGGCGCCCCCGTCGATCAGGAAGACGAGCTGACTCGCCATCCGTAGGGAGGAAGGCAGGTGGTGGGAGGTGACGATCATGGTGAGCCCCAGGCGCCGGTTCAGCTCGATCAGGAGCGCCTCGATGCGGCGTACGTTCAGTGGATCGAGGCCGGAGAAGGGCTCGTCGCAGATCAAGATCTCCGGATCCGTCACGATCGCTCGGGCCAGGGCGGCGCGGCGCAGCATGCCCCCGGAGAGCTCCCGCGGCATGAGCCCTCCCGTGTCCGGCAGCCCCACGGCGACGAGGCGGCGCTCCACCTCGGCCCGGATGTCCGTCTCGGAGAGCCTCGAGTGCTCGCGCAGGGGCAGCGCGACGTTTTCGAAGACGGTCATTGCGTCCAGCAGCGCGCCGCCCTGGAAGAGCATCCCGATCCTCTCCCGCATCCGGAAGAGGTCCCGCTCCGACAGGGAGGTGATCTCCTCGCCGGCCACGACCACCCGCCCTCGGTCCGGTCGCAGGAGCCCCGCCATGAGCCTCAGAAGGGTGCTTTTCCCCGCACCACTGCCGCCCATCAGCACGGAGATCTCGCCCCGCGGAAAGCGGCAGTCGAGATTCCGATACACCTGGCGGCTTCCGAAGGCGAGATGGATGCCCTCGAGCTGGATTCGATCTGCTTCTGACACCTGTCATCGCCTTCGGGGGGCGCCGCGCATAGTAGCCACGATCGGCCTCTCGACCCTCCTTCTCAAGTGCGACCGTCACGGATCCGTTCGACGCGGGCTCGCAAGGGCCCGCGACCTGGGGTAGGAGTCGGCTTGCGATGGCCTCCGCCCGGACCGACGGCGCCACCCGACTCGCCACCGCCGCGCGCCGGCTGCGGCGCGACGTGGGCGCGCTCTCCTTCGGCGCGCCGGTGACCCACGTCTACGATCCCCTCGAGTACGCCTGGCGGGGACACGCCGCCTACCTCGCGACCTACGGACAGGCGCCGAAGCGCGTGGTCTTCCTGGGCATGAACCCGGGCCCCTTCGGCATGGCCCAGACCGGGGTCCCCTTCGGCGACGTCGACAGCGTGCGCGACTGGCTGGGCCTGGAGGCGAAGATCGGCCGACCGGCGCTCGAGCACCCGAAGCGCCCCGTTCTGGGCTTCGACTGCCCGCGCTCGGAAGTGAGCGGAGCGCGGCTCTGGGGGGCGATCCGGGACCACTTCGGCGAGCCCCGCCGCTTCTTCTCCGAGCGCTTCATCACCAACTACTGTCCCCTCCTCTTCGTGGAGGAGAGCGGACGCAATCGCACGCCGGACAAGCTTCCGGCTCGGGAGCGGGAGCCGCTCTTCGCGGCCTGCGACCGCCATCTGCGCCGGGTCGTCGAGGTCCTCGAGCCGGAGTGGATCATCGGGATCGGGGCCTTCGCCGAGACCCGCGCCCGCGAGGTGCTGGGCGACGGCGTCCGCATCGGGCGGGTGCTCCACCCGAGCCCGGCCAATCCGCGCGCCCACAAGGGTTGGGGCTCGAGCGCACGCAGAGAGCTTCAGGCCCTGGGGGTCTGCGCGAACAGGAGGAGTCGACGCCCGTGCTGATCCCCAACCGCTGGACGACTGCTGCCCTGGCGATCGCGAGCGTCGCCATGGCCGCGTCCTCCGCCTCCGGCCAACGCGCCTGGGACGCCGAGGGGCGGGCCGCGGTGCAGCGCGTCCGGACGTCCTCACCGCCCCCGGGACCCGCCCGGAACGTGATCCTCTTCGTGGGCGACGGAATGGGTGTGTCCACGGTGACCGCCGCTCGCATTCTCGAAGGACAGAAGCGAGGAGAGCTCGGCGAGAGCAATCGGCTCTCCTTCGAGGATCTCTACG
>CALDCK010000148.1 GCA_937937315.1 uncultured bacterium
AGCCGGGTCGAGCTGCGCGCTCGCGGTGTCGAGAGCGCGGTCTTCGCGCCGGGCGGTGGCGCCGCGGCCGAGGGAGATTTCATCACCCTCATGGGGCGCAACGCGGCGGAGCTCGAACGTGTCGCCGCGGGGCTCGCTCCCTGAGGCGCCGCCGCTTCGGGCGCGCTTCGCGCCCTGGGCTCAACGGTCTCCCGGGCTCCAGCGGTTGCCGTAGCGGTCGAGGGATGTCACCTCCTCGACGGGACGCCGGCTGGTCGGGCCGTAGCGGCCCTGGGGCCAGCCGAGGGGGATCACCGCGCAGGGCGTCACGTTCCAGGGGCAGCCGAGGATGCGCCGGGCGGCGAAGCTGCTCCAGAGGGGCAGGGTGATGAGTGCGGCGCCGAGCCCGGCGGAGCGGGCCGCGAGCAGGAGGTTCTGGACCGAGGGGTAGATCGAGCCGTAGAAGCTCGACACGAGGATCGATGGAAAGACGGGGCGCATTCCCTTCAGGCAGGCCACGACGATCACCGGGATCTCCTCGAAGTGGTCCGCCTGCCACTGCACCGCGTCGAGCACGCGCTGCATCTTCGGGTCGTTGCGGCTCGTGCGGCGACCGATCGGACCGTAGATCGAGAAGGCCCGCCGGTTCCGCGCGGCCAGCCGCGCTTTCACTGCGGGGTCGCGGACGACGATGAACTCCCAGTTCTGGGCGTTCGAGCCGGTCGGCGCCTTCAGGGCGAGCTCGATCAGTCGGCGTACCAGATCGTCGTCCACCGGATCCGGCTTCAGTCGGCGGATGGCGCGCTGCGTATCCATCGCCTCTTCGAGGGGCATGCGGAAGTCGTGGGGGTTGCCCATGGGAATCCTCCCGCGCTCTAGTGGATGGCACCCGGCTCCCGGAGGTCGAAGCGCGCGATCTCCGCGTCGAAGTGACCGCCGTCCTCGGTGACCATCTGGTAGGTACCTTCCATCGATCCGAAGGGCGTGCCGAGCGGACACCCCGACGTGTACTCGAAGCTGTCGCCGGGCTCGAGGACGGGCTGCTCGCCGACGACCCCGTCTCCCTCGACCTCTTCGACGCGTCCCGTGGCGTCGCGGATGATCCAGTAGCGCGAGACCAGCTGGCAGGTCTCGCTCCCCTCGTTCGAGATGCGGATCGTGTAGAGGAAGAACCAGTGGTTCGCGATCGGCTGGGAGTGCTCGGCCGAGTATCGCGCCTCGACCTCGACGCGCAGGCCGCGGGTAGTGGATTCGGATCGGGACACGCCTCAGGCCTCGATTCCTACCAGCCGGCTGCTCGCCTCCCAGAGGGAGCGAGCGAGATCGTCGTTGCGCGCCGCGGAAGACGGCTCGAGCTGGCGCTTCTTCGCGAAGTAGGCCCCGTTGACGCTCTCGAGCTCGGGCGCCGCCGCCACGTAGATGGAGGTCTCGGCGCCCTGGGCCGGCGTGAGGAAGAAGGGCCGCAGGAGGCCGGTGACCACCCGCCCAGCCGTCCCGTTGTTGGTGCCGAGCCGGGTCGCGACCGGCCCGGGGTGCACGCAGTTCGCCGTCACCCCGCTTCCCGCCAGTCGCCGCGCGAGCTCGCGGGTGAAGAGGATGTTCGCGAGCTTCGACGTGCCGTAGACACGCATCGCTCCGACCAGCGGGATGCCGCCGTAGCCGCGCTCCGACTGGAGATCGTCGAGGTCGAGGCGCCCGAAGCGGTGGGCATCCGACGCGACGCTCACTACGCGGGCCGGCGCACTTTCGCGCAGCCGGGTCTCCAGGAGTCGAGTCAACAGGAAGTAGGCCAGATGGTTGACGGCGAAGGTGGCCTCGAAGCCGTCCTCGGTGACCTCGCGGCGGAGGTTCACGATTCCTGCATTGTTCACGAGCACGTGCAGTGCGCCGTGGGTGGAGAGGAACGCATCGGCGAGCTTGCGAACCCCGGCGAGAGACGAGAAGTCCGCGAGGAGCGTATCGACCCGATCGTTCCCGCTGTTGCGCACGATGTCCTCACGCGCCGCGTCTGCCCGCTGCGGATCGCGTCCTGCAATGACGACGTGCGCGCCCTCGCCCGCGAGACCGATCGCGGTCTCCTGGCCGATGCCGGAGGTCGCTCCCGTGACGAGACACGTCCTTCCCTCGAGCGTCCAGCTCATGGATTCGATCCCATGGACTCCGATTCCCCTCCTGAGGCCTGCTCTCCGCGCCATTCTACGGCAGCGCTACGCTCCGCGCCGAAGATGTTCTCGCGCTGGGTATTCGGATATGGATCGCTCGTGTGGCGTCCCGCCTTCGTCTTCGAAGATCGGGCGTCGGGGTTCATTCGGGGCTTCGCACGGCGTTTCTGGCAGGGCTCCCCAGACCACCGCGGCGTGCCGGACGATCCGGGTCGCGTCGTCACCCTCGTGCCCGATGCCGAGGCGATCTGCTGGGGAATGGCCTACCGGGTGGCGGAGCCCGTCTGGGACGACGTAGTCCGCGCTCTCGACGACCGTGAGAGCGGTGGCTTCGAGCGCTACGAGCTGGCGGTGGGCTTCGCCGGGGAGGGTCGCGAGCCGGTGGAGGCCCTCGTGTACGTGGCGACCGAGGGGAATCCGAACTTCCTGGGCCCAGCCCCGCTCGAGGAAATGGCGCGCCAGGTAAGACGCGCCCGGGGAAAGAGCGGGACCAATGCCGATTACGTCCACCAGCTGGCGCTGGCGCTGCGCGAGCTGGGCGCGGAGGACGAGCACGTCTTCGGCCTGGCGGAGGCGATCGCGCGCGGCTGAACGCGATCGCTGTCTCAGGCGAAGGCGGGTCGGACCTTCTCGGCGAAGAGGCGCGCGGGCTCGCGCGTGTCGCGTCCGAAGAACTCGATGATGAAGCTCGTGACGCCCAGGGCGCGGTGTCGTTCGATGCGCTCGATCACGCCGTCGGGAGAGCCCCAGATCCCGTGCTCTTCGAGGGCCGCGCCCATGTGCCCGCCGTAGACCTTGCCGGCCTTCGCGAGTGCTGCCCGGGCAGCCGCGTCGTCCTCCGCGATCACCACCGTGCACTGCTGCGAGATCTGCAGCGTGTCGAAGTCCCGCCCGACCTCGTCGCAGCGACGCTTCAGCGCATCCACCTTCTGCGAAAGCTGTCCCTGGAAGACCGCCATGTTGTTCCAGATGTCGGCGTGGCGGGCGGCGATCCCCATCAATACGCGCTCTCCACCGCCGCCGATCAGGATCTCGGGTGTTCGCTCAGGCTTCGGCTCGCAGACCACGTCCTTCACCGAGAAGTGCTGGCCTTCGAAGCTGAAGGTCTCTTCCGTCCACATGCCGCGCAGGATCTGGACGGTCTCCTCGAGGCCGCGCAGGCGCTCCCGGGTGCTCGGGAAGGCCGAGCCCGTCCCCTCGAACTCGGGCTGGAACCAGCCGGCGCCCAGGCCGGCGATGACACGTCCGCCGCCCCCGATGTGGTCGATCGTCGCGATCTGCTTGGCGAGGATCGCCGGATTGCGGAAGAAGGGGGGCGTCACCAGGGTGCCGAGCTTTGCGCGGCGAGTGATGGCGGCCGTGGCGGCGAGCTCGCTCCACGCCTCCAGGATCGGAAGCTGCGGCATGGGGACGCCGTAGACGTGGTCGCAGACCCAGAGCGACTCGTAGCCCAGGTCTTCGAAGACGGTGGCGGCCGCTCGGGCCTCCTCCCACGTGCGCTTGATCTGGGGGAGCGTGACGCCGAACTGGAGCGGTCGGTTCATGATGGGGACCTCCAGCACCGCAGTCTACGGATCCGGCTCCCCTTTCCCAAGCGACTTCCCCTCAGGTCGAGGCTCCGGGCGCGGCCCGGCGGGCGATGCCGACGACGGAGACGCCGAAGGGGAGGTCGAAGTGGCCGAGCAGCCAGGCCTCGAGGGCGTAGAGACCGATCAGCAGCCGATTCAGTGGACCCGGCAGTCGGAAGAAGTCGTGCTTCGGCGCTAGACGCCCGGCGCCGAGCCGATGGGAGACGAGCCTCCAGAGGGCGACCAGCGGGAAGGGAAAGAGATTGGTGTAGGTCAATCGCTCGACCTCGAGGCCGGCACCCTCCAGCGTCGACCGGAGCTGGCGTGCGTTGTACCGACGCCGGTGCTGAAAGGTCTCGTCGTGCTGGCTCCACATCCACTGGAAGGCCGGGACCGCGATGATCAGCACGCCGTCGGGTGAGCAGAGCTCCGAGGCGGCTCGGAGGAAACCGACCTCGTCGTCGAGGTGTTCGATCACATCGAGGGCCATCACGGTGTCGAAGCTGCCGGGCGCGAAGGGAATCCGCGAGAGGTCGGCGCACACGAGTCGGTCGAAGCCCTTCTTTCGGCACACGAGCAGGCCTGCCCGCGAGCGATCGGCGCCGAGGCAGGGGCGATTGCCGGACAGGTTGCGCAGGACACCGCCGGTGCCGCAGCCCAGATCGAGCAGTCGCCCGCTCGGCGCGTGGCGGTCGGCAAGCGCTCGGAGCAGGAGCCGCTTGCCCACGAACCACCAGTGATCGTCCTCGATCCGATCCAGCAGCTCGAACTCGGCGTCGTTCACGGTCGCTCCGCCTGGACCAGTAGGAAGGGGAGCAGGGGGCCCGCGAGGCGCGAACGCTCGATCCGCGCCTCGAGACGCCGTGCCGCCGATGAGCGGTTGAAGACCTGCGGCGGAAAGAAGCCCAGCTGCTCGACCCGGCAATCGATGAGTCCAGCGGCGCGATACGCAGGCGCACCAGCGCGGTGAAGGCCTTGCCCAGGGCCTCGCGGAGCCAGGGCTGGCGTCGGGAGATCGGCGCGCCGGGCATCTTGCGCGAGCCGATCGCGACGTCGGCACCGGCGTCCAGCGCCTCGAGCAGGTCGTCGGCGGCCTCGATCGGGGCGGAGAGGTCGGCATCGCTGAAGAGGATGAGGTTGCCGCGGGCTGCCGCGAAGCCGACCTTGATGGCGTGGCCCTTGCCGCGGTTGTGCGCGTAGCGAAGGACGCGCAGCCGGACCGGTAGCTCCGGCGCAAGCTCGCGCAGGACGTCGCTGGTGCCGTCCCGGCTGCCGTCGTCCACGAGATGATCGACGAGATCCAGCGCACCCAGCTCTCGAGCTTCGGGATGGCGGCGATCGTGATCGGCGTCGCGGTAGACGACTGCATTCACGTGCTCTCGGTGTACCAGCGCCAGCGGGCCTCGGGCCTCGACCGCTCCCGAGCGATGGCCCGCGCGGTGGTGCAGGTCGGTCGGGCCGTGGTGACCAGCTCGATCGCCCTGGCCCTCGGCTTCTTCGCCCTGACTCTCTCCTCCTGGAGCACGATCTCCCACTTCGGCGCCCTGGCGGGACTCGCGATCCTGGTGGCCCTCGTCGCCGTGGTCGTGGTGCTCCCGGCCTGGGTCGCCGCACCCCGCGGTGGAGCGAGCCCGCGTCGCTATGCTGGAGCGCGCTCGCGGCGACGGGCGTCGCCCGCGCCCTGATCTGGAGACACGGGATCCACGAATGCTCGGCCCGAAGGACGTGCTGCTCGATGAGCGCTGCGCCGTCTCCGGCTTCGCCGCTGGCGCCGTCGGCGAGCCCGCATCCATCGACGGACGGCTCGGAGCCTGAGCCCGTGCGCGCCGAGCCGATCGAGAGCGCGGACGATCCGCGGATCGTCGACTACCGCGACGTCCGTGAGGCCGACCTCCGCGTTGGAGACGGCATCTTCATCGTCGAAGGGCGTCTCAACGTGAAACGCCTGCTGTGCGGATCGCGCTTCGTCGCGCGGTCGGTCTTCCTGACCCCGACGGCTCTGGCAGCGCTGGAGCCGACGCTGGAGCGCTGCTCCGGGAGCCCCTCGATCTTCGTGGCCGAGGCGTCGGTGCTGAAGGAGGTCGTCGGATTCGACATCCACCGCGGGTGCCTGGCCGCTGCCGAGCGCGGCGGGGAGGACTCTCTCGACGAGGTCCTCGGACGGACCGGCGCCCGCGAGCCACAGCTCTGGGTCGCGCTGGAGCGCGTCGGGAACCCGGAGAACGTGGGTGGGATCTTCCGTAATGCCCTGGCCTTCGGCGCGGATCTCCTGCTGCTCACGCCCCACTGCGCCGACCCGCTCTACCGCAAGACGGTGCGGGTCTCGATGGGAGCCGCCCTGCGCGTGCCCTTCGCCCGCGCTCCCGAGGGCGCCGCTGCGCTGCGCGGACTGCGCGATGCGGGCTTCTGCGTCGCCGCCCTCTCGGCGGCTCGCGACGCGACGCCCCTGCACGACTTCGAACCCCCTTCGGATCGACTCGTCCTCTGGCTCGGCTCCGAAGGCGACGGTCTCGCGGAGTCGACGCTGCGCGCCGCGGACCATCGGCTCACGATCGCGATGGCCCCGGGCATCGACTCGCTGAACGCGGCTACGGCCTCGGGCATCGCCTTGCACCACCTCGCCCGAGGCCTGGGTCGGGTCGGAGCGCCGGGTTGAGCCGACTCGTCATCGTGAAGACCGGGGAGACGCTTCCCGAGGTGGCGGCGCGGCGCGGTGACTTCGAGGCGTGGATCGCAAGCGGTCTCGGCGTCGATCTCGAGGCGGTGGAGGTGATCCGGGTCGATCGGGGCGAGGCCCTTCCCGATCCCCGGACTCCCGCGGGTGTGTTGGTGACGGGATCCTCGGCCATGGTGACGGATCGGGAGCCCTGGAGTGAGCGGACCGGCGCGTGGCTGGGGGACATCGCGCGCGTCGGCGTGCCGCTGCTCGGCATCTGCTACGGCCATCAGCTCCTCGCCGAGGCCCTCGGCGGTCGGGTGGGGGACAACCCGGCCGGTCGCGAGATCGGAACCGTCACGGTTCGACTGCTCCCCGCGGCCGACGACGACCTGCTGCTCGGCGGGCTCGGCGCGTCCTTTCCGGCCCAGTCGACCCATGTGCAGAGCGTGCTGCAGCTGCCACCCGGTGCCCGGCATCTGGGCGAGAGCGACAGGGACCCGCACCAGGCCTTCGCGTGGGGCGAGTGTGCCTGGGGTGTGCAGTTCCATCCGGAGTTCGATGCCGACGTGATGCGCGGTTACCTCGACGGTCGTCGTTCGCTCATCCTGGCGGAAGGGCACGATGCCGACGGGCTGCGAGCGGCCGTGACCGAGTCGCCGGCGGGGCCCCGGATCCTGCGGCGCTTCGCGGCGCGGGCGCGCGCGGCGGGGTGATATGCTGCCCCCGAATCCACCGGAGGACCGCGTGACGACCCTCTATCACGACTCGGACGCCGACCTCTCCGTACTCGAGGGGCGCACTCTCGCGATCGTGGGCTACGGCAATCAGGGCCGCGCCCAGGCACTGAACCTCCGGGACTCGGGCGTCTCGGTGGTGATCGGCAACATTCGGGACGCGGCCCACGAGGAGGCCGAGGCCGACGGCTTCGAGGTCCGCCCCATCGCAGAGGCCTGCGCCGACGCCGACGCGGTGATGCTGCTGGTCCCCGACGAGGTGATGCCCCAGGTCTACGCCGAGGGCGTGGCCCCGGCGCTCCGCCCCGGCGATCTGATCTCCTTCGCGTCCGGCTACAACCTGGCCTTCGGACTGATCGAGCCGGACCCCTCCCTCGATGTGGTGCTGGTGGCGCCGCGTATGATCGGTGTCGGCGTGCGGGAGACCTTCGTCGAAGGGCGTGGATTTCCCTGCTTCGTGGGAGTGCACCAAGACGCCACCGGCGAGGCACTCCCGCGCATGCTCGCCCTCTGCAAGGGGATCGGCGCGACGCGGGGCGGCTGCATCGAGATGTCCATGCACGACGAGGCGACCCTCGATCTCTTCACCGAGCAGGGCTTCGGCCCGGCCTTCGGCCGCGTCCTGATGACGGCGGTCGAGCTCCTGGTCGGTGCGGGCTACCCGCCCGAGGCGGTCCTGGTCGAGCTCTACCTCTCCGGCGAGTTCGCCTACTCACTCGAGAAGATGCGAGAGGTGGGCATGATGAAGCAGATGGACTTCCACTCGCAGACGAGCCAGTACGGCAGCATCACCCGGGGCGCTCGCTTCCTCGCGGTGGATGCTCCGATTCGAGAGAAGATGACCGAGGTGCTGGAGGAGATCCGTTCGGGCAAGTTCGCCGAGGAGTGGTCCGGCCAGCAGGAGCAGGCGCGGGAGCTCTTCGAGCGCATCCGCGCGGCGCGGGACGCCATGCCCATGACCGAGTGGGAGCGCCGGGCGCGCGAGGCCTTTGGGATTGGCGACGCCGGCTGAGGGGCCCGGACTCCCGGAGCGCGTCCTGCTCTTCGACGGGGTCTGTGTCTTCTGCGACGGAGCGGTGCGCTGGCTGATCGCGCGGGATCCCACCGTGCGTCTGCACTTCGCTCCGCTTCAGGGCGAGACGGCGGCGGCACTGCGCCTCCGGCATCCGCAGATCCCCGAAGACCTCGATACCGCGGTGCTGGTGGAGCGAATCGCGGGGGAGGAGCGCGTCCTGCTGCGGTCCGCGGCGGTTCTCCGCGTTCTCGCTCTTCTCGACTCGCCCTGGAGCCGCGCGGCGTGGCTTCGCGTCCTGCCGCGTTTCCTGACCGACGTGGCCTATGGGCTGTTCGCGCGGGTTCGCTACCGACTATTCGGTCGGAGCGCCCAGTGTCACGTGCCGACGGCCGAGGAGCGGCTGCGCTTCCTGGACTGAGGCGCTTCAGTGGAGCCGATGGGGCGGTGCGCACGCGGCGCGCCACTGATGCGCGGCGGCGCAGGCGGCATCCTCCACCGTCTCTCCGAGGGCGATGATGCGCTGGGCCGGGGTGGAGCCCGCGCCCGGGGCGATCACCACGGCGACCCAGGCTCGCCGCCCGCGGCGTCCCGGCGCCGTTCGATAGAGCTCGCCGTCGACCTGTCGAAGCCAGGCGATCGCCTCTTCCTTCGTCATCTCCACGTTGGCTCGTCCCGTCTCGCCCGATTGGACTCCCGGTGCGTCGCCGGCGAAGGCGAGGCCCGCCGACGAACGCGCTCTGTAGGGGGCCTCCCATACGAAAGCGTGTCGGAATCGATCGCTCGCGGACCGGCAGGCGACGAGCAGCCGACCGGCAGCGATCGGCAGCGATCGGGGCGATCTCCGGGGCGGACCGGAGCCGGCGCGTCGTTCTGTAGACTCCGGAGCAATCACCCGGGGAGGTCTCTCGATGAACTTCGAAGGTCGCGATGGTCGCCGCCGAGCGCTGAGTGTGGTGCTCTGGGTAGGCGTCGGCTCGCTGCTGTGGGTCGCGGTCTCCGAGGCGCAGGAGCGGCGGGGAAAGGGCGGTCCGTGTCGTGAGGAGATCCAGAAGGCCTGCCCTGATCTCTCACCCGGGACCCGCGAGTTTCGCGAGTGCCTCGAGGCCCACGCCGATGACTTCACCCCCGAGTGCCGTGAGCGGATGAAGGGCTTCCAGGGCCGCGTCGATCGGATGCACGCGGCCTGTGAGTCCGAGATCGAGACCCACTGCGCGGAGACGGAGGCGGGCCAGGGGCGGGTCGTGCGCTGTCTGCGCGGCCACCGCGAAGAGCTCTCTCCCGCCTGCCAGGAGGCGATCCAGGGTCGGCGCGGCGGTCCGCAGCGCAGAGGCGAGCCGACGGCGGCGACGGCCGACGGGCCGAAGGAGGAGTCGCCCGAGGAGCCGACGGAGGGCGGCGCCGGGGAGAAGCCCTAGCGCGAGGTGCGCCCGTCTCTAGGTGACCGTCGGGGGCGCAGGCTTCTCGCCGAGATGGCTGGCGATGACGCTTCGGACGCGCTCGGTCAGGCCTTCGACGGTTTCGTCGCTGAAACTGTCGTAGGGCAGCTCGTCGAGGATATCCACCCGGATCGGGTGTCGTCCCCGCAGCACGAAGCCCCGCTTCGGCAGCGCTTCCGAGGTGCCGCGGATCACGATCGGCAGGATCGGCCGCCGGGTGTTCAGGGCGAGCTCGAAGGCGCCGGGCTTGAATCGGCGCATGCGCCCGTTGGGAGAGCGGGTTCCTTCCGGAAACATCATGATGGAGTTGCCGGCGGCCAGGGTCGCGTGGCAGGCTTTCATCATCCGCACCACGCTCGCGCGATCGCCGCGGCGGAGCTTGATGTAGCGGTTGAGCGACATGTTCCAGCCAATGAAGGGGATCCGAAAGTTCTCGATCTTCGAGACCCACTTGTAGTGGATGAACAGCCGGAACAGGACGAGGATGTCCAGCAGCGAGAGGTGGTTGGCCACCATCACGTAGGCCTCGTCCCGGCGGATCTTCTCGCGACCCTCGATGTGGACCGGCCATGCCGGGTTCAGCCAGGTGTAGAGGGAGGCCCAGAAGCAGGTGAAGAGGTGGAGGACGACGAGTCGTCGATCGAAGAGAGCCGTCAGCGCCCAGACGGCGATGGCCACGGGAAAGAGGGCGATCGAGCTCGTCGTCAGGAAGCCCCAGAAGATGATGGAGAGGATCTGGAGCATCGGACTCCCCGGCGACCCCAGCAGGGCGCGGTTGCCTCGTCGAGTAGTATCCCGGGTCGCGGCGTCCGCTTCCAGCGGTCGTGCTGGGGGCGCGGGTGGGATTCTCCTCGGAGGGTCCGATTCGGAGTGATAGGATCGCGCGGGGTTTCGGTAGCGTCTTGAGTCTTCGGCTTCGTCTTGCGATCCACGTCCTCTTCCTGCTTTCGGGAGCCACGGCCCTCGTCTATCAGGTGACGTGGTTGCGCGACCTCTCGCTGGTCTTCGGCGCCAGCTTCGAGGCCACGAGCATCGTCCTGGCGGCATTCATGGCGGGCCTCTCGGCCGGCGGCTTCGTCTTTGCGCGTCGCTCCGACCGGATTCGCCACGCCTTCGGCGTCTACGGGGTCCTGGAGCTGGGAATCGCCGGCTTCGCGTTGATCGTGCCGGCGCTGCTGCGGGCCCTCGACGCCGGCTACGTCGCTGCGGCGTTGGGCAGTGAGGGGGTGACCCCGGGGCTGAACCTGCTGCGTATCGCCATGGCGCTGGCGATCCTCTTCGTGCCCACCTTCCTGATGGGCGGGACGCTCCCGATCCTCGCCCGGGGAATGGTCGATCGCTTCGGCGACTTCGGAGTCCGGCTCTCCTGGCTCTACGGGATCAACACGCTGGGCGCGGTGATCGGCGCCGTGGGTGCCGGATTCGTGCTGATTCCGGCCCTGGGCGTCTGGCATTCGCAGCTGGTGGCCGCCGCCGTGAACGTCGCGATCGGCCTGGCGGCCATCGCGGGCAGCCGCAGCGCCGCCCGGGCGGTACCGGTTCCGGGAGCCGAGGAGGAGCTCGCGGCCGCTCCCCGACTCGCGCCCCGGGAGCGCCGGGCGGTGCAGCTCGCCTATTGGGGGACCGCCGTGAGTGGCGCGAGCGCCCTCGCCCTCGAGGTGCTCTGGACCCGGGGCATCGCGATCGCGGTCGGTACGACGACCTACAGCTTCACCGTGATGCTCGCGGCCTTCCTCACCGGCATCTGGCTCGGGAGCTGGCTGCACGCGCTCCTGCCCCTGCGCCGGCTCTCGACGTCCACCCAGTTCGGGATCGCCATGTGCGCGATCGGCGTGTCGAGCGCCATCGCCTCCTCTTGGATCCCCCGGCTGCCCGAGCTGGCGATCCCACTCAACCTGGAGCTCTACGGCCTCGAGCCACGCATCCGTGGCGGCACGGCTCTGTTGCTGGGTTTCCTGGTCATGCTCGTGCCCTGTCTGTTCATGGGGGTGGCCTTTCCCCTGGCGGGCGAGGCGCGCGCGCTGCTCGGCCGCGGCTTCGGCCGGTCGGCCGGGGACGCGCTGGGCCTCAACACCCTGGGATCCATCGTCGGCTCACTGCTGGCGGGCTTCGTGCTCATTCCGCTCCTGGGCCTGCAGCGCGGCATGCTCGTCGTAGCGGCGGTCTACACGGTCTACGGCTGCGTCGTGCTGGCGGCGGCGGCCTCGCCGGGTCCGCGCCGCATCCTCCAGACGGCCGGGGCCGTCGCCCTGGCCCTGATCGCCGTCGCGTCGCCGATGTGGGTTCAACCCTGGAACGTCGACGTGCTCGGCGCCTTCCAGAACACCCAGGTCCGCTACTACCTGGGCCGCGACGAGGCTGCGGACGTACGCGGTCGCATGGAGGGATGGACCGTCCTTTACTACCGCGAGGGGAGGGTCTCCACCGTCTCGGTCGTCGATCAGGGCTGGGACCGCACGCTCATCGTGAACGGCAAGGCGGTGGCGTCGGACGATCCCGTCGATGCACACATCCAGCTCCTGCTCGGTCACGTGCCCATGCTCATGCACCCCGATCCGAAGAGGGCGATCGTGATCGGGATGGGGACCGGTATCACCCTAGGGAGCGTCACGGCGCATCCGGGCCTCGAGAGCCTCGTCCTCGCCGAGATCGAGCCGGCGGTGCTGGGCGCGCGGCCGTTCTTCGCCGACGTGAACGGTGACCCCCTCGCGGATTCGCGACTGCGCATCGAGATCCAGGACGGCCGAAACTTCCTGAAGACGACGTTCGAGACCTTCGATGTGATCACCGCGGATCCGATCCATCCCTTCACCCGGGGGTCCGCCTACCTCTACACCGAGGAGTACTACCGGATCGCAAATGCGCGCCTCGGTCCGGGTGGCGTGATGTGTCAGTGGCTGCCCATCACGGCGCTCTCCAACGACGACGTGCGCTCGGTCGTCGCGACCTTCGCGAAGGTCTTTCCGCACACCTCGCTCTGGCAGAGCAGTCACGACACGCTGCTGATCGGCAGTCAGGAGCCCCTCGAGCTCGAGTGGGACGATCTGGCGCGACGCCTGGGGGAGCCGGCGGTGAAGCAGCAGCTCGGTTCGGTAGGACTCGACGATCCCTATGCGTTCCTGGCCGAGATGGGCATGGACGATGCTGCAGTCCGGGACTACGCGCGTGACGCCGTCATCAATACGGACGACAACCTCTTCCTCGAGTTCTCGAGCCCGCTCCACATCGGCCTCGATGCCGCGAAGCGGATCGCCCGCAACGTGGCGCGGGCTCGTCGCGGGCTCGTCGCGAGCGGGCGCTCTCCCCTGGTGTCGCCGAGCGCCGATCGTCTGGCGCGCCTGGGCGAATTCCGGCGCGCAAAGAGCGAGACGGTCCTGGCACGGGTCGCCAGCTCGGGTGCGATCGAGCGGCTCGCGGCAGTGGTGCGCGAGCTGCCCGAGTACCGACCTGCCCGCATCCATCTCGCCCGGCGCCTGGCGCGAGGGGGCTCCCGGGAGCTCGACGCCGGGCGGGTCGCGGCCGCGCTGCGCGCCGCCCGGGCCGCTCTCGAAGCCAATCCGTCAGAGCCGGCCGCCCACCTGTTGATGGGCGCCGCCCTTTCGCGAGAGGGGCGCTACGACGCGGCGGTGGCGTCCATCGAGGCAGCTCTCGCCCTGAGACCGGGGCGTTGGATGGGCCACTTCCTGCTCTCCGAGGCCCTGGTCCGGGCCGGGCGTCACGAGGAGGCGGTGGTCGAGATCCGGCGGGCCCTCGCGCTCAATCCGCCCCACCGGACCCTGGCGGAGGCGCTGAGTGCCCTCGAGGCCGAGTCCGGGGAGCCTGGATCGCCCGGATCCGAGGGCGCCTCAGACGCTCCTCGGGGATGATCCCCCGCCGCTTTCGGGGGATGTCCCCCGGTCGCGGCAGGCCGCGACGAATGCGCCGAAGAGTCGGTCGCGGTGGGCGACCTCCATCTTCTCCGGGTGCCACTGCACGCCGACCGCGAAGGCGTCGCCCGTCGCCTCGATCGCTTCGATCACGCCGTCCGCCGACTGCCCCACGACCTGGACGCCGCGTCCCGGATCGGCGACGGCCTGATGGTGGAGGCTGTTCACCTCCGGCCCGCGATCTCCGAGGATCTCCGCCAGGCGCGATCCGGCCACGAGGGAGATGGGGTGGCGCCCGTCGGGCTCCGGCAGGCGGTGCGGGGATGCGGTGGGGAGATCCGTGGGCAGGTCGTAGTGGAGCCCACCGCCCCTGTGGAGGGCGATTAGCTGCATGCCGTAGCAGATCCCGAGCACGGGCAGCCCGCGGTGGAGCGCCGCATCCAGCACCCGGGTGTCGAAGTCCCGCTGCTCCGCCGGGACCGGATCGAAGGCCACGTCGGCCGGATAGGCCCGGTCCGGGGGGAAGTCGTCGCCCCCGGGCAGGAGCAGGCCGTCCAATTTCTCGGCGATCGCCTCGGGCTCCAGCTGCGGCGGGACCACCACGGCCACCGCGCCGGCGGCGCTCAGGGCCTCCGCGTAGGCGGCGTCCAGATAGTGGTAGCGCCGCCCGGTTCTCCAGCGGCCGCGATCGTCGAGGCACGGCGGAATGCCGATGAGCGGCCGCATTCGACGCAGTATACCCTCGGGCCGCCCCCGGACCGGGAGACCGACATGGCCAGGATCCTCATCGCGGGCTGCGGCTACATAGGTGGCGCCCTCGCGCAGCGACTCGTGACCGGTCCGCACGAAGTCTGGGGGCTGCGGCGGCGTCCCATGATGATGCCGCTCGGCGTGGAGCCCATCGAGGCCGACCTCGCGGTTGCCCGCACCCTGCGCGACCTGCCGCCGCGCCTCGACTTCGTGATCTACAGCGCGTCTCCCTCCGGAGCCGACGACGCCCACTACCGCACCGCCTACGTCGAAGGGGTGAAGCAGCTGCTCGGCGCCCTCGACGCCCAGAAGCAGAGCCCCCGCCGCATCTTCTTCCTGTCGAGCACGTCGGTCTTCGGGCAATCGAAGGGTGAGTGGGTCGACGAGTCGTCGGCCACCGAGCCCACCGACTTCCGCGGGAAGCGCGTGTTGGAGGGGGAGTCGATCCTCGAGGACGGCCCCTTCGCTGCCACGGTGCTGCGCCTCGGGGGCATCTACGGGCCACGGCGCACCTCTCTCATCGACCGGGTTCGCACGGGCCAGGCGTCCTATCGCAAGGGCCTGCCGCGATACACGAATCGCATCCATCGCGACGACGCGGTCGGGGCGCTCGAGCACCTGATGGGGCTGGAGGCGCCGGCGCGCCTCTACCTCACCGTGGACGAGGATCCGGCCGAGGATGCCGTGGTGCTCCGCTGGCTGGCAGGAATCCTCGGATCGCCAGAGCCCCGGGCCGAGAAGGAGACGGAGGCTCCCAGCGGACGTGTCGCCACGAGCAAGCGCTGCCGGAACGACCTGCTCCTCGGCACCGGCTACGCCTTTCGCTTCCCGAGCTTCCGCGAGGGCTACGCCGCCCTCGTGAGCGAGGCGACCTGAAAGCCGGGTGCCGCGTCCTCCCTCGTTCGCTCCTGCCACCCGGGCGATGCCGGGTGCGGTGTTCTCCCCGATCGCCGGGAAGCTGCGCGAGGTGCCCGGCCGGGTGTGCCCGCTCCACGTCGGAGACACCTGGCTCGAAACGCTGGCCAGCGCCCGGGCCGAGGAGCTGTCGACGTCGGAGCATCCGGGTCTGCACGGCTACTCGCCGACCCGCGGCCGCCCGGATCTGATCGAGGCCATCGCCGAGAAGGTGCGGGTGCGCAACGCGCTCCCCTGCGATCCGGATCGGATCCTGGTCAGCGCCGGGGCCACCGGCGCGCTGAGCTCCGCGCTGGGCGCGATCGCGAGCCCCGGCGACGAGGTGCTGGTGCTGGCGCCGTTCTGGCCGCTGATCCGGGGCATCGTCTCCGCCTTCCGGGCCGTGCCGGTGGAGGTGCCCTTCTACGACCGGGTGAAGAGCGCCGATGAGGCGGTCGCCGCCGTGCGTGCGCGGACGTCGTCGCGCACCGTCGCGCTCTACGTGTCCACGCCGTCGAATCCGACGGGCCGCGTCCTCCCGGCGGACTGGCTCGAGGCCCTCGCGCACTTCGCCGCCCGGGAAGGGCTGTGGCTGCTCTCCGACGAGGTGTACGAGGAGTACGTCTACCGGGGCGAGCACGTCTCGATCGGTCGCTTCGCCCCGGACCGAACGCTCACGGCCTTCTCGTTCTCGAAGTCCTACGGCATGGCGGGGAACCGGGTGGGCTACCTGATCGCGCCGCCGGAGGCGATCACGGAGGCGCTGAAGATCTCGACCCACACCGCCTACGCGGCGTCCACCGTCGGTCAGGTGGCTGCGCGTCTGGCCCTGGTCGAGGGCGACGCCTGGCTCGCCCGGGCCAACGCCTCCTATCGGGAGATCGGGGAGGAGACGGCGCGGCGTCTGGGCGTGCCGCCGCCGGAGGGAGCCACCTACCACTTCGTGGACGTGGCGCGCCGACTCGACGATCGGGGGATCTGGGGCTTTCTCGAGGACTGTGTCGATGCGGGCGTGGCGCTGGCCCCGGGGCCCTCCTGCGGCGAGGCCTACGGGAGCTGGGTCCGTCTCTGCTACACCGCGGCGCCGCCGGACGAGGTTCGCGCCGCCACCGATCGCCTCGCCGAGCTGCTCGGCTGAGCCCGGACGAGCCGGCCGGCGCCTCGCTCGCCGGCAGGGCGCGGGCCGGGAGCCTCAGGCCTCCCGGGTGGGCTGGTCCTGAAGGGTGCGGATGTAGTCCGCAGGCAGCGCGTGCTCCCGCGCCCCGTCGAGGACCAGACGCCAGTACCAGTCGTAGGGCACCGGGTTGGCGGTGAACGCCTCGGAGATGTAGGTCTCGGCCGGCCGCGGCTCCGCCAGGACCTCCACCCGGACCGAGACACGCTCGTAGCGCGTCTCGCAGGCGTCGAGGATCCGCCAGTCTGCCGGGTCGAGGCGGTAGAGGGCACCCCAGACCTCCGCGCGGGAGTCGGTGCGCAGGTTGGCCTTGCCGGAGCCGTCGGCGCCGCACTTGTCGCAGCTGAGCCGGAAGCCCCCGAGCCGAGCCCGTCCGACGACCTCGGCCGAGGGCACGCGCTCCCGCATCCTCGCCAGGTGGAGGTTGGAGCCGTAGGCGAAGTAGAGGCCCCCCATCCGGGCAAACATAGCAGGGCCCGATCGCGCGAATGGCTGGTGTGTGGCGCAGGTGGCGTTACTCTCTGCGGCCCAGATTCAAGGGAGAATTATTCATGCGTCTCGTCGCGCGAGCTTCGATCCTCGGTCTTCCGATGCTGTTCGGTCTGCTGACTGCGCTCGCTTGTCAGGCCCAGGACTCGAAGGAGGGTGCAGTGTCCGGAAACGATGCGAAGGGAGTCGCGGAGATCGAGGCCTTCATCGCGGCGCAGGACATCGACAAGTCGGGTGGCCAGTGGAAGCTCAAGCTTCCCCGCCCGCCGAAGGTCGAGTTCGATGCGTCGAAGACCTACAAGTGGCTGCTCGAGACCAACGTCGGGAACATCGGCATTCGCCTGATGCCGGACGTGGCGCCCATGCACGTGTCGAGCACCGTCTACCTCACCAAGGTCGGCTTCTACGACGACGTCCCCTTCCATCGGGTGATCCCGGGCTTCATGGCCCAGGGTGGCGATCCGACGGGCACGGGCACCCGAGGCCCCGGATATCAGTACGCCGGGGAGTTCGACAAGAAGGTCAAGCACTCCAAGCCGGGAATCCTGAGCATGGCCAATGCCGGTCCCGGCACGGACGGCAGCCAGTTCTTCCTCACCTTCAAGGCGACGCCGCACCTCGATGGCAAGCACACCATCTTCGGTGAGGTCGTCGAGGGTGCGGGCACCCTCACCGAGCTCGAGAAGCGCGGCAGCAGGTCGGGGCGGCCGACCGAGAAGCTCTTCATCGAGCGCGCCACGATCGTCGTCGAGTAGACCTCGACCCGATCCGTTCGACTCGACCGCGCACGGGATCCGGCGGGC
>CALDCK010000149.1 GCA_937937315.1 uncultured bacterium
AGGAGGCCGCGCGCGAGTGTGTGGACGCCATCCTCGCAGCTGGCGAGGCCGACCTGATCGACACGTACGCGATCCCGATCCCCGTCGCCGTGATCGCCGAGATGCTGGGCGTCCCGCGCGAAGACCACGGGCGCTTCCGAAAGTGGTCGGACGACATCGTGGGTGCGATCGGCGGCCGGGTGAACCCGAGACAGAGCCAGAAGGAGTTCGACGCCTACTTCTCGGCGGTCATCGCGGAGCGCCAGAGGGAGCCGGGCGAGGACGTGATCAGCAAGCTGATGCGATCCAATCTGAAGGGCGAGACCCTGACCGTTCCGGAGGTGCTGTCCTTCTGCCTGTCATTGCTGGTCGCCGGCAACGAGACGACCACGGGCCTCATCGGCAACCTCTTTCTCGCCCTCGCGCGTCGGCCGGAGGACTGGCAGCGCCTGCGCGAGGATCCCTCGCTCATTCCCTCGGCGGTCGAGGAGTCCCTGCGTTTCGACGCGCCCAACCAGGGCTTGTTTCGCCATACGACGCGCGACGTCGAGCTCCACGGGGTGAAGATCCCGGAGGGGACGAAGGTGCTGCTGCTCTTCGGCGCTGCGGGCCGCGACCCCGAGCACTTCCCCGACCCCGATCGCTTCGACCTCGCACGCAACCCCAACCGCCACCTCGCCTTCGGCGCCGGCATCCACCACTGCCTGGGCGCATCCCTGGGGCGCCTCGAAGCCAACATCGCGCTGCGTGCGGCCGTGGAGCGGATCGCCGAGCTTCGGCTCGTCGAGGATCCCCCGCCCTACGTGCCGATCTTCTTCATCCGCTGCCCGGAGCACGTGCGGGTGCGCGTCACGCCAGGTGGTTAGGGGCTACCCCTCGAAGATGCAGTAGTACTTCCGCACGTCCTTCGTGCTCGTCCACGCGCTGACCGTATCGGGAAGCTCGAGGAGGACGTCGGGCGCGGTGAAGGAGTGCTCGGCACCCGTGTCGTCGGTCAGGGTCATGCCGCCTTCGAGCAGGCACATCAGCTCGATCCGGCCGAAGCGCCGGGCCTTGCGGCGCATGGGGCTGCAGGTCCAGGTGCCCGCGAAGAAGCGGCCGGTCGTGTCTTCGAAGGCCGAGCAGTCTTCCTGGATCGGCGTGCCGCCCTCGAAGCACTCCGGATTCGGAAGCTCCAGCTCCTCGAGCCCCTTGCTCGCGTTGAGACGGATCGCGCGTTTCGAGACTGGCTCGTCGGGGATGGGTGACTTCGGGTCGTCGAGGATCACATAGATCTTGTGGATGCTCTCGGTCTGCTTCCACTGGCAGGGCAGTCCCTTTGGAATCACGAAGGCATCGCCGGCGCGAAAGATCTCCTCGTGTCCGTCTTCGTGAACGATGCTCACCGAGCCGTCGAGCACGAGCATGAACTCATCGACGGGATAGGGGCCGAACTTCAATGCATGGGGCGTACACCTCCAGACGCCCGCGCTAAGCACACCCGAGGGAGAGGTGTAGTAGTTGTGGCAGAGCTCGGAGGCCGAACCCTCCTGGACCATGTCAGGCGTGATCTCGACGACCGGCCGGAGGCCCTGCCCCGGCGGTCCCTCGGGGTCGAAGCGAATGATTCCCTGGTCGAGCGTCATCTGAAGTCGTCCTTCTCGAGGGACGCGCGTGTCGCGCACCCGTTGTGGCAGACAGAGCACTACACGTGAAGGACTTCCCCCTTCAGGCTGTACAGGATGAAGAGGGTCTCTTCCTTCTCCCTCTGGCCGATGCCGTTCTTGTCGAGCGCTGCCATCACGTCGTCGATCGCCGCCACGAACTCCGCGGCGTCGATGTTCATGCCGCGGTGTGCGCTCAACATGTCCTTGCCCTCGTAGACGTCGGGCCCTCCGGAGCCGGAGATGAAGAACGTGGCGACTGCGTTCTTTACCGCTGCGACGTCGGAGTCCGCGTAGCGCGGCGCGATCCGGGGGTTCTTCTGGTGGAAGTCTACGATGTCGCTCGCGATCGTCGTGATGCCATCGGTCCCACCGAGGCGTTCGTAGAGGCTGGACATGGCGGTCGCTCCTTCTTCGAAGGCGTGCCGCCCCTTTTACCGCCATGGTGTCGGGAGATCAACGCTCGAGTCGGTCTCGGGCCGCGTCGGGCGTCTTGACCCCCCGAGGGCCGCGGCTGCGTCTGCCCGCCCCGGAGCCGCCGAGCACCGGGATGGCGATGCCGATGAGCATTACGAGGCCCCCGGCGATCTCCCGGCTCGTCGGTGTCTCCGTCAGGACGAGGATCGTGAGCAACAACGTCAACGGCGGGGCTGCCAGGGTTGCCAAGGTGGTAAGGCGCGCCTCGAGGTAGCGGGCGGAGGTCATCATGGCCATACGGCCCGCGAAGGGTCCACAGAAGGCGGCGAGGCTCGTGTAGCCGGCCTGTGCCGGTGTGACCTCGAGCAGCGACGGCGGGACGCCGTACCACGCGAACCACATCAACACCGAGAGCCACAGCCGCAGGCCGTTGATGCGCGCCGGGTCGACCCCGTGGATGAAGCGCCGCGTGAGCACGGCCATGCTGCTGAAGGCGACGACCGAGAGGCCCGCCCAGGCGAAGCTCACCGCGTGCGGGTCGGCGGCCTCGAAGGGAGCCTGGAGGATGACGAGCCCGCCCACTGCGATGGCGGCGCCGAGCCAGAAGGGCCGATCCGGACGTTCGCCGACGAGGGGCCAGGCCAGCAGCGCGACCAGGATGATCTCGCCGCGCTGGGCCACGCTCAGCAATGCCGGCGAGAGCCCGCGAATCGCTTCGGCACTGGCGACGTTGCCGAGAAGGGTGAGGGCCGCCAGCGCCGCGGCGAACATCCAGTCCGGGCGCGTGTGGCCGGGTCTCTCGCCGGGGCGCAGCCGGTTGTAGAGACTGCTGAAGAGGGCGGCGAAGGTCAGGAGGAGCAGAGCGTTGGCGTTGGCCGCGCCCTCGGCGCTCGCGAGCTTCCACGGAATCGCCCAGCCCGCGATCCCGGCGGCGGCGCCCAGCGCCCAGAGAATTCCGCGACGTCGGGCCTCATCCATGGTGGGGGCAGGGTCGCACAGGGGCCGTCGGGATGACGTCGCAGCCCAGCTCGATGCCATTCCCCCGGAGCTTCCCCGGGTGCCCGGCGGCCGTCGCGTCTCCGCCGATCCGGAGCCGGGGCGTGGCGCTCTCTCGCGAAGGCCCGCAAACTGGCGGACTTCGCCAGCAGATGGCTCGCTCTCTCCGGCACGGCTCCCGAGGGGTCCGCTGCCGGAGCCCACTGCCGAGGGATCGCCCCATGTCCATTCCTGCCATCGTCACCGCCGGCGACCGGCGCGCGGCGAAGGCGATCTACGGCGAGAGCAAGGCCTATCTCGAGATCGACACGCGGTCCCTGGTGCTGCACGCCGTGCAGGCCCTCCAGGCCGTGCCGGAGGTCTCGGAGGTGTGGGTCGTGGGGAACGGGGAGCGTCTCGAGGCGGTCTTCGACCAGTCCGTGCGAGCGACCCTGACGAAGCCCCTCCACCTCGTCCCCCAGTTCCGGAACCTCTACGAGAACGGCTGGGAGACCTACCGGCGCCTGCTGCCCGGTGCACCGCCCGAGGGCCGGGATCCCGAGCCCGCAGATCGCGAGCTGGCGGTGCTCTACCTCTCCGCCGATATTCCCTTCGCGACTCCCCAGGAGATATCGGCCTTCGTAGAGCAGGCCCTCGCCCGCCGCTGCGACTACGCCATGGGGCTCGTGACCGAGGAGTCCATGGAGGCCTTCTATCCCCAGGCCGACCGGCCGGGAATCCGGATGGCATACTTCAACATGCGCGAAGGTCGCTTCCGCCAGAGCAACCTCCACGTGATCCGCCCCGGGAAGATCGCGAACCGCTTCTACATCGAGGAGATGTACGAGCATCGTTATCAGAAGCAGCTCGGCAACGCCCTCGCCCTGGCCTGGCGACTGCTGCGCAGCGAGCGCGGGGGGCTCGCCATCGTGACCTTCTACGTCCTGATGCACCTTGCGAGCCTGGCGGATCGCCGTGGCTTCAAGGGCCTGGCGGACTGGCTGCGTCAGCGTCTTCCCGTGGCGCGGATCGAGGCGGGCTGCAGCACGTTGCTGCGCTGCGACTTCCGCTGCATCGTGACCGAGGCGGGAGGCTGCGGGGTGGATGTGGACAACGAGCACGACTTCGACGTCTCCCGTGAGCGCTTCGCCGAGTGGACGGCTGCCCAGCAGGCGCGGGCCACGGCGCTCTACGGCCCGCCGGCGCTGCCCGCCGAGGCAGGTGCGCCGCGCTCGTCGGGCGACGCGCGTTGACCGTCGGCGCGGTGGAGCGCGCCGCCCGGGTGCGGCGCGGCGCCGGCCTCTTTGCCCTGGCCGACCGGGGCATCCTCCGGGTCGAAGGCGGCGACCGCCGCCGCTGGCTCGACGGCATGCTCTCCAACGACGTGGGCCGGCTCGCGCCCGGGCCCGAAGCGTCGGGCTGCTACGCCCTGCTCCTGTCTCCGAAGGGTCGCATCCTGGCCGACCTCCACGTGTTGCTGCGGGGCGAGGCCTACTGGCTGGAGCTCGAGGGCGGGGTCCTGGCGGACGTCCGGACCCGCCTCGAGCGCTACGTGATTGCGGACGACGTTCGGCTGGACGACGACAGCGCGGACTGGACGCGCTTTGCGCTGGAGGGTCCTCGGGCCCCCTCCATCCTGGAGACCGCCTGCGGCGCAACCCTGGGTCTCTCCCCCGAGGCGGGGTGCGACGCGACCCTCGGTGGGACGCCGATCGTCGTCGCGGCCTACGGCTGGTCCGGCGACCCGGGCTTCCAGCTCTTCGTGCCCCGAGCCGAGGCCCCGGC
>CALDCK010000150.1 GCA_937937315.1 uncultured bacterium
GGCGTGAGATCTGGGGCTTCCCGAAGAAGCTCGGCCGCCTGACGCTGGACATGAAGGACGATGTGGTCAAGACCACCGTCGAGCGCGGCGGCTGCACGCTCATCGACGCTGCGGTGCACCTCGCCGAGCTCGGGTCGGAGGAGGATCTCGGGGGCACGCCGGAGTGGATCGCGCATCGCTTCATTCCGAACGTATCGCTTTCTGCACCCCCGGATATCGATCAGCTGACCTCGACCACGCTGACCAACCTCGTCACCCACGATGTCTACAAGGGCGCTGCGACGCTCGCCTTCGGCTCCTCTCCCGCGGATCGGCTCGAAACGATCCCGATCAAGCAGGTGACCGGCGGGCTCTACCTCGACTATCAATTCACGCTGGGCGACGGCGAAGTCATTCACGACTACCTCGCCTGATCACGGCGCGCCCCGGCCTTCGGCGAGGCGGCGGATCTCTTCCACGATCTCGGCCGAGTCGGATCCCGGACCGAACGTCGCGCCAACGCCTTTGCGCTGGATCGCGGTCCGATCCTCCCCGGAGAGCACAGAGCCCCCTACGACCACGGGGACATCGAGCCCGCGCTGCTTCAAGAGATCCATCAGCTCATCGAGGTAGTAGAGATATTCCCAGGAATGGCACGACAGCCCGATGACGTCGACACCCTCGTCGAGAGCCGCACCGACCACCGTTTCGGGCGTTCCGAATCGGCCGAGATAGATCACTTCCATGCCCGCATCGCGCAGCAGCGCGGCGACCGCGAAAGCACCGGCCTCGTGCTGATCCAGGCCCAGAATGGCGAGCAGGATTCGGATGGGGCGATCGCCTGTCATCAGACGGGAGGCTCCATCTGGCCCAGCGGATCGTAGGCTTCGCCGGCGCCCAGGCGCAGCGCTCCGGCGATCTCACCCTGCGTGAGCTGGGCCTCGAGCGCATCTGCGATGGGCTCGATGAGATTGCCGCTGGTCGTCGCGCCGGCCTCCCGAAGTCGCGCGAAGTGCTCGGCGACTGCGCCGGCATCGCGAGTCTCCTTCCAGTCCCTGATCTCGTCGATGCGATCCCAGCACGGCTCCAGCTTCGATTCACTGTGGTCGCGCAGCAGCCGATCCTCCTCTTCCGGGATCTCGAAGGCGTTCAATCCGACCTGCACCATGGACTCATCCTGGATCGCATCCGCTCGCCGTGTCATCGCATCCTGGAAGAGCTGCCTGAACCAGCCACTCTCGGATACGGACTTCAGCGATCCCATCGACTCGATCCTGCTGACCATCTCGAGGATTCGCCGCTCCAGCTCGTCGGTGAGCGATTCGACGAAGTACGAGCCTCCGAGCGGATCGGCCACGCGATCGGCACCGGCCTCGAGCTGCACGATCTGCTGGGTTCGCAGACTGACCATGTGCGAATCGTGGCTTGGCGTACGGTAGGCCTCGTCGAAGCAGGAGATCTCGACCGCCTGTACGCCTGCGAGCGCGAGCGCGACCCCCTGCACCGCACCGCGCGCGACATTGTTGACCGGCTGGGCCAGCGTCATCGAGAGGCCGGAAGTATGCGCTGTGATCGCACAGGACCACGAACGCGGATCCTTGGCGCCGAACTCCTCGCGCATCATGCGCGCAAAGATGCGCCGGGTGGCTCGGATCTTCGCCACCTCCTCGAATAGATCCATCCGGCAGTTGACCAGGATCGCGATGCGCGGAGCGAAGGAGTCGACGTCGAGGCCACGAGCGATCAGTGAGCGCACGATCTCGCGGATCTCCACGAAGCCGAGCGCCATCTCCTCGACTGCGTTCAGGCCTCCATCGCTGATGTAGTAGGTGTCCTCGAGGAAGGCGTGGAAGCGGGGCATCTCGGTCGCGGCGAACTCGATCGAATCGAGCGCCAGGCGCATCCGCAGGTCGTAGGGCATGTGGATCTGGTAGCTACAGTCCTCGCAATAGGCGGGCAGCAGAATCGTCGAGCCGCGCAGCTCCTTGGGGTCGAAGGCGCGCCGCCTCGCAACGCGATGGAGCGACGCAATCGCGAAGGCGCCCGGCGGCAGGGAGTGAGAGAGCGTCAGCTCGTTCAGGGGCAGGTTCGAGTAGAGGTCTTCGAAGTCCTTGAGCCGGCAGATCGAAACCCCGGTGTTGCCGACGGCGTGTCGCGCCAGGGGATGATCGGGATCGATCGCAGACATCGTCGGTGCATCACCGATCACATCCAGGCCGCGAGCGCCCTTCTCGATGAGCTGACGGAATTGCTCATTGGAACGACGAGGGGTGCCCTCACCCGAGAGCTCCTGCGAGATCCACGAGTCGCGCCGCCGCGGACTCGCCAGTCGGCCGCGCGTATAGGGATACTCGCCTGGGTCGCTGAGGCGTAGTCGCGATGCCGCGTCATCGCTTCCGGACGACACATCGGCAGCCGTATAGAACCGCTTCAGGGGGACGCCGGATTCAGTCACTCGTTCACTCATGTCGAGACTCGCCGCGCTCTTCGGTGAAGACCGCTTCGGGGTTTCCCTCGAATGCTTCGAGGAGAAATCGCTCCTGGGGCTTCTCGGAGGCCGTCTTCGGGATTTCGTCCACCACATGGAGATAGCTGGGCACGAAGTTGGACTCGAGGCTCGCACGGCAGGCCTCGAAGACCGAGGAAGGCGAGAACTCCGAGGCGCCCTCGGGAACGATGGCCGCGACCACGTCCTTCTCGCCTGGCGCTCCCGAGGCAGCCTTCACACCGTAGACGAAGACA
>CALDCK010000151.1 GCA_937937315.1 uncultured bacterium
GCGGAGACGGGAGTGGACTCCTCGTCCCCGGAGCTGACGGGGTGACGGTCCACGACGTGATATCCGTCGCCTTCCTGGGTGGTACGCGCACCTTTTCGCGACCCCAGCGCGGCCAGGTCTTCGGCCGCTGGCGTCGCTTCGTGGAACATCTGACCGAAGAACGTCGCTGCGGACGGCGCGTCAGCCTCGGGGCGGTCGTCGCGCTCGGAGTAGGCCTCGATCCTCACGCCGTGGAGGTCGCGCAGCATCGCGACGGCTTCCTGAAATGGCGATGCACCGGCGTCGATCGGCTCGCGGTCTCCCTCGACCGCAGGCTCACCATCGAGAGCCGAGCCGGGCTCGATCCCCAGATCTGGCTCGCCATCGAGGTCGTCTTCGAACTCGGGACCCGGGTCGAACTCCTCCTCGGGATCGTATTCCGGCTCGTGCTCGAACTCCGGATCGAACGCCTCCTCCTGCTCGAATTCCCGAACCCGTTCGAACCCGGATTCCGCCTCGTCTTCGAGCTCCGCGTCGAAGCAGGGCCCCTCTGCGATCTCGGATTCCTCGTCGCGTTCGGGGTCCAGACAGAAGCCGAAGTCCGGCTCCGGCTCGGAGTCGATCCCGGGCTCCGGGCCGACGGACTCTCCCATCGGGTACGGGGCGTGCTCCAGCGGCTCCATCGAGGGGTCGTCCCTGGACGAGACGACCTCTGCGGAGGACGACTCCAGCGTTCCGTCCTCGACCCCGAATGGAGTCTCGTCCTTCGGCTCTGGGAGGCCCGGCATGCGCGGCCCGTCGGGCAGGAAACTTCTCACGATGGCCTGCGCCGCGACGTTGAGGCGCCGCGGCACGCCTTCCGAAGCAGCGTGCAGATCCATCACCGTGTCTTCGTCGAAGGCGGCGCGCAGCTCCGGCGGCGCATCGGCGATCGCCAGCCGGCGCTCGACGTAGTCGAGCGTCTCCTCCTCGGACATCACCTCGGTGAGCGGAATCGTCTCCAGGAGGTCGCCGAATGCGGCACACACCCGGGCGCTCTCCTCGCTGTCGATCGCAGCGAGCGCCACCGACAACGCCCCGCGCGATGCTTCGACGAGCCCGACGAGGGCCTCCGCGGTCTCGACCGGCAGCGCGCCCGCGTCGTCGATGAGCAGCAGCAGTCCCGAGCGCTGCAGGCGCAGCTCCCGGGAGTGGTTGAGAAGGGCCGCCACCGGGTCCGGTGAGGGCGGGCGCTCGGCGAGCCCCAGGGCGAGCGCACAGAGCTCGGAGATCGAGAGCGGCGAGTAGGGGACGTAGATCGGCCGCACACGGTGCCCCACCCGCGCGGCGATGCGCTGGAGCAGCAGCGTCTTGCCCAGGCCGGGGGGGCCCAGCAGGGCGGGGACGCGCCGGTCCCGAAGGGCTCGGTCGAGCTCGTGAAGGGCGCGCTCGCTGGCTGCCCGCGGGACGTACGCGCTCGGCGTACTCGCGAGGCCGAACGGGTCGGCAGGCTCTTCGGCCATCCCGCTCACGCCCTCATCCCTGTTGGGTATCGATTCCAAATGCTCAGAGCTCCCCGCCAGCCGTTTCCGCCGTCCCGTGCCTCGCCTTGACCCTCGGCCTCGCCCGCATCTACCCTCCCCGCTGTCCTTGCACCCGAAGCGCCCACGGAGCCGGTCGTGGCCGAGAATGGCTCGCTACGTTTCCCCATCGTTCGGATCGAGGTTCGCCTTAAGGTTGGCGACAGCCTGATGGCAGCCTCCGACGACCCGCTCTTTCTCGGCCTGCGCGGCGGCGCCGGTCGGGAGTTTCGGCTGGCCCTCTCCCACGGACGTTCGCTGCGGCGGCGGGCCGAGGACCGCTACGTGCTCGCCCCCACGGGGGAGGCAACCGTGGCACACGCGGAGTTCAACGACCCGACGTCGCCCCAGCTCGAGGCCGGATCCGTGGAGAGCGTGTACCTGCGCAAGGGGTTCGAGCCCATTCCCAATGTGCGTGCGGTGGGCGAGCTCGACGATCGCGTGGAGATCGTCGAGGCGGAGGTGGAGATCCGCGCCGATGGCCTTGCGAAGCCGGATCGGTTCTTCCGCCGCGGGCCCATCTGGCTGGGCCTGGTCTCGGGTCTGCGCTTCGAGCTGCCGCGCCTCGACGCCGGGTGATGCCGGCCGGGCGCGCCGGAGGGGCCGGAGCGCTGGCGGGCGCCTGGATCGTCCTGGCGCTCGCGACGGGCTCGAACGCGGCAGGAGGAGCGGCCGAGCCAGGCGCATACTGTCCGCTGCCCGCCAGGGGCGAGGAGCCGAGCTGCCTGTCCCCGGCCCGCGAGAGCTACCGCGGCTTCTTCGCGGCCCTCGAAGGCGAGGCGACCGAGAGCGACCTCGCACGGGTGGAGCGCGACGTGGAGAAGGGCGCCGCAGCGCCCGACGCCTACCTCGCGCTCTCCTCTCTCGCCTACGGCTACTACCGTCTCGCGGCGAGAGCGGCCGCCACGCCGGGTGGAGACCCTGCCATCGTGAGCCGCCTGGAGCGCTGGAACGAGCTCCTGGAGCGCGCCTACGCGTCGAGCGCGGCCGACACGCGTTATCGCGCCGCGCTGCGCTCCGCCGCGGTCGACCTCGAGCGACGCGTCGACATCGAGCTCTCTTGCAGCGACTCACGTGGGGAACGCGTGGAATGCAACTCCACGGAAGCGGTGCTGCGCGGATTCAACGACGCCTCGGAACGCGTCGGTGTGCGCGGAGCCCTGGAGCAGCTGATCCGGCGCCTTCTTCCGGACGACGAGTCTTGAGCGAGGTGCTGCGGCGCATGTGGGGGGCGGCCCGCCTGCACGCGGACACGTACGAAGAGGTGGAGGCCGATCGCCGCTCGATCCGGCAGTCTGGCCTCATCGTGCTCGCGGCCTGCGCGGCCGGCGCGCTCTCGGAGTGGCTCCGCACCGAGCCGATCGGCCTCACCTCGGACGGACTGACCCTTCGCATCGGGCTCGCCGGAATCGAACCCATGGTGCTCTGGGTAGGGGGCTCTGCGGTCGCGTTCATGGTGGGCGCCTCGTTCTTTCGCGGTCCGGACACCCAGACAGATTTCAGCGAAGTCCTCAGGACCACCGGCTTCGCGTTCACACCGGCGCTGCTGCGCGTGTTCGTCTTCGTGCCGCCGGCCGCGCTCGGCCTCTCGATCGACCTCGCGGCTCGCTTGTGGACCTTCGTCGCGGTGGTCGTGGCGATCCGCCAGGCGCTCGACTTCACCACGCTGCGCGCAGTC
>CALDCK010000152.1 GCA_937937315.1 uncultured bacterium
TCCCCACGAAGGAGACCCATGCCGTAGCGCCCAACGCCCCGCCCCCGACGACGCGCGCGCCCCCTGCCGCGACGAGCAGGGCTCGAGCTCGAAGCGGACCGGCTTGCCGGGAGCGACCGAAGCGCTGCCCTCGACCGTGCAAGCGCCCCAGGGAGGCGGAGCCGACCGGTCAGGCGCGCGCAGCGAGCCGCAGGCGAGCGAAGTCGAACCCGTTCCTACAGCCCTGGAACCAGGGCTATGGGAACGGGCATCAGGTTCCAGGTGAAGATGGGGCGGGCATCGGGACGCTGGTAGATCACCTCGCGAGCCAGGCGCTTGCCGTCCCAGACGTAGCGGCGCACCTCCTTGTGGCGATCGCTGGCCACGTAGAGCTCATCGAGCCCGTCGCCGTCGAGGTCCGTGAGGATTGCGGCGTGCTCGAAGCCCGCCGAGTCGCGGTCGATCAGCTCGATCTCCCACTCGCCGTCCGGATCGTCCCCGGGTCGCAGCAGCCAGAGCCCGCTGCTGAAGGCCGCCGCCACCAGCTCCTTCGCGCCATCGCCGTCGACGTCTCCAGCGGTGAGGAAGCGCGAGAGGCGGTCCTGGATCTTCGCGATCACGACCCCGCCATCCGGCGGCGTGTCGGCTCCGTAGCGGCGGATCTCCACCGGGTGCTCCAGGGACTTGTCCGCTCCCATGTGGCCCTCGACGGCCACGTAGAGCTCGTCCCGGCCGTCGCCGTCGACGTCGTCCACCAGGATCTCCTTCGCGTGACGGTCACCGAGATCTGCCACGACGGTCCGATCGCCACCCTTCGCCGGCGTGTAGCGGACCACCTCGCCCGACTGGGGAGAGCCGTCGAGCCGATTCGGCTCGCTCGGCGTGGCGTAGACCTCCAGCGTCCCGTCGCCGTCCAGGTCGCCGACCTCGATCTCGTGCACGAAGGTGTCGGGCTTCGCGTCGAGCTCGACGACCTCGAAGCCCCCTTCCGGCTGGGGCCGCAGCACCGCGACGACCCCCTGGTCGTGGGTCGCCACGGCAATGGCCTTGGAGCCATCCCCGTAGAAGTCCCCCACCTCAGCGTCGCGCATGCGGCTGAACTTTCCGCCGAAATCCTTCTGCCACAGGACCTCGCCCACGAGATCTCCCGCCTCGGGGCGCCAGCGCTTCGCGATCGCAGCGGTCCCCCCCATCGTGAGCAGGCTCTCGTCCCCCTCGGCCCCGTAGGTCATGGCCTTGTGGAACACATTGCTCTCCGGGTCCTCCAGGGCCTGCACCTGCCACTGGCCGCCACTCCGATAGAGGAACTCGAGCCGGGCGGCTCCGGGCGTCGGCTTGCCGTCCACCTGGGTGAACTGGGCCAGGGCGAGCACGATCGCCCGGGGGAGATCCGGCGCGGCGACCGGCGCCGGGGCCTCGGCGGGCGGCGCGGCCCGGGTCTCGGAGGCCGCCGGCGTCGGGGCCGGCTTCGAGCTCGGCTCTTCGCCGGAGCCGCAGGCCAGGGTGCCGAGGGCGAGGCAGGTCAGAAAGGCGATCGACGACTCGAAACGGGACATTCGGGCTCCTCCGGATGGAATGAAGGGTATTAGCAAATGGCGGTCCCCATGGGAGCGCATCGGCTGGGGCGCCTCGCGGGCGTCTGTGATATTCGAAGCCCGTGAGCAGGGGAGCCCTGAAGGCGCCGCGGGGCACGCGGGACTTCTACCCGGAGGACCACCGCCTCCGCGAGTGGCTCTTCGACCACTTCCGCGCCGTCTCCCACGCCTTCGGCTTCGAAGGCGTGGACGCGCCAGTACTCGAGCACGAGGAGCTCTTCACCCGCAAGGCCGGTGAGGAGATCGTCGATCAGCTCTACCACTTCGAGCTCCACGACCGGCGCTACGCGCTGCGCGGAGAGATCACGCCGTCGATTGCGCGGATGGTGATGGCACGAGCGGGGGGGCTCCGGCTCCCGCTGCGCTGGTACAGCATCCCCCAGTGCTGGCGCTACGAACGCGCCACCCGGGGCCGCCGGCGCGAGCACTACCAGTGGAACATGGACGTCTGGGGGGAGCCGGGGGTGACGGCCGAGGCGGAGCTGATCGCCGCGATCTTTGCCCTGGTGGACCGGCTGGGCCTCGCACCCGGCGACGTGCGCATGCGCCTGAACAGCCGGGCCCTCCTGGAGGAGACCCTGCGCGCCGGCGTACTGCGCGATCGGGGCGAGGTCTTCCCCGCTCTGTGCGTCGTGATCGACAAGCTCGACAAGATCGGCGCCGACGCCGTCGTCGAACAGCTCGCAGATCCCGCCGGCGAGATCCGGCTGCCGCCCCAGGATGCCCGGCAGGTGGTGGACTGGCTGGGCCTGCGCGACCTCGGCGCGGCTGCCGACGAGGCGGGGCCCGAGTCCCAGGCCCGGAAGGACCTGGAGCGGCTCTTCGAGTTGCTCGACGCCTACGGCGTGGCGGACCGGGTCGAGTTCGACGCGTCCATCGTTCGTGGCCTCGCCTACTACACCGGCGTCGTGTTCGAGGCCTTCGACGCCGACCGCAAGCTGCGCGCCCTCTGCGGGGGCGGGCGCTATGACCACCTGCTCGAGACCCTGGGCGGCCCCCCGATCCCGGCGGTCGGCTTCGGCTTCGGTGACGCGGTCGTGCACGAGCTCCTCGTCGAGAAGGGCGCCCTGCCCGACCTGACGCGGCAGATCGACGCGGTCGTCTACGCCTTCAGCGACGCCGAGCGGGCGGCGGCCATCCGCCTGGCGAAGCGCCTGCGCGAGGACGGCCTCGGTGTCGAGCTCGTCCTCGGAACGGTGAAGCCGAAGCGCGCCCTCGCCGACGCGGACCGCTCCGGAGCGCGACGCATCTACCTGATCGGCCCCGACGAGCTCTCGAGGGGCGAGACCAGCGTCCGGGACCTCTCGACGGGCGAGCAGACCACCGAGCCCCTCCCCGGCTGAGCCCGGCACGGGTCCGGCCGCGCCGGTGCTTTGATGCCCCGAGCCGACGGCCTACAGTTCGTCTTCTCGTCTGCGCGAGTTCGCCCGGAGGCCCTTCGATGCGTGGGTGGACCATTCGAGACAGCCTCGAGCTCTACAACGTCGCCAACTGGGGCGACGGGCTCTTCGGTATCAGCGCAGACGGCCGGGTCGAGGTGCTTCCGCGGGGCCAGGCAGGCCCCGGAATCGACCTCCTGCAACTGGTGCGGAACCTCGAGCACCGCGGGCTGCGCACCCCGCTGCTCGTCCGCTTCTCGGACATCCTCGCCAGCCGGGTGCAGGGGCTCTGCCAGGCCTTCCAGAACGCCATCGACAAGTACGACTATCGCGGCCGCTACCGGGGTGTCTATCCCATCAAGGTGAATCAGCAGCGACACGTGGTGGAGGAGATCATCCAGCACGGCACCTCCCAACGCGTGGGCCTGGAGGCGGGGAGCAAACCGGAGCTGCTGGTCGCGCTGGCGCTGCTGGACACGCCGGACGCGCTGATCATCTGCAACGGTTACAAGGACCACGCCTACGTGGAGCTGGCACTGCTGGCCCAGAAGCTCGGCCGCACTCCGATCGTCGTGATCGACCGCTTCGACGAGATCGACCTCGTGATCAAGACCGCCCGGGAGCTGGGAATCCGGCCCCACCTCGGAGTGCGGGTGCGCCTCACGACGAAGGGCGCGGGCAAGTGGGTCGAGTCGACGGGCGAGCGCTCGAAGTTCGGGCTCTCGGCGCTCGAGATCG